>JACSRJ010000237.1 GCA_014879835.1 Anaerolinea sp.
ATTTAAACTGTTTTCACCATCCAAAACAGCGGCGCGCCCATGATCTATGATCAGAGTTACATCGTCATGGACGCTGAGGAGACCACGATCACGGGGGGGCATTTCCGCCTTGATAGCCCGGGCACACTGGTGGTTGAAGTTAAGGGGGTGTACGGCAAGCTCACCCTGCAAGTCTTGGATTCAACCGTCAGCGTTGAGGTCGAGTGTGAGCCGCCAACGGCCACCCCTACCAACACGGCCACCCACACCGCCACTGCAACGGCTACCTTTACGCCGAGCAATACCCCTACGTTCACCCCGACCTTAACGCCATCGAACACGGCCACCTCAACCCTGACCTTCACCCCCAGCCCCACCCCGCAGCCCGCACTGCGTTTTACGGGGCAGTGTGTTGATCAGGTTGTCACCTTCACCGTGAGCAATTCGGGTGGGGGTATGTTCGCCAATGAGACCTACACCATCGAAAAATCGGTGGGCACGACCATTGAGATTGCTGCTACGGGCACGATCCGATTGGCAGAAGGGGGGTCTGTGACCGTGCCCTTTGGTGACGCTGATGGCACTTACACCATCGGTATCAGCGGCCGGGGGCGCTCAGCGCCAGTGGTGTGCCTGAAACCCACTGCGACTCATACCCTTACGCCCACATTTACCCGTACTCCGAGCTTCACCCCGACTCGGACGCCAAGCAACACACCTTCGCCAACACAGGCACCGAGCAGCACACCCCTGCCGACCCGGACGCCCACCAACACGTTGATCCCATCGCGGACGCCCACCCAAACCATGGTGCCAGCCTCCGCCACGGGCGCCTCAAAACTGATCACACTGGAGGTTGCTCCCCCAAGGCTCAACATCGACAGTGGACACCTGCTGATCGCGGTTCAGGGAACCGATCTGGAGAAGGTCAAGTACTATCAGCTTACCCTGATGCGGCAGGATTTCACCCTTGTCTATGAACAAACTGTGGAGTCCGTGCCTTCTGAGGACCTAGAGTTCACCTACAATACCAACACCTTGCCGCGGGGTTCTTATCATCTATTCGTGGTTGGGTTGGATGAAAACAAGCAGCAGATCACGGATCGGGTGCGGGTGGTCATGGATGTAGACCGTGATCCCCTGCCTACTGCGAGCCGCACCCCCACCAACACCAGAACTGCGCTTCCTTCGCGCACGCCGACGCGCACCGCAGTTGCAGCCGAAGCGACAGTTGTGGTGATCTCGGCTACTCCGGCGGAGGATGTAAGTGCAGTCGCTGCGGCCCCCACTGAGACCCAGACGCCGCCGCCAACGGGCACAACTGCCCCTGACACTGCGCCCACGGTGGCCCCGCTGGCGCTCACCTTGACCGCGATCAAAAAGATTCCCACAATCACCCCTACCCTAACGCCGTCGCCTGTGGCCCCTGATCCTCAGACCGGTTGGTTTGAGCAGTCGATCACCTATCTGCTCTTTGTGCGCAGCTTCCGCGACACCAACGAGGACGGGATCGGCGATCTCAAGGGGGTGATCGAAGGGCTGCCCTATCTCCAATCCTTGGGGGTGCGCACGATCTGGCTCATGCCCGTGTTTGAAGGGCCCACCTATCACGGTTATGCTGTTACCGACTACTTGCGGGTGAACCCCCGTTACGGCACCAACGAGGATTTGCGCAACGTGTTCCGCGCTGCCCATGCCTTGGGGATGCGCGTTCTGCTTGATCTGACGGTTAATCACACCTCCAGCCAACATCCCTACTTCCTTGATGCCTTGGGCAAGCCTACCAGCCGCTACAGTGACTATTACAGTTGGCTTGATGATGAACACACCAGCTATGAGACCTTTGGCGGATACCGCGATCTGCCCAAACTGAACTATGACAGTCCCGCTGTCCGTCAGTGGATGATCGATATTGCCACCTACTGGCTTGATCCTGACCGGGACGGGCGTTTCAATGACGGCGTGGACGGTTACCGCCTTGATGCAGCGCGGTTTGTGCCCGTTGACTTCTTCCCCGAACTGCGGGCAGCACTGGTAAAAGTCAATCCGACGGTGACTCTGCTCGGTGAGGTGTGGGCGGAATCTACCTTGATTGACGACTACCTACAACCCAACGGAATCTTTGCGGCCTTTGACTTCCCCTCGCAGAATATTCTAGTAGGCAACCATGATGCGGTTGGGGGCGGTGTGGTCAATGGTCAGGGCAACCTTGCCCTGCTGCCCATCACCATGATGGGCATGGACTTGATCCTCGATCAAGGCGAAGTTCTGGGGCGTTTTGTGGGTAACCACGACACCAACCGCATCATGAGTGTGGTCGGTGGTGACCTCAAACGGGCGCGTGCGGCGGCGGTATGGCTGCTCACTGCCCCCGGATCGCCTGTCCTTTATTATGGCGACGAAATTGGGATGAAAGGGGTCAAAGGCGGCGGCCCGGCCTACGATGAGTACCGCCGTGAGCCGCTCGACTGGTATCAAGCCGAGACAGGCGATGGTATGACCTCTTGGTTTAAGCCCGGTGATCGGAGCAACCGTCCCAACGATGGGGTGAGTGTTGAAGAGCAAGATCAGAACTCAGAATCGCTCCTGAACCTGTACCGTGAATTGGGTGCCTTGCGCAACCGTTCAGCGGCCCTGCAAACAGGTGATACCCACTACGTCATGAAGGATGTAGGCTCGCTGTATGTGATGCGCCGCTGGTCACGAGACGAATTGATCGTGGTGGTAATCAACTTTGGCAATCAGCCCAGCGTGATTGCTAATATCGGTGCTTTATCCAGTCTGAGTGATCGCACCTACAACAGCGCACCAGAAGTTCTGTTTCGTCAGGATGCAATCTTGAGCGCTGCGGGGGAACTTCAGGTGCCAACCGCTGGATATGCTGTGATCCGTTTTACTATCCGATGATGAGTCGGCTATCACAAACTATGCCGGTGAACCCTTCCTTACACACCATTCAGGATTTGCAGACCCTGCTCGAACAGGGCAAACGCTGCGAGTTGGTTGCGGGGCAGTTGATCGAACTGCCCCCTCACAGTCGCCACCATGCACTGATCGGGTCCGTCATTGCGGCCGCGGTGTACATTCACACCAAGGCGCGCAGCCTCGGTGAGGTCTCTGGCTCTGACGGGCTTTTCCGTTTAGGGGTAAACCCAGATACTCAGGGCGAAACAGTGCGTATCCCCGATGTGAGCTTCGTCTCTGCCAACCGCCATCAGCAGCCTTCGGCAAAGGGCATTTTTGAGGGCGCGCCTGATCTGGTGGTGAAGGTGATCGCCCCAGAGGAACACTACACTTTTGTGCGTGCTTCACTGCGTGATTATTTCGCCCATGGAACCCTCAGAATCTGGGTGATCGACCCTGAAAGCCGCATCGTTGAAGTCTTTACCGGGTTGGATTCAATGACAACCTTGAGCGCTGATTCGATTCTAGAGGGCGGTGAGGTACTGCCCGGATTCAGCCTCTCCCTGACGGATTTGTTTGCGCCTTTGGAGATGCAATGAGTTTTGGACTCTTGGATACCCCCTTCATTCTATCGTTGGCGTTTTACCCACGCACCGCATCGATCACTGATGGCGATAGGGTAGGGGCACCTCACATTCACAGCGGCACAATCCCGGTCTGGAATTCCCCACCAGAAGGGGATACACCTCCTGACGAAGTGATCGGGTATCGCCTTTATTGTGCCACCCCCACCAGCCCCCTTATCGTTTATTTTCACGGCAATGCGGAGATCGCACCTGACTATGACGATATTGCCCAATTCTACAACCAGCGGGTAGGGGTTTCATTGATGGTGGTGGACTATCGGGGTTTTGGGTGGAGCACCGGCAGCCCTTCATTTTCCGCCCTGATTGACGACACCGAATATGTGTTAAAAGCTCTGCCTACGATCCGTACCCAATATGGTATTGTTCCAGAGTCCCCCCTCTACTTGATGGGGCGTTCTATGGGCAGTGCGCCCGCCATTCATATCGCCTTCAGCCACCCCGAACAAGTCAAAGGGCTGATCATTGAGAGCGGCTTTGCCGATTTGTTTTCGGTACTGGTACGGATGGGTTTCCCCAGCGAGGCCCTAGGGCGCATGATCGATCCGCTGGGCAATGAGCGAAAAATGGAGACGATTCATCTCCCTCTGCTGATCATCCACGGGGAAGATGACAACCTCATTCCCTTCAAACATGCCCAGCGGCTTTATGACGCCAGTCCATCGACCCGGAAGCGTCTGCTGCGAATCGTCCATGCGGGGCACAATGACCTGATGATGCAGGGACTATGGGACTACTTTGGGGCGATTGCCGACTTCGTTAAACCGCACGAGGAAAAAGAGGAATCAGCAACATGATCACCATTGTGGGCAGCAAGGATGACAGCCGTGTTGATGTCGGTGAACTGCTGAAGATCAACACCGATTTGGCCCAGAAAGTACTGGTGGGCTTCATCCGTGACGCCGTTACCAAAATTGGCTTTTCCAAAGCGGTGATCGGGCTGTCAGGGGGGATTGACTCAGCACTCTCAGCAGTGCTGGCGGTGAAGGCCCTCGGCGCTGAGAACGTGCTGTGTGTGCGAATGCCTTACAAGACCTCATCCCCCGGAAGCCTCTCCGACGCACAAACGTTGATCGACCAACTGGGCACACCCAGCTTGACGGTTGAGATCACCGCCATGGTTGATCCCCTGATCGCTCAGTTCCCCGATATGTCCGCGCTTCGACGGGGCAATATCATGGCCCGCACCCGCATGATCGTCCTCTACGATCAATCGGCCGCATGGCGTGGGCTGGTTATTGGCACCAGCAATAAGACTGAGGCGATGCTTGGTTATACCACCCTTTTTGGGGACAGCGCCGCCGCTTTACAACCGATTGAGGATCTCTACAAAACCCAGATTCGGCAGCTTTCGCGGGCGCTGAATGTGCCTGCCGAAATCCTTGATAAGCCCCCATCTGCCGATCTATGGACTGGGCAAACCGATGAAGGTGAACTGGGCTTTACCTACGCCGAAGTGGACAAGGTGCTGTACTTACTGATCGAGGGACGTTATACCGTTGATGAGGTCGCAGATCAGGGTTTTCCCCGTGATTTTGTGGCGAAGGTATGGCGTCAGGTGCGGCTGAATCACTTCAAACGCACCATGCCCAATGTGGCCAAACTGAGCCGCCGCAGTATCGGCCACGACTTCCTCTATATGCGCGATTGGTCAGGATGAGCCATTAGAGGCATGGCTCATCCTGCCTCTAGGTATGGGTGTTCAGCGCTGATCGAGGTAAGCCGGCACACCTATCATCTCTGCCACATGCAGGGCCGCATGATGGGCCGGGGTATTGACCTCCTCTAGGTTCAGAGGATGCTTCTGCCCTAGAGTGATCTCCGGCATGATGATCCCGCTGAGATCGCTAGAGTGGGAGAGGAGAATAAATCCGCGCCGGGGCGAATACACATGAATCCACACCTCCGCTGAAAAAGGGATGGGGGTGTTTCCCTTGCGCGCTCCCGATTCCTCCTGACGGCGGTTGATGACTTGGGTAGCAAGCACATACTCCACCCCTTCAAAGGGTGTTTGAACCAGCACCTGACCGCTCCGGGTGAGACGGCGCACCATCCGCGAGCGCTGATCGATCACGGCGTGAACGCCTCTCAGCAAGGCGATGGCCTGTGTCCCGGCAAGGAAAATCAGCACGGCGGTGATAATCAACCCCAGATAAGGCAGCCACTCGGGCTGCACTGAAGCATAAACGCTGGTGATTGCACCGACGGAGAGATAACCAAAGATCGGGGCCAAACCACCCAAAATAAGCATTCGGGTGAGCATCGAGCGCCGCCATGTGCCCGATTCCTTACAGAGCAGCCCAACGGCATCCTCAACCAATTCCCATTCGCCCAGATCGAGCGGTAGAGGCAGAAGTGCAATGGGTTCGGCTTCAACTTCTGGTTCTGAAGGCGGTTCTTCAGCAGGGAGGGTGGGGGCAACCAGTCGGAAGGGGCGTACTAACAAGCCACCAAGGGCGCGTCCGGCGCTTTCCGCATCCCCGCCCCCAGATTCAGCCCATCGGGCAAAGCCACACCAGCGTCCTCCGCGCTGCGCAGAGAGATCAGGTTCCAGAAGAACCCCCAGATGCCACGTTTGATCCTCCTCAGCCCATCCTGCGACCACCATCTGAATCTGATCAGGGGTGATCTGGCTTGGCAGATTCTGGCTGCGGGCAAAAGTCGGGTGAAACACAATGGCACTGCCCACTGCAGTAATCAGCGGGTCACCATCATCACCATCAAGGCAAATCCAAGTTTCAGAGTCAAATCGGACCGCAAGACTATCGAGAGCAGATAATTCCGGCATGAGTGAACGTCTTTCCAGCAAGGCACGCCCCTAAGTGTAGCGCGGGAGATCAGAAAGCGCACATGAAGAGGGTGTTAATTGAGGACCGCTGCATCAAAATTGGGGAGCAGCGCTCGCGCCTTTGTGCGTTTGCCCAGACCCAACCGATAACTGCTCAAACGTCTCCTGTGTTAGACTCGCGGAGATAGTGCTTATGGGTGTTCACTGCTGCTTGGCTTTTATGCACCTGATGCGCTATCTTGATCGTTCTTCAAAAATCTCAGTTCGTTTGACAAGAAAGCGCTCAAGTGTCATGAAATCCCCTTCGCTCCGCCCGTATCTGGCCCTGATTGTTGGGGTGCTGGCGGCTTCATCTTCCTCGATTTTCATCCGTTTTGCCCAGAATGAGGGCGCTTCATCGCTGCTTATTGCGGCATGGCGTGTGGGCTTGGCAACTTTGATCCTGACCCCGATTGTGTTCGCCCGCTACCGCCCGATATTGGCGAACCTTCAGCGTGATCAACTTCTGTTGGCCCTTTTGGCTGGGGGGGCACTCGCCGTTCATTTTGCCAGTTGGATCACCTCACTTGAATATACTTCCATCCTCATTAGTGTGACTCTGGTCACCACCAATCCGCTAGTGGTGGCGTTGGTATCGCCCTTTTTGCTGCGCGAACGCCTCAGCCGGGTCACAGTGGGCGCGATCTTGCTGGCGATCATCGGCGGGATCGTGATCAGTGCAGGTGGCGGGGCTGGGAGCGCCCCAAAACAGGATGCACCTATGTTGGGTATTGTGCTGGCCCTGATCGGCTCGGTTTCGGTAGCCGCCTATTTCATCATCGGACGGCGACTGCGGGCATCGATCCCGGTGGTACCTTATATTTGGATTACCTATGGTGCAGCGGCGCTGGTCTTGATGATGCTGGTAGCCATCAACCAGTTCCCGGTGACTGGACTCACCTCCAACGCTTACCTGTGGATGTCCCTGACCGCACTGTTCCCGCAGTTGATCGGACATTCACTCTTTAACTATGCATTGGGCTTTCTGAGGGCTTCATTTGTGAGTCTGGGGGTGCTGGGGGAGCCGATCTTCAGTACCATCATGGCGATCTTCCTGTTGAAAGAGCAGCCCACCCCTCTGCAACTGGTGGGCAGTGGTTTAATCCTAATTGCCCTCATCCTTGCTAGTCGTGAGGAGGCACAGGCGGAGAATTCTCGGCAAGCAGCTCTTCAAACTGCGACTTCATGAGCAGTACCTTGGAGGAAGGAGGCATTCTGTGACTGTCCAACCCTATTCGTTCCAAGTGGGGGATGTGCCCTGTTTGATTGTTTTGGATGGCGCTTCAATGCTGGGCGCGGAGGGAATCCTGAAACGCTTCCCCGATGCCACTGAAGCCGACTATCGAACGGCCTACCAAGAGGCGGGGTTTTCTCTGGATGAGGCCCAAAGCTGTTTTAACATCCTGCTGCTGAGGATCGCTGGTGAAACGGTGCTGGTGGATGCGGGGCAGGGCGGCAGACCAAGAGGCGGACAACTCCCTGAAGGGTTAAAAATGGCGGGCATTGATCCCGCTGAAGTCTCGCTGGTAGTGCTCACTCATGCCCATGTGGATCATGTTTGGGGTTTAGTTTCCGCCGACAATGTCCCGGTGTTTCCAAACGCTCGTTATGTACTGTCCGAGATGGAGATGGTCTCTTGGAAAAAGCGTATTGAGTCAAGTTCTGGCGATCAGGCTCCCCTTGTGGAACTGCTTGAGGATCGAGGGCTTGAATTGATCCCAATGGATGCCCCCATCCTTCCGGGGTTGAGTGCTGTGTCGCTTCCCGGTCACACCCCCGGCCAAATCGGAATCGTGCTTGAATCGAGGGGGCAGAGTTTGCGACACATGGCGGATCTGCTGCACAGTCCAATGCAATTTGCGCACCCCGAATGGTCACCTACTTTTGATGTGGATACCCGTCTTTCGGTGGCTTCACGGCGGGCTGCCCTCGCACAGGCGGCGGAAAGTGGTGTCCTCACCATGTTTTACCATCTTCCCTTTCCGGGATTGGGAAGGGTTAAGCGGGTTGCACAGGGGTTCCTCTGGGAGCCGCTCCACCCTGCACCCTAAGTGCCTACAGGTCAAATAAGCCCTTCCGTTCTGGCTTTTTCGACTCCGCCCCGGGTATCCGGGCAAAGCGCTGTTGAATCTCTTGATTCACAATCAGCACATCACGTCCGTAGCGTTTGCGGCTGTAATCCCGGATTTTTGCAGCAAGTCCGGGGTTTGGGGTATGGCTGTCCGGAAGGGTTCGCACCGGAAAGGGGGGTACTGTGTTCCCATCCACCAGCATCTTCACCAACATATGATAGTTGGGCAGGTTAACAAGGTCTTCCATCTCCGCTGGGTAAAGTTCAGGAGTCAAGTACGCTCCGTCCTTGATCCCAACCTGAAACACAAAGAAGTTCCCCACATTGCCAAAGACTGCCTCTCGAATCTCGTCCGTTAGTTGGCTGATAAACTGGTTGGCGACCACCAATGAGACATTAAACTTGCGTGCCTCGGAGAGCATCTCGCTGAAGGCCGGGGTGACAAAACTCTGGAACTCATCCACATACAGGAAAAAGGGGCGGCGTGATTCGCTTTGTTGGCGCGCCCGGCCCAAGGCAGCCACCAGCAAGCGAGGTACCAAGAGCAGACCCAAGAACTGACTGATCTGGTAACCCACCCGACCTTTGGAGAGGTCTACCAGCATGATCTTGCCACTGTCCATAATTTCGCGGAAGTTGATAGTGCTTTTGGACTGCCCGATGATATTGCGCACCATCTTGTCATCCACGAAGCGCCCGAACTTACTGGTGAGCCAATCGAGCATATCGCCTTTGGCCGCACCCCAACCGAACTTATCCAGTTCCTTGCCGATGTTGTTCCAATAATTCAAAACGACTGGATCGGTCACGGATTTGACGATGTGCTCACGATAATCTTTATCTGAGAGAAAGCGCACCACATCGATCAGGGTGGAACCGGGCTTGACTTCCATCAGGGCCAGCATCGAATTGCGGATGATGTTCTCAAAACGAGGCCCAACAATACCCTGATCATAGGGATCAAACATGCGTCGCATCAACCCTAAAAAGTCCGCGATCACCATGTTCCCCTCAAACATATCCTCCACATCCATGATATTAAAAGCGACCGGGCGCTCTATATCGGCCGGATCAAAAAGCACCACATCATGCAGGCGGTGTGGTGGGATGCGTTCCAGCAGGAATCGGATAAGGTCTCCGTGAGGGTCAATCACCCCAACACCTCGCCCCGCTTCAATGTCCTGAAGCGCCATGTTCAGCAACAGGGTTGATTTCCCCGAACCAGTGCGCCCCACCACATAAGCATGTCGGGTGCGGTCAAGCGCACCTAAACGCACCAGTGAAGGACGTCCCCCCTCACTGAGCAAACTTTCACCAAGCACCACCCCGGTGCGAGGCAGTCGATCTGGTGGTGAAATCGCCCGAATCTTGAGCACGGGCAGCCCCGGAACCCCACCTGCCCCCGGATGTGGTAGACGGCTTGCGGTGAGAGCTTCATCTGGGGTGAGCATATAGCGCCAGCGCTCTAAACTTGAGGATGCGTTGCTGTATGCCCATCGTTCACAAGTGATCTCACGGATGTTGCGCCGCATAATCTCCATTTCCGGCTCCGTCAGGGCACGGATAATCTCGTAGCGAGACGTGCCAAACAGCCCCATACTCACGATGTTGGGCATGGCCGCGTCCAAGCGCCCTTGTGCCCCCAGTCGTATCTGAACCACAAAAGCAAGGGACTGCATCCGGTCAAGGAACATTGGGTAAAACTGCTGAATCAAACGCGCCCGAAAATCAGGGGGGGTGTGGGTGCTGGCAGAGGATGTTTCTTCCAGTTCGGGCAGGGCCGCCAGCAGGTCTGTTTTACCTTGTTTTTGGATCATCTCGGTGATCGCCCGCCGCTCCCATGAGAGCACTTCGGTGGGTTTCAGATGAATGTCCAACAAGGTCGCATGGGGCTGTTCACTGAGAGCATTCAGCATCCGCAGCAGATTGTCATCATGAAGCCCCAATGGGTAGACCAAATAAACCTCATCATCAGGGCTTTCGGTGGTACGCAGCACAATCTCCTTACGGGAGATTTCAATCGCACTCTCAATGGTTAGTGGATTGCGGAGGTAATTGAGTTCGCTCGCACTAAAAACGGGCTCATAGGCAAATGCTGCGCCGTTGAGCGGTAGCAAGGGTTTGATCATCTGCCACAGGGTGCGGGCTGCGTTGCGGGTGGAGGTTTCGCTGGAGCCTTCCACCCGACAAATCAGAGCGGCGGTGAGTTTGCCCCCACTCCCCACATAACGCCATACAAAATCAGCTTCAATGCCTGCACCTGCTTGTGCCCCAAAACTGGAGAAAGATAACATCAACTCGGCACAGCGCTCACGGAGGGGCAGTGCCCCCCGTGTGGCCCGCACTGCCACAATACGTACCGCAAAAAATGCGTTCCAAGTCGTTTCGGGGGTGCGTCTTAGGGTATCCGCCGCAACCCTTGAGGGCAGGCATTCGAGGATGATCGCGGGCGTATTGGTCATCCGATTCTCAACGGTTTCCCGTAGATGTGCCACAAGGGGCGTGACCTCCACCTCAGAAACCTGACGAAGCCGCTCGCGGGCATCCTCAAGGCGTCCACTGGAGAGATCAACCTCTGCAAGGGCCAAAGCAGCAGCCTGCCCCAGTTGGGGATCGGCCATCAACGGTTCAATCAGGCTGCGCGCCCCTGAAAGCCTTCCGGTGGCCGTGTAGATTCGCCCCAGAATCAACTGCGCCCGAAGATTGTCGGGAGCAAACTGCAAAGCGCGCTTGGCGGCCCCTTCGGCTTCAAGATGCGCACCTCGCTCCACGGCCTCCTGAGCGCTGTGCGCAAGCTCATTCACCCAATCACCGTGCCGCTTTTGGTAGTCGGTGTACCATGCCTGTTCGCGGGCGATCAGGGGCATGAAACGGTCAGTGAGGTTCCACTGCCCAGCCCCTGCCAAGGCATCCAATACAGGGCGCACATATCGAATGGGCAGCGCTGTCAGGGTTTCCGGCGAAATGGTCTCCAGCCAGTGGACGGCGGCGTTGAGGTTGCCCGTGTGATGGAAAGACGCGAGCGCCAACCATGCCATATCGGTTTGCGCCGCACCCGGTAAACAGGTGAGGGCGTAGAAGTGTTCAGCCGCATGATTCCAATCACCAACCTCCACCGCCTGTTGAGCGCAGGTACGCAGATGCTGAATCTGTGCCTGATGCACTTGCTGCTCATGTTCCTCGAAGGTTTTGAGCAGTTTCTCCTGAATCGTTTGAGGCAGATCTGGTTGAGTCAGCAGGGAGAGGAAAATCCCTTTGGCGGGTTCGATCTCTCCTCGCTGTTGATGAATTACAAGCAGCCCTACCCGCAGTCGGTGTGTGGTGTCCATTGGCGGAATTCCATAACGAGCGCCGGGATAGTTTGCCTGTGAAACAGGTGCCCTACCCAACGGGTTGTCAAGGCGCTCTGAAGCCGCTTTCTCCTTGAGGGAAGAGAAGCCGCGGGGGGGGATGGGATCGGTATCCTCCGAAATCTGAGGTGAGTCTTGGGCAGGGGTAAGTTGGCTGAAGATTCCGATGGCGTCATCCGAAAGGATGGTTGTTGCGGAAGCCTGTTCTAGACAGTTCAGCCCTGCCTGATAATGCTGCTGGGCCACTTCAAGGCGGTTCAGGGCAAAGGCCGCATCCCCCCAGCGTACCAGCGCTTCTGGCGAAGCATCAACCGCGTACAAAGCCTGAGCCTGAGCCGCGGCCGCCTCAAAATCCCCCTGAGAGAGCAGTTGATCAAGATGCCCATAGACTTGTTGTCGCAAATGTTGAGAAAGTTTGGGCAGAAGTGCATCAAGCGGTTCGCGGACATCCAGCCCCAAGGCAGAAGCGCGCTTCAACCATTCAAAGGATTCGTGCAGTTTACCAGAATCGTGCTGAAGCTGCGCCAATGAACGAGCAGCAAAGGCCCGCAGTTCATCACCTTCGGGTAGGCTCCAAAAGGCTTTGGTAAGGCTGTCCACAGCTTCGTATCGGCTTCCGGCGGTGTTCAGAATCCCCTTTTCACCAGTGCGTTTGCGTTCCAGTTGGAGCATATCCAACAGGCGGCGCATTTTGGCACGGGTATTGGTATCACCATTGATGCGCTCCAGAATGAGGGCTTCCACCGCCCCCCGGAGGAAGCGCACGGCGGGAAAATGAGGCGCAAGATACAGAAACTTCTCCAGTGTCGGCAGGGGTAAATCTTTGCTGGTATCCTCCAGATTGAGGTAATAGTGATCAACCATAGCCCGAACCACAGTATTCAGGGCATCGAGGTCCTTGGCATAAGAGTCGTTCGTATCGTAAATCAGGAGATTATCAAGGGCCTTCCGAAGGGCTTGAGGACGCCAATCACCCTTGTGCGCAAGATGGGTCAGGATGGTCGTTTGGAGTGACCAAATTTCCATAGGGGCATCGTCTTTTAAGAGGGGGATCGCGGCTTCTAATGCAAGTTCCCATTCCCGGTTCTGGCACAATGTTCGCAGTCTCTCTAACTGTTCGGTCGTGTTCTCCGATGACATTCCAATACTCCTCGTTACCTGCCAGCCTCAATTGTAAGGGTATTTAACCACAATACTAATTCCGAAAATATCGGACATTTGTCACGTTTTTGAGGTGCGCCCCGATCATACGCTACAATCATATGAGGAATCGCAAGATACCTTATTGAGGGTGCCATGTTCATTGTTACTTCTGCGCACATGCAGCGAATTGCTCAGTATGTGCGAAGCTACCTTGCGCGCACTGTTGAGTTGTACGGCAAACCCCATGCTGAACCGAGAGCGCAGCACCGATGGATGCACACGCTTAATGTCCTCAAGAATATCCGGGCCATCCTAGAGTCCGAGAATTCACCTCAGGATGTGCGTTGGGTGTGTGAAGCTGCCGCTTTGTTTCACGATATTGACCACTACACAGTGGATCTACCCTATCACGGGGTAAAAGGGGCAGAGACGGCCACCCGTTATCTGAAGCAGGAAGGTTTTGATCCTGAATTCATAAAGCGCGTGGCCTGCGCTGTTCATGATCACTATCAAGACTGGACAGATGAACGTCCCACCGACGAACAAGTGCGAGAAGTGCTGGCCAACTGCGGGCCCGAAACCCTGATGCTGATCGATGCCGAGACTCTCGACAAGATTGGAGTGAGCAACATCATGCTCATGATTCGCAGTCTTTACCAAAAATCAGACAAAACGACGGCGGATATCTCCCACGAATTGACGGCCGGATGGGTGCTTCAAAGGGCGCGGAGTTGGTACGATACCCTGCTCACCTCCGCGGGCAAAAAGATGGGAGCGCAGCGCCTTACTTTCTGTGAAAACTTCATGAACCAATTGGTTGAAGAGATGGTACTTGAAGACCCGTATCCGCTGCCTTCAAAACAAACCCAAGAGATGATGAAACTGCCTGAGCAAAGTCAGACCAAGTAACAAACGTGAAGCCCCCTTCGCCCTGCGTAGCAAGGGTAAAGGGGGTGAAAATTCCTTAGCATTCTCCTCAGAAACTTTTTGTTTCCTGCATCGCCTCAACCACATAGTTAAGGCGCCTTGGCACAGTGGTTACTTCTTTGAGTAGCGTTCTGGGAGCCAACTGGTGGCGTATCCTGCATCTTCGAGTTCGAGCGCCTGACGAGTCAGACGCAGGGGACGGAACGTATCCACCATGACCGCCAGTTCATCAGTCCGCGCTTTGCCAATGGAGCCTTCGTAGGTACCCGGATGGGGACCATGTGGTATCCCGTTAGGATGGATGGTGAACGATGCCCGTTCGACGCCTCGCCGAGACATAAAATCACCCTCGACGTAATACAATACCTCATCAGAATCCACGTTCGAATGGTTGTAAGGAGCAGGGATGCTCAGAGGGTGATAGTCAAAAAGGCGGGGCACAAATGAACAGACCACAAACCCCGGGCCATCAAAGGTCTGATGTACCGGCGGGGGTTGATGTACACGCCCGGTGATCGGCTCAAAATCCTCAATATTGAAAGCGAAGGGATACAGGTGCCCGTCCCAACCAATCACATCCAAAGGATGATGATCGTAGACGAATCGCGTGATTTGCCCTCTAGTCTTAACCCTTACCTCAAAAACACCCTTCTGATCAAAGGTCAGAAGCTGCGCCGGGGGACGAATATCGCGCTCACAGTAAGGTGAATGCTCCAAAAACTGCCCATAATCGTTCAGGTAGCGCCGAGGTGGCTCTATGTGCCCATAGGCCTCGATCACCAGCATCCTTTGAGGACTACCCGCATCGGGAATGAGCCGCCAAAGCACCCCGGTAGGAATCACCACATAATCGCCGGGGCGATAGGGCAGCAACCCAAACTGCGATTCTAATGTCCCGGTGCCATCATGGATGAATAATACATCGTCACCCTGCGCATGTTTATACCAGTACGACATGGGGCGATCTGGACGGGCCACATATAACACCACCTCGTTATTGCCCATAAGGGGTAAACGGGCTTCAAGGGCGTCACCACCAACGGGGATATTGGCAGCTTTTAGGTGGCGGTGGCGAAGAGCCTCTACCTCCTCGTAAACAATATCCGTCCGGCACACCATCTCCATTTGACGCACCTGTGTTGGCGGGTGCAAATGATAGAGCAGTGCTTGAATTCCACTGAACCCGTGAATACCCATCAGTTCCTCGTGGTAAAGTGAGCCGTCAGGCTGTCTGAATTGGGTATGGCGCTTGTGGGGAATCGAGCCTAGTTTATAGTAATAGGTCATCCAAAAGCCTCCTCAAAAAGCTTTTTTGCCAACAGATATTTCGCAGGTATCCATTTGGGATAGTTGAATTATAACTTATGGGGGCATGTTTGGAATCGAGGCGATTCCCTAGGGTGATTGCACAAAAAACGGGTGATGGTCAGTGGAGTTTCATGCAATCGCCCTAGCTCCCAAACCCTCTGAACACATTTTGCAGCTTTTGTACTATGATGATCACTGTAGGAGGTGTTCATGAGCAAAAAACACGATTCCCAAAACAATGGCAAGGACGGCAGCAGCAAAAACGGAAAGGGTAACAAAAAGGAGAAAACCAACAAAAAGAATGGCCATGATCTCAAACCCGTTCGTGAGGTCAAACTGGACGGGGATGAAATCCCTCACCACTCCGACAAGCTTTCGCGTAGTTATTATGAGGAAGAACTGGCGGTGCTCCAGTTTGAACTGGTGCGCTTCCAGTATTGGGTCAAAGAGACCGGACAGCGGCTTGTGCTCATCTTTGAAGGCCGTGACGCAGCAGGCAAGGGTGGCACCATCAAGAGCCTGATCGAACCGCTCAATCCTCGTGGAGTGCGCCTCGTAGCACTCTCCAAACCCTCCGATGTGGAACGCACCCAGTGGTACTTTCAGCGTTATGTGGCGCACCTGCCTGCCGCAGGCGAGATTGTGGTTTTTGACCGCAGTTGGTACAACCGCGCTGGGGTTGAGCATGTGATGGGCTTTTGTACTGAAGCCGAATACTGGGACTTTTTGCGTTCCTGTCCAGAATTTGAGCGTCTGCTTGTCCATGCTGGAGTGAAGGTGGTCAAGTACTGGCTTTCGGTCAGTGATGAGGAACAGGAAAAGCGCTTCCAGCAGCGTGCTGGCGACCCGGCGAAGCTGTGGAAGCTCAGCCCGATGGACTTACTCTCCCGTGAGCGTTGGGTGGAGTACTCCAAAGCCAAAGATCGGATGCTTGAATACACCGATATTGAAGAAGCGCCGTGGTATCAGATCGACTCTGATGACAAACGCCGTGCCCACCTGAACTGCATCCATCACCTTCTGAGTCTATTCCCTGAATACAAAGCCATGATTCCCAAGCCCATCAAACTTACTCCACGCCCTGATGCCGATCAGAAGTATGCCCGCCCCCCACGTGAAGCGCATCCTATTGTGCCTGATCACTATGCGGGGTATCGTCGTGAGGAGAAGACAAAAGGTGAGGTGCATAAAAAGTGATGGGTGATTTGTGACCATATCCAATAGAGCAGCTTCTGCTTTCTCTATGTTGAAGCATGTCCCTTGGCGGGGACTACGTGCGCGAGTAGTTCTGATCGGGTGGGCGCTGGCGTTTATCGCTTTTGTGCCCGCGCCTGCCCCTGCGGGAACTGCCCTTGATGAACGAGTCCTTGGTAAGGCCCGCGATTACCTCTACAACTATGTGTCGTGGGAGTTGGAAGCGATCCTGTTCAAAATCCGGCAGGCGCACTCCAGCCTTGCTCCCTTTACCACTGAAACCGAGCGCGCCCGTTTTGTGATCCGTTATTTGGATGCAGTAAAGCGGGCTGACGAACTGAACGGGCAGATCGACCGAGTTTTTGCCGACCCCAACCAACCTGACAAAACTCAGGCGTTTCAATTGACGGTCGTTCGGGATGCAGTTGTGAGCAGCATCAAACAATATCAACCGTTGGCGGAGGCGATCATCGAAGGTCAGATCGGGGCAGTGCTGCGCGATGAAGGTTTTGCCGTGCTGGGTGAAGTTATCCCCCCTGTCTCTGCCCGGATTACTGATCTGCCTATGTTATTGGTGATCTCGCCCCGAAACGTGATCCGACGCGATCTAGCCATTAACCTGATCAACCTGACCCCAGATCAGATGGCCGCATTGGAGGCAGAAATTGACCACGATTTTGGGGTGTCCTCATTGGTGGTTCCTATTGGTGGGCTGGCGCTTTACCCCAGTATGGTAATCCGCTCAGGACATGCCCCCTATCTTTATGAGACTATCGCCCACGAATGGGCCCACCACTACCTACTTTTGTTTCCATTGGGCTTTGAGTACCTCAATACGGGCAGTGAGACGTGGATTATCAATGAGACTGTGGCTTCTGTCTTTGGACGTGAGATCGGACGCAAGACCATAGAGCGCTTCTATGCCGACTTTCCAGAGGTGCTGCGCCTGCTACCGGCCTCACAAAGCCCCCGACTGCCCCGTTCTGCGTCGGTTACCCCTACACCTTCAGACCCGCCACGCTTTAATGCGGGTGCGGTCATGAACGAGACCCGGGTCAGAGCGGATCAACTGCTGGCCGAAGGCAAGATCGAGGAGGCAGAGGCATACCTTGAGCAGCAGCGCCGCCTGTTTGCTGCCAATGGGTATGTCTACCGTAAAATGAATCAGGCGTTTTTTGCTTTCTATGGAGGTTATCAAGCGCCAGATGGTAGTGGTGCAGGCGGACAAGACCCGATTGGGCCGGCAGTGAGTGCTCTACGTGAAGGACACCCCTCGATCAAGGCATGGATGGAGACGGTACGGGGCATTACCAGTCGCACCGCCTTGTTGGAAGCAGTGCAAATGATCAGCCGCAAATAATCGAGGAACCGATCATGTGCGGCTGTTTCAAGTCTTGGATCACAAATGGTGATCAGCGGTTGTGCCAGTAGCGCTCCTCGCGCCACACATTGGCGGTGTTGGAGTAGCCCGCCAATTCCCAGAAACCGGGGCGATCCTGAGCGCTAAATTCCAGCCCGCGCAGCCATTTGCCACCCTTCCACAGGTAAAGATCGTTGTTATCCTTACGACCTGCAACCGCGCCCATCAGACCCCGCAGCGGGTAGCCATGTTCGGGATCAAGGGGTTTGCCTTCAAAGTGGGTGGCAAGTAGGAAATTATCGGCGAGCACCGCTTCCAACGGGGTATTGGTGGTATAGCCAAACTCACAGTGTTGGATCACGTACTTCGCCTCCGGTTTAATCTTGATCAGCCCAGCGTCGATCAGGGATTTCACACTTACCCCTTCCCATGGGCAGTCAAACTTGCTCCAACCCGTGACACAGTGGATGTCAAGGGTTGCACTGGTGCGGGGCAGTTGGTTAAACTGCTCCCAATTCCACAGCCTTTCCTCTTCAACCAGCCCAAAGACCCGAAAGTTCCAATTGTTCAGGTTGTTATAGGTAGGCACTGCTCCATAATGCAGCACCGGAAACTTCTGGGTGAGCGCCTGCCCCGGAGGCAGACGACCGGCCATTTTGACTTCTTCTTCACGCTGCTTTCGCAAAAAAAATCCCATGGCGACCTTCCTTCTCTGAATCCTCAGGCATCTGCTTTACGCAGTGAATCAATTGGTACACGGGTAAGGCGAATACGGTCTCCCCTTGCGCGCTGTGCACATGGGGAGATCAAGGCTCAGTGAAGCCCGGTGAACAAATCCTGATCATCCGCGTTGGGGGGAAGGGGATCGCCTGCTACCAGAGCGAACATTTCTACTGACCGGATTCGATTCCAGTCTTCTTCCGAGATCATCGCAAGCGCGGTGTTGGGGTTCATCTGAGTCCGATGTTCTTCCAGCGATTTTCGCTTAAGGGCCACATAAGGCGCAACCATCACCCGATGGGTGATCATCTCATCAGGCAGCCCCATCTGGTTGATGTCCACCCCCGTGAATATCGACGGTAGGTTCTGCTGGCGAAGTATCTGGTCAAAAGCGATCAGCAGTGAACGACTCACCGAACTATAATACAAACGCCGGGGTTGGAAAGGATGACCAAACTCTGCCACTGGGTATTTGTCAGTGTCAGCAACAGCATGGAACGCCTCTGTTGTCCAGCGATTCACGGCGATATGATCGGGATGACCATACACGCCAGAAGGATCAAAGGTCAGGACAAGGGTGGGCTGAAAGCGTCGAATAGCCCTCACGATCCGCCCCACCGCTTCCACCGGATCAGCGCGGATGAAGGCGCGGGGATCATCGTTTGGTGGGGACCCCGCCATGCCCGAATCCCGATAACCCAGAAAATGAACTTCATGAATGCCAATCACCGCAGCAGCGCGACGAAGCTCATCCTCGCGTACATCGCCCAGACTCTCCGGGGTGGCCAGCGTAGGATCACTGATCTCTCCGACTTCGCCTCTGGTGGCACAGACCAAGCCCGTGCGCACACCCCTTTCGATCAAGATTCGCATGGTACCGCTAATGCCTTGTTCATCGTCGGGGTGGGCATAAACACCTAAAATGCTCATTTCTGGGAATCGGGTTGGGGCTGTCACAGGCTTTAAGACCTCACTTAGTTTCTGCGTTAAATACAGGTAAATGTCCTAGAGCGATCACATCGGTCCATTTGGCCCGATCTCCCTCGGTGAAGATGGCAGCTTGAGCGACGACTTTGGCACCCGCTTTCTCCATGATCAGGTGCATCCCCTGAAGCGTGCTGCCAGTGCTGATCACATCATCGATCAGGGCCACATAACGATCCTTAACCAGATTACGATCCTTTTCATCAAGGAAAAGGGTTTGGGGCTTACCGGTGGTGATCGAGAGTGTCTCCGCTTGAAGGGCATCCCCCATGTATGGCTTGTAGCTCTTGCGCAGAACCACATAGGGCAGATCCATGACCGAGGAAAGGGCGTACACCAGCGGGATGCTCTTCGCCTCAGCGGTGATCAGCACTTCCGGGTTGCGGTCTGCAATCTTCAGCGCCAGTTCTTTTGAAGCCGCCTGAACCAATTCGGTATCTCCCAAAATGTTGAGGATCGCAATTCTCACCCCCGGCGCGACCTCAAACAGAGGAAGATCACGGCTGACCCCAGCGACCGAAACGGTGTAATACGTTTGCTTCTCCATGTTGATGATCCTTTGTGTGCATCAAACCCTGAAGTTAGCTTAATGGGGTTGGGGCTTTGTGTCAATTTAGGACTGCACTTCTGACGCGCATCAAGGAGAAGGTTCTTACTTCGTGCTATTGGGGAATTTTTGCCTACTCTGCGAAAATGGCTCCATAAGCGAACGCTTCAGATTGAAGCACCCCAAAAAGGTAGAGGAGAAAGCACGGGCGATGAGCATTCAAGGGATTCATCACATCACCTTGGTATGTGCCAACGCACAACATACCATTGATTTTTACACCCAGATCTTAGGGCTGCGCTTGATCAAACAGACGGTCAATTTTGATGATCCGGGTAGTTATCACCTCTACTTTGGCAATCAGTTGGCCCAGCCCGGCTCTGTCATCACTTTTTTTGAGTGGCCAAACGCACCTAAAGGGTATCCGGGGTTAGGTGGAACCCACCATCTGGCTTTATGCGCTGCTGATGAAAGCGCGCTGCTCAAATGGAAGCGACGCCTGATTGATCTTGGGATACCCGTGCATGGGCCCTATGATCGACACTACTTTAAGTCAATCTACTTCCGTGATCCGGATGGGGTGCTGCTAGAGATTGCCACCAACGGTCCCGGTTGGGCAGTTGACGAAGCGCCTGATCAACTCGGCACGGCTCATCTGGCTCCACCGCCAGCAATGATCATCGCCAACCGCGACGAGTCCCGTATTCGTGAGCAGCAGTGGCCCAACCCGGTAACAACCATCGCCCCTGAAATGGCCCTTGAGCAAGGACTTCACCACATCACTGCGATCAGCGCCAACATTGAACGCACCCACGCCTTTTATGCTGGGCTTTTAGGAATGCGTCGCCTTAAAATGACCGATAACTTTGATGATCCCGGTTCTGCACACTGGTATTGGGGTGTTGACCAAGGCGAGCCGGGGACTGTGATCACTTATTTTGAACGCGGTGCAGCAGGCAAACGTATGGCCCGAATCGGGATTGGGCAGACTCATCATTTTGCCCTGAAGGTGGCCGATGAAGTCTCACAGCTTGAATGGCGCGAAAAGCTGATTAGAGCAGGATTGCCTGTATCTCCAGTCATGGATCGAATCTATTTCAAGAGCATCTACACCCGCGACCCTGATGGGCATATTGTCGAGATCGCCACCGCGGGGCCGGGGTTCACGGTTGACGAGGATATGTCCCGTTTAGGACGTACATTGCAACTGCCACCGTGGTTGGAGCCTCATCGAGAGGACATTGAGCGTACTTTGACCCCAATCAGGGTTTGAGTTTGTGCAGCAGGATGTAGGCCGCGAAGTGGGTATGAGTAAACGGACATCCGTACCATTTTCTTAGCTGTTTTTCATTCTTGCTCAACACATTCTTAACCACCCCTTGCAAGAATAACTGAGTCATCTAATCAACAAACAGAGGAACCAAGGATAATGAAGCGTAAACATCTACTCATTGGGCTTGCGCTGGCGGTAACGCTTGCTGTTGTAGGGTATCTAATTTTTGATCGGGTCTTCCCCAACGATCCTACCCCCAGTGTGACCGGTGTTCCCACCGAAACCCTGAATTCCATTGATGCTCGCCGTACTGCTCAGGCGCAGACCAAAACAGCGACTGTGACGGGGTATCAACCCGCTGATGGCGTGGCTTACCTTGCGGCCTATAACCCCGGAAGTGAAGCGCCCATACTGCCCGCTCAGGATGAACCCCTTTATGTTTCCTGTACCGAAGCACGGTTGCGCGCTTCTGAACGCCCTGAAGCAACCCCAGAGCCTACAGTTGAAGCCACCGCCGAAGCTACCGTTGAAGCTGGTACACCCGGTGAACCCGATCTGATCCGGCTCGAAATTGTGGGCGCAGAATCCGAAGCGTGTTATCAGGTGGGTGAGATTTTCGCCGGGGTGGGTGAGTTTCGGGTTGCAGTCGGGGTCACCAAATCCATCGCGGGTGAGATCGAGATTGATCGGGGCAATGTCGCCAACAGCCTTGTGGGCGATGTACGCATCAACATCAATGAGCTGCGTTCAGATGAAGGACGGCGCGATACGGCCATTCAGCGCAACTGGATTCAGACCAACCGTTATCCCTTCGCCACCCTCGCCAATATTGAGGCCGTAGGGCTGCCTACCCGCCCCTATGAAGACGGTGAACTGCTCACCTTCACCGTTAAAGGTGATCTGACCCTCCGTGAAACCACCCGCACCGTGGAATTTGAGGCTCAGGCGCGGCTCACTGGGGATCTGCTGGTGGTGACGGCATTCACGGATATCAAGATGTCCGATTTTAACATTCAGGCCCCCGATATGGCGGGTTTTGTGAAGGCTGATGATGAAATGCGGATCGTCCTGAATTTGGTGGCCCGTGAGAAGCAGTAAGCGCCGGTAGGTTGTGTTCGTTCTCCCCGCTAAGCTTGTGCATCACAGGGGAGAACGACTTCTTGTCTTTGCTTCTTAGGCTGATCCAGAGGGATTCTCCAGCACCCCCACCACCTCAAACCAGAAGGGATCAGCCAACGGATTGATCATCACCTTCATGCCTAACTTTTGCATCACCCGCTGAGAAGCCACATTGGCCCGTTCAGTGGTAGCAACCACCCGCTGCACTGACCATCCTTCAAACATGAACTTGATCAGCGCCTGAGCCGCTTCGAAGGCAAATCCTTGACCCTGATGCGCCGGCAGCACCGTCCAAAAAAGCCCAAACTCTGGAGAGACTTGGAAGTGAGGCGGTGTCCCTTCAGGACGGCACTCCGGAAATACTCCCCACGGAATCACCGATGGCACCAGCCCTACAGAACCGATCACTCCCATGGTAGAGGGTTGACAGATAGCGTAATCTCCATAGGGTGGTTGATGCAGCCTTGCCAGCTCTTGGTAATTGAGAATGCACCAACTGAGCCAGCTCTGATTTTCCGCCTCGGTGTAAGCGGGTTCAAAGGTCTCGCGGATCAGGCGTAGGCGTTCGGCCGAGTCCTCAAAGACAAACCGACGGATGATCAAACGCGGGGTGTGAAGCGCCAAGCGTGGAAAATCATTCTCTGTCATAGAGTCGCTCTTAAAACCCTTGATAAATGAATGGTGGAGCATGATCGGTGGTGACGATCAGCAGCAGGATGATCAACACCACCAGTGCCAGCGCCAGCAGATTCTCACGTGAGGCTTTCACGGCTTCAGGGCTGCCCCTTCAGTAAGTGCTTTGGCATAAGTCACCAGACTGAAAGACTTGGTAAAGCCCGCATCCTCATAGAGTTTCTGTGCCCCCAGCTTGTTATCGGTATAGACGTACAAGCGAACTGAGTCCATGCCTTGATCGCGCAGGGTTTGGAGGGTTTGGCACAGGATAGCCCTGCCTAAGCCGAGATTACGATACCCTCGGCGAGTCCCGATCTGCTGAAGAAGCGCTTGTTTGGTGCGCGCCCGCGAAATTTCGTCGGGGTTGATGAACGACCAACAGAAAGCCGCAAACTGCCCATCCGGGGCAATTACGATGAGGTCACGCTCTCTGGCATAACCGGGATCATTCTGTCGCCGGTGAAAGTACGCCTCACGGGTGAGGTCTACATGATCCCAATGATCAATGAAGGATTCGTTGTACATGGCGATCCACGCATCGGCGTCCTGCTCTGGGATGGCCGCACGCACCGAAAAACCTTCGGGCAGTTGAGGGTGATCAATGGGTTGGTGGAGATTGCGCTCCATCTGCCACAACTCGTGAATAACGTTATAGTCATGCCATTCAAGCATGAATTGGCGAGGACGATCAATGTCACGGGCAACTGATTGAATGCGGGCAGGCAGTCCCGTTTCAGCGGCAAGCTGACGCATCCGTTCCTCGCCCCACTGGATCACATCGTCATCAAGCCAATCAGCGCGATAGTTAGGATGGATACGCCAGCGAAGGGTGGCGTCAATACGTGCCCCCATTTCTATATCAAGCAGGGCATATCCGGCCAATTTGCGCCGAGGAGCCTCCCAGAGACGGGTATCTAACTCGGTATTTAGGCTGGGATCAGAAAACTGTACCCGCAGTTCATCTGGGGTGCGGCGCAGCCCCATCATATCGATGGCCTCACACTCGGAGAGAAGTTTGCTGATCTTTTTGAGGTCGGCATCGCCCGCATAGGGACGCGCCTTAAAGGAAGTCTGATCCACGTCATCAAATCCTTTCAGTGTTAGAGCATTTCGGGGACGGGCAGTACCCCGCTGCGAAGCTGCGCCAGTGCAGACTGAGCCTGCATGAAGTTAGCGTTCAGTTGGGCAGCGCGTTCCAGATCACTTTTTGCCTGATCCATCACGCCCAAAGCGGCGCTGGCAACTCCCCGATAATAAAAAGCCTCTTCAATGGATACTTTGGTGGTGCGGGCGATCACTGAGTTCGCCAACGCGATCACCCGATGATGATCCCCCGCTTCATAGTATGCCTTAAACGGTCCAAATTGATACCAGAGCATTCGCCATGGCATCCCCTGTCCCGTCGAATAGGCCCGATCATAGGCAACCGCTGCTTCTCGAAAGCGTCCTAATGCGGTGAGGTTGGTACCCACATTAAAATAGGCAAAAACATCCCCCGGATTATACTGCGCTTCCTGAAGCGCCTTTTCGAGTCCTTCCTCATAGTTGCGAACCTCATCGTAGGCGGTGCCCAAAATCTCCTGAAGCAGGGGTTCCTGTTCAGGACGGTAGAGAATCAGATAGACCCTGTTAAAGTGTTTCCAACGTTCATAAACGTCGGCATAATGTTCGTGGATTCCCTTGCCGTCGGAACCGTTCTCTTCAAAGGTATCCAGCCCATATAAGAACCCGCCCTGATTATCACCCAGATCATCCCATCCATTGATGGTGATATAGTGCCCCAGCCAACTACCATCATCGGGATGGTACAGCCCTGTTTCGAGGATCACCCCAAAGCCCGCGTAGATCAACCGTTTGACCAGA
Organism: Anaerolinea sp.; assembly: GCA_014879835.1. GTDB lineage: Bacteria > Chloroflexota > Anaerolineae > Aggregatilineales > UBA2796 > UBA2796. The sequence goes on from JACSRJ010000237.1 coordinate 24,889, forward strand.
TCAATCGATCCGTTCACCCTAACAAGCGCTCGCAAGTTAGTGCGTTGGTTGACATACTGGGCCATCTGCCACGGGCTGACGTTGGCGTCAGCAGCATTGGGCTTAAGCCACCCTGCAACCTCCGTCTGATTCTGCTCCACGCCTAAGGTATACATGGCCTGAATCAGGTTCGCTGGCCCACAGTTGTTAAACTGCTGTGCTTCGCGGCGGTAACGCCCCACGTAAAAGTTGGATGGCAGTGGTTGCGAAGTCGCGGTGGGGCGAAAAGCTGGTACAGCCGCAACCGCGGTTTGGGTTTGGAGTGCGGCACTGATCACAAAAACAGGCGTGGGGCTGGGCGCAAAACCCAAAACTGCGGACGGCGTAATATGAGGCGCAAGGGTAGAAGGCGGTGCACCCTCCGCAGTAGGCAGAAAAAACGCAGCAGCCGCAGTCGCCCGCGCCGGGTCAAGGGTGGGCAGGGGCGGCGGTTCGACGGTGGGCAAAAAGGCATTCAAGAAAGGCAAATAACGAGCGACTCTGCCCTGCCATTCCGCCGGAAGGTTGTTAAATGCAATCGGCGTCAGGACTACCCCTAAAACACACATGCCCACACACATCAGAACACTCAAAAACAAACACCCCCACATCAACCCTTCACCGTTCCGGCGCTGACGGGTGCGCAACCCAGAGGGAGCACCTCCATAGGGCGGGCTGTATTCATACATTGGACGGTTGTAACGCCGAGGACGCCTACTCATAATTATTGATCTCAGTTCTCAGGGGGATCACCATACACTACTGCGGGCCAAATGTACACCGAAGGCTGAGGACTTTCAAGCGCCAGACAACGCCTCACGGCAAACTTTCATGCTCTTTTGGGCGAATCTTCACCTTCCCCAACCGTTTGTGAAACTTTAAGCAAGATACTGCGTATAAGATGATTACCAAACACAGGTAAGGAATTGTTGAGGGGGTGGGCCAGTCATGAATGAAAAAGATACCAAATCAGAGGCTGGAAAAGCCTCCAATGAGTCCAAACCCAAAACCAGAAAAAGCACAAGAAAGGGTGCCGAAACCATGAACGAGTTCAAAGAAAAAGCCGAAGCTGTCGCTAAGGATGTCAAAGAAGGCGCAAGCAAGATGAAAGAAGAAGTCAAAGACGCTGCCGCCAAAGTGAAGGATGAAGTGAAAGAAGCCGCCGAAAAGATGAGCGCGGAAGCCAAAGAAGCCGCTGCCGAAGCCCGTGATCGCCTCGGTGAACTCTTTGGCAAAGACACCCCCTTTGGGGCGTTTGTGCAGCATCAGAAGGCCGCCATTGAGAATGCGTTTAAGGCCCTTGGCGCGCTCATCCCGTCAGACTTCAAGACCCACAGCAGCGAAGCTCGCAAAGAATTCATTGAGGCCTTCAAAGCGCTGATCGAAGGTGCTAAGAGTGCCCTTCAAAAACTGGAACAGGAAAGCAAAGAGGCCGAAACCAAAACTGAGGAAGGTGACCAACCCAGCACCACTGGAAAAAATAAGGTGAAGGTCGAAGTCAACTAAACTCAGTTCACCTGCTCCTAAACCCTCTAGAGCAGGGGCTTTCCCAAAGTGTATGGGGGTAAGCTTCAGCGCATATTTTCCACGCCCAAAGCTTACCCCCCAAGAACCCATATACCCGATGGTTACGGTGTTCAAAGGGCAGCGCACATCCTTCATCCTCATAGGGTTGCTCAAAAGCTGCATAAGTAAGCCCCATCTCCGCCTTAACAGCCTCCGCTATCACCTCAATTTGGTAAAAAGCACTTATTGACAAGCGATCCCTCCTTGTTTTATACTGTTACTCAAATTGGGAACGCTCCCAATAACAAAAAAAGTTCAAAATGAGACTTTTTTGCAAAGTGTGAGCGCTCTCTTTCAGATTTATACCTTTGCAGAAATGTCTGCACTTTCGCTGGAGCTTCAGCCCAACATGACCCGTACTTTTCCCGATCAGTTCTTGTGGGGTTCTGCCACCGCCGCGTATCAGGTTGAGGGGGCAGTGAATACCGACGGACGGGGTCTTTCTATCTGGGATCAGTTTTGTCGTACCCCCGGTAAGATCGAGGACGGCAGCAGCGGCGATCTCGCCTGTGATCATTACCATCGGTATCGTGATGATATATCCCTGATGGCCGGGTTGGGAATGCGTGCCTACCGTTTTTCCGTTTGCTGGGCCCGTATCCTGCCCAATGGGGTGGGCAAAGTGAACGGCGCAGGGCTGGATTTTTATGATCGGCTTGTGGATACCCTGCTTCAGCACCGCATTCAACCTTTTGTGACTCTGTATCACTGGGATATGCCACAGGCGCTTCAAGATAAAGGCGGATGGGCTAACCGTGATTTGGTGAGTGCTTATGCCGATTATGCGGCTGTGGTTGCAGCGCGTCTTGGAGATCGGGTCAAAAACTGGATCACCCTCAATGAGCCGTGGGTTTCGGCCTTCATGGGCTACTTTATGGGTGTTCATGCTCCGGGCCTGACCGATTGGCGCACTGGTCTTCAGGTGTCGCACCATCTGAACCTTGCCCACGGACGCGGCTCACAGGCAATCCGTGCAGCTTCTGCGGATGCCAAAGTGGGGATCGCTCTCAACCTGAGTTGGACTGACCCGGCAAGCGACTCCGAAGCGGATCGGGCAGCCGCTTGGCGGCATGATGGGTATGTTAACCGTTGGTTTTTGGACCCGCTTTTTAAAGGCAGTTACCCGGTGGATATGATCGAGTGGCTGGGCCCAGATGCACCCACCATCGCCCCCGGTGACCTGTCGATCATTCAACAACCGAACGACTTTTTGGGGATCAACTATTACACCCGCTCCATCATTGGAGAGGGGGACGATTTTCCCCAGATGAAGCTCAGATGGGTATACGGACCCAACGACCATACTGACATGGGGTGGGAAGTTTACCCTGATGGACTGTACCATACCCTGATGCGGGTTACTCAGGATTATCAACCCGCCGCAATCTATATTACTGAAAACGGCGCGGCCTTCCCCGACAAGTTGAACGGGACGGAAGAAGTACACGACGAAAAACGGGTGAATTATCTGCGTGCGCACTTTGAGTCGGCGCAGCGCGCTATCGAGGATGGCGCACCCCTGAAGGGATATTTTGTATGGTCGCTCATGGATAACTTTGAGTGGTCGTATGGATATACCAAACGGTTCGGACTGGTCTATGTGGATTATCCAACGCAGAAGCGTGTTCTCAAGACCAGTGCGCGTTTTTACCAAAATGTCATTCGCCATAACGCGGTGTGATGCTCACACACCGTTACCCTGCACACACGGAACCCCCTTATCCCTCCGCCCTTCCCGGTTTACCGGGTTAGGGCAGGGGTGTAAGGGACTGCTCCGCCCCACTGCCCAATAACTGCGGTTCCAACTCAGTTTTTTGTTCAGTACCAAAGGAAGTTTTATATGAAACGGTTAGTAGGTGCGATCATTGCTGCGGTGATGGTCATCGTTTTGGCGTTCCAGCCCGGCGTTTCAAGCGTCCGTGCGGGCATTCCCGCTTATCTAAACCCCGCCCTCTCCCCTGAAGATCGGGCCGATGATCTACTGGCCCAGATGACCCTTGACGAAAAAATCGGGCAAATGACTCAGGTTGAGAAAAACAGTATCAAACTGGGCGACATCAGCGCGCTGTTCATCGGCAGCATCCTGAGCGGTGGCGGCGGTTCACCCCGTCCCAACACCCCGGATGCATGGCTGGAGATGGTGCGCGAATTTCAGGCGCAAGCTGCCCAAACACGCCTCAAAATCCCTCTGATCTATGGGGTGGATGCGGTACATGGGCACAATAACGTATATGGTGCGGTGATCTTCCCCCACAACGTGGGCTTAGGGGCCACCCGTGACGCAGATCTGGTGGAACGCATAGGGCGTGCCACCGCCGATGACCTGTTGGGCACAGGGATCACGTGGAACTTTGCGCCTGTGGTGGCAGTGGTTCAAGACTATCGTTGGGGCCGCTCCTATGAGGGCTTCGGCGAGAACACCGATCTGGTGACCGAACTGGGCACAGCCTATCTGCGCGGGCTGCAAGGCGACCCTGCAAAAGGTATCCGAGTGTTGGGTACCCCCAAGCACTTCATCGGCGATGGGGGCACCGTCTGGGGCACCTCCCAAACTTACCCCATGGATCAGGGTGATACCCAGATGGACGAAGCCACCCTCCGCCGCCTTTTCCTGCCCCCCTATGAGGATGCAGTTAAAAATGGTGCCCTCAGCATCATGGCTTCGTTCTCCAGTTGGAATGGGCTGAAGATGCACGCCCAAAAAGCCCTGTTAACCGATCTGCTCAAGGGCGAACTGGGCTTTAAGGGTTTTGTGGTTTCAGATTGGGCGGGCATTGATCAGGTGGACAGCGATTATTACACCGCTGTTGTGGCTTCGATCAATGCAGGCGTTGATATGAACATGGTTCCCTACGATTACGTGCGCTTTATCGATGCGATGAAGAAGGCCGTGGACGCGGGCGATATTTCCATGGAGCGTATTGACGATGCGGTGCGCCGCATCCTTGTGGCAAAGTTTGCGTTGGGGCTGTTCGAGCGCCCTGTAGGTGAAGAAGACCTGCTGGCCAAAGTGGGCGGCGAAGAAAGCCGGATACTTGCCCGTGAAGCGGTGAGTAAGTCACTGGTGCTGCTCAAGAACACCAATCAGGTACTGCCTCTTGCCAAGACCACCCCAACCATTTACGTATCAGGGGCAGGCGCAAAAAGCATTGGGCTTCAGTCCGGGGGTTGGACAATCACATGGCAGGGCGACAGCAGCGCCAACCTCACCCCCGGTGTGACTATCCTTGAAGGTATCGAAAACGCCGTCTCCGGTGCAAAAGTGGTCTATGATCCCGCGGCCATGTTCAAGGACGAAGTGGATGCTTCGGGCAATCCCGTGATCGCCGATGTGGGTGTGATGGTGATGTCCGAAATGCCCTATGCGGAAGGTCAGGGCGACAATAAAGCACCGGCTGTTTCGGGACGGGAAGTGCGCATCTTTAACAACCTGCGCGAACGGGTCAAAACGCTGGTGGTGGTGATCGTGAGTGGGCGTCCGGTGGACATCAGCGCAATCCTCGACCAATCCGACGCGGTTGTGGCTGCATGGCTCCCCGGAACCGAAGGCGATGGGGTAACCGATGTCCTCTTTGGAGATAAACCCTTCACCGGAAAACTACCCTACACATGGCTGCGCAGTGCTGATCAACTGCCCTTTGATTTTGAGTCCCTGCCTGCTGAAGGATGTGACGCGCCGTTGTTCCCTTATGGTTACGGACTGAGCGTCAGTGATACAGGCTCTGAATGGCTTGATCTGGCCGCGGAATGTTCTGGCGGAACTCCGGTTGCAGTCGCGCCGGCCACTGCAACACCGGCCCCGGTTGTGGCTCTGATCGCGCCCGAAGGTACCCCTCGTGAGACCTATATCGCGCCTTTCCCAGTGAGCATCAAACTGGACGGCGATCTGGGGGATTGGGCTGGTGTGCCCCGCGTCACCATGAGTGCCGATGTGGGGATGCCTTCGGTGACCTTTGCGGCTGCGGCCGATGACACCTATCTCTACTTCATGGGCGAAGTTCAAGACGACAAGATCATCAGCGGAGAACATGGGGCCGACTACTGGAACGAAGATTCCATTGAGTTTTACCTCAACGCTACGGGCGATCTCACCCTCACCAGTTACACCAAGGGTGTGGCTCAGATGACCTTCCCGCCCATGAACGCCGACAGCGCACCCGAAGCAGCAGTTGTGGCCGGGATGCAGGGACCAAGCGCCAATCCCAAGGTGGTCACGGTGCGCACAGCATCGGGTTATGTGGTCGAGGTTGCAGTACCCCTTGTACAGGATTTTTGGACGATCAAGCCTGCCGACGGTGGCGTGCTGGGTTTTCAGGTACATCTTAACGCCAGCGAATCCGGTGATCGTGACACCAAGCTGATCTGGTCAGCACTGGATACCGCAGACGCTTCTTATCAGAACCCCAGCCTATTTGGTGAACTGATCTTCCATCAGGTCGTCAAGTAAGCTGACTCTTTCAGGCAGCGCTCCTCGTCTTCCTCTGGGCGCTGCCTTTCCCCAGAAAACGATCACAAGCGAACTTAGAACTGCGGTCATCCTCCCAGAAACTGCCCAAGAGGCTACCCACCTGAGAGACTCTGAGATTCGGTAGGGTATTCTGAAAGAGACCGGAATTGGCATTCATGCTCAAAGCGATCAACAATCAACAGCAGCAAAATACGAGCAGGGTATAACAGGTAACGCCGCGTTTATGGATGTCCAAGTGAACGATCAACCTGATCTCCAAGATCAGCCTTTGTATGTAGATCGCCCTTTCACCTATAAGGTTACCGTTGCCAGCCTCATGGTGGGGGTTTTTCTGGCGGGAACCTCAGCATGGCTGCTGCTGAGTCTGCTTCAACTACCCACCGAACAGCCTACGGCTGGTGAAACCGTCTGGTCACCAACTCAATTTGCCCTGCCTGCGACGTTTATCGTCTCTGGAGGTATCTTGTTTTGGGCGATCTTTGGGCTGCCAGTACGCATTGCCAAACGACGCGGAGTAATTCTTGATCCTGAGGTCTATCCATGGACAGGGGCTGTCCTGATCGGGGTGATAGCCACCATTGCTTTTGTGGTGGCTATCCTCAGCGGTCGAATTTAGCGCTTAGAGAGAGTGAGGAAGAGGTTATGCGTGCCACCCCAGAAGGAACCCGACGCTTTCGAGACCGCCAACCCATTCACCGCCATGCCAACTATCGTGAAGGTTGTGATCAACTGTGGTTATCCTCTATCGGTTTGGGGACCTACCTCGGTGATGCCGATGACGCTACCGACGCCCTTTATGAAGCTGCTTTTGATGAAGCTCTTGAACGGGGCTGCAACGTCTTCGACTGCGCTATCAACTACCGTTACCAAAGAAGTGAACGTATTTTAGGGCGGTGGTTGGGCCGGGCAATTCAGGAAGGGCGCGCCAACCGTGACGAGATCGTGATCGCCACCAAAGGTGGCTTTGTGCCTTTTGATGGCGCTCCCCCACCCGATCCCCGCACATGGGTTTCCCAGAAGTTTCTGGATACAGGGCTGGCCAAGGCGCACGAGTTTGCGGCCCGCTATCAGCACTGCATTGCGCCAGCCTATCTGGAGACTATGATACGGTGGAGCCTGCACAATCTGGGAGTGGAGACCATTGATATTTACTACCTGCATAACCCCGAAACCCAGTCGATTGCGATCAGTGCTGAAACCTTCCGCGCCCGGATGCTGGATGCGATTGAGACTCTTGAACTGAGCGTGGAACGAGGATTCATCAACAGTTATGGACTGGCCACATGGACGGGTTTCCGCTCCCTAACGAGCGATCCAGCCTATCTTTCCCTGACGGAGATGGTCAGTCTCGCCACAGAGGTCGCGGGGCAAAAGCACAATCTGCGCTACCTACAACTGCCTTATAATCTGTTCATGACCGAGGCCTTTGCATTTGAGAATCAGCAGGTGGGCGAAAGTTTCATGAGCGCTATTGCCGCCGCCAACGAATTGGGATTGACGGTGATGATCAGTGCGCCTTTGATGCAGGGACGGTTAGCGCACCCGATTATGCCAGAGCTTGAGGAGGTGATCACCGGGCTGCAATCCGATGCGCAGCGGGCGATCCAGTTTGTGCGTTCCAGTCCGGGGGTGGCCACAGCCCTGATCGGGATGAAACAGACCGCCCATGTGCGCGAAAATCTCGCCCTAATCGACGTCCCGCCGCTGGACGGCGAGACCATTCGAGGCATGTATCCGCAGTCATAAGCCACACTTCAACACAACGATCACGGAGGCAGTCCTGATGATCACCGTAGAATGGGATGCGGAGTTAGAAAACACTGTCGTGATGCGCTACGCTGATCCGGTGCGGGATTGGCAGGAGTATCACACCGCTTCAGATGCCGCCAATGAACTGATCAAGTCTCGTAACGGCAAGGTACACCTGATTCACCTTGCCGGACGTACTAAAATGCCGCCCGGAAACCCCTTCCCGCACATCCGCTCCGCGGTACGGGCAATCCCTTCCAACTGCGAAAGTGTTGTGATGGTACTGGATAACCTCATGGCGCAGCGCATTTTGGAACTGGTGATGAGCAAGCTCTTTGGGCGTACTATCAAATTTGCCCGCTCTTTAAACGAAGCGCACACCTTTTTGAAAAGCCTCGCGGGTTGAGCCACAATCCCCCTTTGGACTAAAATTCTTCGCTTAGGACATTGGGGATTAACCCATGACAGACCAAACCAGCAGCAAGACCGTCACCCTAGAGGAACTGAACACCTTTATTGTGCGAGCGAAAGCCAGCACCTATGTCGGCAGCGGCCCTAAAAGTCTCTCGTATCGCCCCGGTTCCCATGACATTCAGTTCCATGAGGGATCGTTTTCGTACATGGACAGTTATTTTGGCGGCACAGACTTCATCGGGCAGGAAGTGGTCTATTGGCATCAGCGTCCGGTGTGGGCCATGAACTATTACGGGAAGATATTGATCCCGCATCTCATCAATGGGACGCAAGCAGGGCATATTATCAAAATCAGCCTCACCCAGATGTATCAACAAGGACGTTTCTTGGGTGGGTTTGAATGTGCCGTTGAGGGCAGCATCTACACCGACACCAGCGAAGGCAGCGTGGATTCTTTTTCGGGCAAGGAGTGGATCACCCGTGAGGGACAGCGGGTTTATGAGCTACTCTATCATGGCGGGCTAATCAAGGATTAGGGCTGCATCTGGGGCGATCCACAGATCGCCCCGCACATCAGCGCGATAAAGGGAACCGCCTCTTCAGTTAGAGACCACGAGAGACCACAGCCACTGTGAGCTGTTGAATCCTCCCATCCCGTTGAAACAGGTGTCGGGAAGTGGCTTGATCAAGGCTGGTGCCCTTGATCTGATGGGTCGTGCCGTCGTGGTAGTGAATGGTGATCGAAGGTGCCGAGTCCATTTTCAGCACCACAGGGGTCTGACAGATGGTATATCCCAACGTACCCGGTTGAAGTTCGATCTGCCGCTGCTTTCCATCCACCTGCAAGTAGGCGAACGAGACCGGCGCGGTGAGCCACTCATGGGGATCAAGGAGGGGCGTTTCGAACCTGATCTCCCCATTGTTGATCACAAAGCCCAATTCACCCTGTCGCGTTAGGATCAGTTCTTTGACCGATCCGGTCATCCCCGGTTGGCGTGCCCCTTGACCCTTGGGTGTGTGTGAGTAAGGATCACTGGGAAAAGCACCGTAAACGTTTGGCGTTTTGTTGAAGCTCAGTCCAGCCCGAATATCAGCATAACATGCCGCCAACGCAGGCGCGGAAGGATGATCCTTAAAACGCAGTGCAGTTTCCTGTACAGCGAGAAGCAGTTTGGTGACCATGTGCCAGTAGATGCTGCCCAGCCCCTCATAGGCGAAAAAAGTCCCTGACCGGCCAGTGAATTGATTGTGATGGAAGGTCTCTTCAAATAAAGCCCGGATGCTCTCAAATTCGCGTTCTACCAGTTCGCTGAATTTGGGATTCTGTTTGAGCGTATCAAGGGCTCGTTTGGCATCTCGGAAATTTCGCAGAGGGGCGCTGAAGTGGTATACCCCATTCAGATCGCGGGTGATTAGGGTCTTATCCCCCGCCTCCGCCAGTTGGCTAAAGAGACTCACCTGCTTCACCTGATCGGGACTCAGGCTGTTTTTTTCTAAAAAGGTAGGCAGTTCCCGATCCGGGTAGAGGATATAAGTATGCTGATCAGCGCGATACAAAGGCCCCTGACGCATACTCTGAAGCAAAGCCAATGATTCTTCGGCAGACAACATACCGGAAGATAGGATCGAGACTTGGCCTTCAAGCATCTCATAAAGACGACTGATGGCAGCGCGCCCATCCTCAAAGTGGATGACATTATAAGCATGATAGAGATCATCGGGGCGTTTGTTGGCCCGCAGTGCGTGTTCTACATGGCGTTGGGCTGCATCAAGGAAGGTGATGATCTCCGCCAGAGGGGCATTCACCTGTTCACCTGAAAAGCCCTCGTGGTAGTAGTGGTGTCGGTATCCGCTGGCAGCTTCTCCTAACCGATCCATCATCTGACGCCGCTGTTCATCGCTGAAAACGCCCTTCAGCAGGGGCGCGAACTGCTCCAACGCCTGTCCAATCTGCCCTAAAAGCTGCCATACCTCTTCACTGATCGACAGGGATTTGAGGGCGCTTTGGGCAAATAAATCACGGCAAAAAACCAAATAGCGGCGCAAGTAGCCTAAAGTCACCACCGAGATCCCCTTGCCCACAAGGGCGTTATTGGCGTCGTTCCATTCGGGGCGCTGAGTGTTCATCCAGATTCCACCTTCAGGGACAAAATTCGCCAATTTGGCCAGCAGCAGAATCAACAGCTTTTCGGCAAGGGTGATGTGAAGCACCTGCCCCCCAACGGTGGTCATCAGGCGAGCATCTGTACCCCATTCGCGCTGACGGGCTTCGATCTGACGATGCAGTTCCCAGTCAAATTCGATAGTGTGGGCGTAATCCTTAAGCAGTTCCGCGTAAGGTTTGATACGGTACGGGACGCGGGCATGGCTAAAGACGGGCGCAGTGAGCATCTCCTGAAGTGTGCCCGGATGCACTGCTTGGCTGATCTCCAGTAGTTTTAGTAAGTAGATGATCTGGTGATCGCTCCAATAGCCGATATTCGCCCATGGATTGGATGGCTCTGGGGTCTCCCAATCAAGGCCAGCGCGGGTGATGCGGTAAGGGTTGTAGCCGTCGGCGGTAGTCGCATTCACAAAAATGCTGATCATGCTCTCCACAAATTCGGGGTAAGTGTATGCCAACGCTTCCCAGTTCTGGAAAATGTCGCGCCAGTTGCCCTCATAGTCGAGTTTGGGTGAACCATCAGCCTTTTTGATGTTGATCGCAAACCGATTCCACGGACGGCTGGGATCACCATGGCGGCGGCTGAAAGTCAAGGGGAGATAGCTGTTGCTGAGGCGGATAAGGTCTGCTATACCCGATTCGCGTGCCCGCTTTTGAAGCGCCGCAAGGTGAATCCGCTTCGGCAGGGAAGCAAAAAAGTCCCCGTGCGCCTTGAGTACGGCTTTATTCCGAACGGACACAAAGTCCACAAAATCCGCCGACTGAAGCCAATATTGATCAACGGGCAGTCCACCGCGCATCGCGTTAAACATTACATTGGCGAAGTGGAAAGGCGCATAGGCGTCATTCTTTGAAAGCTGAACCCCATCAACGCTTGCTACCAATTCCCAGAGTTTGGCTTGCCCTGCTGCAATATCATCTTCCAGCATCCGGATCAGGGCATCGGTATCCCCCTGAAGCCAGCGCACTTTTTGGACAATGGATGCGCTGTCTTGATAGACATCCGCGATCAGATGCCACGATTTATGCTCCTGAGGGCGTAGATCGATCTGGGTATGGACAAAGTACGCCCCCCGCCGTCCACGGACATCCGTTTCAGGGATCAGCGGCTGCCCTGCGCGAAATCGATCCAACTGCACTGAAGAGAGCAGGTAATTTGGCTGGGAAAGCCCAATCTGAGCGACTGTGTTGGCGTACAAAGATTCACTTGGTTCCGCCAGATCGGAAAGAGTCGCATTGAGGGCGAAAATGCCCAAGCCCGTTGACGGTTCTAATTCGCTGCGTTTGTAGGCGTCAAGCAGACAGCTCATACTGCCCTGCACTTCAAGGGTGACATTGGCTGGCATGAGGTTTTGAAGACCATCTAAAACTTCAACCTGACAAGGCTCCGCCCCCGCATTGATCAACCATGTGGTTTTGACAAAGCCGAACTTCTCGCTAGTACGCCACGCATAACGATAGATCAGGTTCAGATCGAGGTTGTGAGCCTCAAAAACGAGGGCGGTACCGGTCTCGTTTTTGTAGAGGCTGTGGTTCACATCGTAGCTGCCCATCTGTCGCCCGGAAAAGGGTTCCCAAAGGCTCACCCGGTCAGCCCGCCGAACCCTCAAAAGGGCTTTGTTTCCGGTGTTTTCAGCGTTTTCGGTCAGTTTATCTTCCGTGTAGTAGGGGAAAAGGGCATGTTCCGCAGTAGCCCGTCCAGCCGAAAGCCCGCCACTAGAGGAAATAAACAGCCAATGATTGGAACTGCTTACAATGCTCATAAAGAACGGTTCCATTGCATCGAAGTGGTGAATTCGATAGAACCGTTCTCCCATCAGGGTGAGGGAGTCGCCCCGCACCGCTTTTTCGCTCAATCTCTGAGGTGTATCGCCAATAAATACGGGGTAAGTTGGGCTGCTCATGGTTTTATTCTCTCCCCTCAGGGGAAGGTACGACAAGACAATTGAAAGGGGCTTGCCTTAAAACTGCCCTTGTGGGAAAGACCTCCCACAAAGGCAGTTGAAGCGGTTCCAGTTTAAATCGTAATCGGAAGTAATTTCAAGAACATGGAGAAAACCGAGGTAAAAGTGGACGATTCAGCGCGATCTATAACTGGGACTCTTCGCAGCCGGAATAGGCATCTTGAAAGCCCACACACTGAGTCCTACATCGTGTGTTCAATCCGTGAGGGGATTGAGGGGTCAAAACCCTACCTGAACCGAGTATAATAGTGGTCGGCAATTTCACATCGGAGCGATGAGATGGTACCTGCGGAACAATTATCCATTCCGGAGCGTGTGGCCTTGATCACCCGCAACCTTGAAGAGGTGATCGGCGCTGATGAACTGCCCGGTTTGCTTGAACAAGGGATGACCCTTCAGCATTACATTGGGCTGGAGATTTCCGGTAGACTGCATTTGGGAACGGGGCTGATGGTCATGCAGAAAGTCCGGGACTTGCAGCAGGCAGGGGTAAAGTGTCGGATTCTGCTGGCTGACTGGCACACATGGCTCAACGACAAATTGGGCGGCGACCGGGAGAAGATTCGGAAGATCGGGATGGGTTACTTTCAGACCGGCTTAAGAGCCTCCCTTGCGGCAGTGGGCGGTGACCCTAACAGCCTTGAGTTCATCTTCGGCTCGGACTTTTACCATCATAATGATCGCTACTGGGAAGCCTTTGTGGATGTGTGCAAAAACACGACCCTCAACCGGATCGTGCGCAGTGTGAGCATTATGGGACGTTCCGAAGGCGAAAGTATGGACTTCGCCAAACTGCTTTACCCGCCGATGCAGGTCGTGGATGTTTTTATGCTCAATTCTCATATCGCGCACGGCGGTATGGATCAACGTAAGGCCCATGTGATCGCCCGCGATGTAGCCAATGCGCTCACCATCGCCCCTATGCGCGACTCCAAGGGCAAGGTGATCAAACCCATCGCCATTCATGGACATCTGCTGTTGGGTCTCTCCAAACCCACCGAATGGCCGGTTGACCCTGAACGCCTGCGCGAGCTGCGCACCCAAATGAAGATGAGCAAGTCCAAACCGGCTTCAGCAGTCTTTTTGAACGATACGCCAGACGAGATTCGGAAGAAGATCCGCAAGGCCTTCTGCCCGCCCGCCAATGAAGGCATGGATTTTAACCCCATCCTCGACTGGACCGAACACCTGATCTTCAACAATCAACCCGATGGATTGTTTATTGAGCGCAAACCCGAAAACGGCGGAAACATTCACTTTAAGTCGATGGAATCCCTCAAAGCGGCTTATGCTGATGGGTCGCTGCATGTGATGGATTTAAAAAGCGGCTTGGCCGAAGGTCTGATCACCTTGTTAGCGCCAGTGCGCAAAATTTTTGCAGAACATGCCGAGATGATGGCCGAGCTTGAGGCCCTTCTGTAGGCCGTGTCACGGGGAAACTCATGCCTAATCAACCCCTTACCAGTCGAATTGAGGACGCGGCGGCGATGCTCCGTAAGGCCCAAAAAGTGGCGATCCTCACCGGAGCGGGCGTTTCAAAAGAGAGCGGCGTGCCCACTTTTCGAGATGCCCTTGAAGGTTACTGGCAAAATTACAACCCAGAAGACCTTGCTACCCCCGCGGCCTTCAAACGCAACCCCCGGTTGGTCTGGGAGTGGTACGAGTCGCGGCGCAGCCGGGTAGGGTCCGTTCAACCCAATCCCGGTCATGTGGCTATCGCAGAGATCGAACGTCTGCTGCCGGAAGTGCTGGTTATCACCCAAAACGTAGACGGGCTGCATCGGCGTGCGGGCAGTCGTGAGGTGATCGAACTGCACGGTGACATCACGCAGCACAAGTGCTTTGACGACTGCAAGGGCAACCCGACCTTGATCGATCTCGATTCCTTCGTGTGGGATAAAAGCAACCCACCACCATACTGCCCTCACTGCCATAGTGCATATGTGCGCCCCAATGTGGTATGGTTTACGGAGGCGCTGCCCCCGGATGCCCTTCACCGCGCTTTGGACTTTGTGAGCCGTTGTGAGGTGATCCTTGTGGTGGGCACATCCGGGGTGGTGCAGCCTGCTGCATCCCTGCCTTATCAGGCAAAACGTTATGGTGGGGCAAAGGTGATCGATGTGAACCCCATCCCGGACGAGATCACCAGCATTGCGGATGTGTTCCTGCAAGGCAGATCAGGCGAAGTCTTGCCGGAGATGGTGCGCCTGCTGCGGGCATAACACCCTGCCTTTCCCCAAGCGGTTGGGGGCTTTGGGCAAAAATTGATATACTGTAAAGAACACAGCTTGAGTCGGTATTATCACTGCACCCTGTCCCGCGCGGAGGAATGTTATGGAAAACCTGATCGAGGTCACGATTGACAGCGTTCGTGTGAGCTTGATGTCCCCCCACCGAATCGTTTTACTAAAGGACATGTCAAGTGAGCGCTTTTTGACGATCTGGATCGGGCCTTGCGAATCAGACGCTATCACCGCCGAACTGCAAGGACAGGTTCCCCCACGCCCCCTGACCCATGATCTGATTAAGTCGGTGATCGCCACCCTCAATGCTCGGGTTCGTTATATCGTCATTAATGATCTGCGTGAGGATGTGTACTTTGCCCGTTTGGTATTGGATGTCAACGGGCGTAACGTGGAGGTCGATTCCCGTCCCAGTGATGCACTGGCCTTGGCAGTGCGGGTACGGGTGCCTATCTATGTGGCGGATACTGTGATGGATCGGGCTTCGATCACCCCGGAGAAGGAAATTGAGAGCGAGTCCCCAACACCCTCAGTTGAATCTGGTGATGAGCGCCTCAACCTGTTCCGCGACTTTGTGGAGTCGCTGGACTTTGACGAAGATGATCCCGATAAAGAGAGCTAGCGCGGCACTGCTCGCCCATGACCGATAACAAATCAATCTCAGCCGCTGAACGCCTCGGGCCGCATTCGATTGAGGCCGAAGAGGCGGTTTTAGGTTCAGTGCTGATCAACGCCGATTCCCTGTCGGGACTGATCGAATTTCTGAAGCCCACTGATTTTTTTGAGTTAAAACATCAGTGGGTGTGGGAAGCCATGCTCACCCTCAATGAGCGCAGCGAGGTGGTGGATTATCTGACTCTTGCGGCGGAACTGCGCAGTCGAGGCAAACTCGATGAGATCGGGGGCGTTTCTTACCTCACCTATCTGGGCAACAGCACCCCTACCCACATCTACGCAGAAGCATATGCACGGTTGGTGGAACGGGCCGCGGTGCGCCGTCGGCTCATCGGTGCTGCCAGCCAAATCGCCCAACTCGCCCGTGAGGATACCGCCGAACTGGCGGAGGTCATCGCCAAAGCCGAGACGGCCCTGTTTGGGGTCACCGATGATCGCCTGCGTCAGGAAATTACCCCGATGCCCCAAGCGGTGAGCGAGTACTACGAGCGAATCGAACGCCTCTACAACAACCCCCATGAACAGTTGGGTGTTCCTTGCGGCTTCCGTGATATTGACGAGATGCTGGGCGGCCTCCAAAAAAGCGATCTTCTAATTGTGGCGGCACGGCCGGGGGTGGGCAAGACCAGTTTCCTGCTCAGTGTGGCCCTCAATGTGGCCCGGACAGCGCTTGCACCGGTGGCAATCTTCACGCTTGAAATGGGACGGGAGCAGTTGATCCAGCGCTTTTATGCCAACGCCACCGGGATCAACTCACAGCGTCTACGTTTGGGCAGATTGGAGCCGCATCAGTGGGATCAATTTGTGGAAGCTACCGGACGCCTTCACGGACTCAAGATGTTCATTGATGATACCCCCGGAATCTCCGTTCAGCAGATGCGCGCCCGCTGTCGGCGGCTCCACCGTGAACATGGTTTAGGGTTGGTGATCGTGGACTACCTTCAATTGATGTCTGCGGGAGGAAGCGCCAGCCGGGAACAGAACCGGGTTCAGGAAGTGAGCGCGATCTCTCGCGGGCTGAAGGAAATGGCCAGAGAACTGAACGTCCCGGTAATGACCGCCGCACAGCTTTCGCGTTCGGTAGAACAACGCAGTGACAAACGCCCTCAGCTCTCCGATCTGCGCGAGAGCGGTTCCATTGAGCAAGACGCCGACATTGTGATGTTTTTGTATCGTGATGAGCTGTACAACGAGAACACTGACCGTCCCAATCAAGCTGATGTGATCATCGCCAAGCATCGCAATGGGCCCACAGGCATCGTGACCTTGTTTTTCCGAAAAGAATTGACCCAATTTGTGGATATTCAAAAGAGCAGTATCGATCTGGATGGATACTAATCGTGAGCGCTCCTTCTGATTCCCCTCAGGGTGTTTTTGCCGGCTTCACCAAAGGCGCATCGCGTTTGATCAGCCTTCCAGAAGGTTTCTTCAGCGCTCTTCTGCCGCTGATTGATGATCTCGATGAGCTAAAACTGACTCTGTATTGCTTTTGGATGCTCCATCAGCGCGAGGGCGAATTTCGTTACCTTCGGGCACGGGACTTTCGAGACGATAAAGCCCTAGCGGCAGCCTTAGGGGGAGAAACTTCCCTCTTGGCTGCACTCAATCGGGTAGTGGCCCGAGGGACGCTCATTGAAGTACAGATTCCCATCAACGGTTCACCCGAATCGGTCTATTTGATGAACACTGATAAGGGGCGACGCTCCGCCGAGTCCCTGCTGAAGGGAGAATGGCTGCCCGGTTCGCCCGAAGCGCCCATCGTGCTTACAGGCGAAGCACCCAATATCTTCCGGCTTTATGAGCAGAATATCGGGGCCCTTACCCCACTGCTGGCCGAGACCCTACGAGACGCCGAAAAAACGTATCCCCATGATTGGATTGCTGAGGGCTTTCAGATCGCCGTTGAGACCAACCGCCGCAACTGGCGCTATATTGAGGCGATCCTCAAGCGCTGGATGACCGAAGGCAAAACTTCACCCCGTCGCCCAGACACCTCCGAGAATGTTAATCCCTATCTCAAAGATCCTTATGGTGATGACTCTGATCGGTGAGGGAGCCAAAAACCTTCATGACCTCAAACCAGCCTGATCCCAACTGCCCCTATTGTCATGGCTTGGGCGTGATCACCAAGGACGTGCCCACCGATCACCCCGAATTTGGACGGGCCTTCCCCTGTGTGTGTCAACGTGAAGTTGTGCGCTCACGGCAGGCGGCACGGCTGCGCTCACTGGGCAATATGGATGTTTATGCCCCCAAAACCTTCGCCACTTTTGAGATTGATCATGATCTGATTGCTCCCGACGACGACAGGCTCCGAACGATCTTTGCGGACATGCGCCCAGATCGAAAATCACGGCTTTCGCCCAAGCAGCGTCAGACAGTGAACATTGCTGCCGAACTATCCCTTCGGTATGCGCTCGAACCTAAAGGGTGGCTGCTCTTTGAAGGCAGTTATGGCACGGGCAAAACGCACTTGGCCGCGGGCATCGCCAATTGGCGGCTCAGAGAGGGCGATCCGGTGCTGTTCATCACTGCGCCCGATCTGCTGGATCACCTCAAAAGCACATTTGGGCCAAGCAGTGAGATCGCCTATGACGAACTTTTTGAGCGTATTCGTCAAGCACCTCTGCTGGTGGTGGATGATCTGGGTGCGGAGAATCAAACCAACTGGGCCATGGAGAAACTCTACCAGTTGTTTAATGATCGGCATCGTTTGAACTTGCCCACGGTGATCACCACCAACCGTGATCCAGCCCAGATCGAACCGCGCATCCGCAGTCGTTTGCTGGATCAAGAATTAACCACCGGGATCAAACTCACCCTCCCAGATCGGCGCTCCCCCATGGCCCAGACATGGCGTGAAAGTGATCTGGCCAACCTCGACCGTTACTGGGAGATGACCTTTGAGTCCTTTGAACTGCGCACCGGGGAAGGGCTAAAGGAAGAAGAAGCGCGCAGTCTAGAGATGGCTTTACAGGCCGCCTATAGTTTTGCGGAGCAGCCCAGAGGGTGGCTCACATTTTTGGGGGAACCGGGCTGCGGCAAAACGCATCTGGCCGCTGCTATCGCCCACGAATTGACCCGTCGTGGTGAACGCACTTTGTTTGTGGTTGCGGCCGATCTGCTCAATCATCTGCGGGAGACCTTCCGCCCCGACGCGGTCATCGGTTACGACTCACGGATGGAGGAAATTCGCCGTGCGCCTGTGCTGATTCTTGATGATCTGAGCATTGAAGCACGAGGGATGTCCTCATGGGCGCGGGAAAAGTTCTACGAAATCTTGATCTATCGCTTTGATTACTTGCTGCCCACTGTGATCACCTCGATCCAGAAACCTGATGACATGGATTTGCGTCTGCGTAGCCGGGTATATAACCGTTCACGGGGACAAGTGGTGGGCATTGCAGCCCGCGCCTATAAGGGTAAAATCCGTCAGTCCTCACCACCGGGGCGCAAAAGTCCTCAACGTTAAGCAGAGAGCGAGTCTCAACCATGCGTGATCTATTTCTCCTCGATCCTGAGGTCGTGTTTTTGAATCATGGCTCTTTTGGGGCCTGCCCCCGCCCGGTCTTTGAAGCCTATCAGGATTGGCAGCGTCAACTGGAACGCCAGCCCGTAGAGTTTTTGGGGCGGCGCATTGAGGGACTGCTCGAAAAGGCGCGGTCTGATCTGGGCGTATTTGTAGGGGCCAAGCCCGAAAACCTGACTTTTGTCCACAACGCCACCGGGGCTATCAATATGGTCGCCCGCTCGCTGAACCTGCGTCCGGGGGAGGAAGTCCTGACCACCGATCACGAGTATGGCGCTTGTGATATGACATGGGATTACTTATGCGCTCAGTCGGGGGCGTCTTATGTGCGCGCCTCGATTCCCTTACCCATTTCGGGTGACGACGAATTTTTAGAGCGCCTATGGGCGGCCGTCACCCCCCGGACGCGGGTGATCTTCATCAGTCACCTGACCTCACCTACTGGCGTGATCTTTCCTGTGAAGGAAGTGTGCCGTAGAGCGCGAGAAGCGGGCATTGTCACGGTGATTGATGGAGCCCATGCGCCCGGTCAGCTTCCCCTTGATCTGGAGACGCTGGGTGCCGACTATTACACAGGAAACTTGCACAAATGGCTGAACGCACCCAAAGGATCAGCGCTGCTATATGTGCGCCCAGAGCATCAGACAAGTTTGATCCCACTGGTGATCAGTTGGGGGTTCCAGCCCGGCGCAACGCTGGCGGCGCGCACCCAATGGATGGGTACGGAAGACCCCTCCGCCTATCTCAGCGTGAGTGCTGCGATTGCTTTTCAGAACGCGCATGATTGGCCTTCGGTGAGAGCACGCTGCCATCAGTTGGCGGTGACATGGCGAGACAAAGGCTGCGCGCTGTATCAGCAGCCTCCCCTTGCGCCGGAGTCGTGGTTGGGGCAGATGGCTGCGATCCGACTACCAGAGCGGTACACCGCAGATCAGGCACCGGAGATCAAGCGCCGTTTGTATGATGAATATCGGGTTGAAGTCCCAGTGATTGTGTGGGGGGATCGGGTGCTGGTGCGGGCGTCGTTTCAGGGGTACAACACCGCTGAAGACGGCGAAGCACTCCTTCAGGCGTTGTCGTCGGTGGCTCCAAAGGGTTGATCCCAGTGGGCATCGGAGGGGCGGTGTTGTTCACGAAAAAACCGCGAAAGGTGCTCATACTCCTGCCACTGGGCATCGGGTAGTTTTTCGCTGATCAGGGCATAAACTACCCGCTCCTCATGGCGGCAGTGATTGCGGAGGAATTCATAGATAGCATCAAAGCCTACTGTGAAGCGCGCATCGGAAGGGGAAAGCGCCAGAAGCTGGGCGACCTGTTCACGTAGTCGATGATGCTCACCCACAATTTGCGCCTCAAACTCGGCCCATTCAGGGATGTACGCTCGGCACAAGGGGAATAGAATCTCCTCCTCCTCACGCAGATGGGCCAGCCCGTGCAGTTCCCAGAAGGCATGAAGTGCGGTGCTGATCTCGTCCACGCTGAGATCCCTAAGCGAATCGACGATCCAAAACTTGATTGCATCTGCTTCCTGAAGCAACCGCCGGTGATCTTCGATCAGGTTGCGCAGGGCTGGATGTTGCCAACCACTACCGGTACACATGTTGGGTTCCTCGCAGATGTGCTAAATCCACCACTTACAACAAAGAATGAGTCTTCTGCTTCCCCATTTGCATTCACTATAAAGGATTTCATCCCCCTACAGCGTGAAGGAATCCCCAAAAATTACCTAACATTGCCTGCACAAACCATTAAAATCCGCTCAGGCTCACCTTTTACCGGGCAAAAAATCCCCCTACATCGGCGAATGTAGGGGGAAAGACAAACGCTCACGGTTAAATCGGCTTAGCCACCGCTTTGGGTAGGAGCCGGAGTGGCCGCGGGCTCAACCTCCGGGGTGGCTTCAGCGGTAGCCTCAACAGTGGCTTCTGGGGTGGCTTCGGGGGTACCTTCAGGCTGCGCTTCGCCTGTGGACTCTACCGTGGCCTCGACAGTTGCTTCAGGTGTCGCTTCGGGCGTCGCTACCGTGGTTGTATCCGCAGGCACACCCATAAATGGTACACCATACCAATTGATATAGGTCAACACCCCTAATGTCGCTGCGAGCAACCAGCAGGCGAGGGTGAGACGCATCCACGGTTTGATCGGCTCAAAGCGCAGGAACCGAGGCAGACGATACTCAAACCACATACGAATCACCAGAATTGTGCCCAAAATCTGAGCAAGTCCGCCAAAGAGCAGATGCACCGAAGGGGTGAGGATGCCCGGATCATTGAGTTTGTCCGGAACACTCGGAGCCACAAAGTTCCGATAGGAAACCGACATAATGACACCGATCAAAACCCAGTTGACGATCACAATGGTGGTCATCATGTATTTATGATGGGGCACAAACAGTTTGCGGCGCGCAAAGATGAACCCCAAGATCATCCCTGGCACGATCATCAACAGGTATGCAACCAGCGTAATATCTGCACCAAGATATGCCTTTGTGCCTAAGAATCCTGCAGCGGTTCTGAGGTCCATGAAGTACCATCCCCCTTTGTGTTGAACTTGAGTTGAGCCGTTGGCAATAGATTGTATTCACCCCTTTCAGAGATGCAACTTGCCTGACGCGAACCCAACGCCAAGCCGACGCTCTCACCTCCTTTTCACAAACGCGACTCGACAGCGCCCCTATGAGAGGGTATGCTTTTACCCTGCGAAAACACAAATAGCACCTCTCCCAGATGTAACGTGAGGTTGTACGGAGGATAAGTTGAAGATTTCTCGCATATTCGGTGTAATGGGCCTGTTCTGCGTGGCGCTGGTATTGATGGTAGCGCCCAATGTAGGGCATGTAGGCGCGCAGGGCAATCAGACCCCGGCAATTGTGATCATTACCGCTACGCCTCAGGGTGGCGGGACTGGCGGCACAGAAGTTCAGCCCCCAACGGCTGATCCGGCTGCAACTGCTGCCCCCCGTGAATGGGAAGCGCTCAATGTTGCCCGCAGTTATCTGTCCAAGAAGATCAACAAGAACCTGAAGTACGTCACCAGTTGGACGTGGGACTTGATGATGTTCCCAGATACTTCACTGGGCTGCCCGGCGCAGGGTGAGTCTCCACTCAAGGGTGACACCGCTGGTTATCGGATCACCATTCAACCTTTGGGGGATAGCAACGTCTATGAGCTTCGGGTGAAATTCGACCTGACCAAAGTCTTTGACTGCGGTATCGCTGGCACCGGGGCCACTGCTGGCGGTTCACCCATCACTGGGCCTGTGGCTACGGGCAGTTTTGAACTGGGTGGACATGCCAAAGAACTGAATGCCGAAACAGTGCAGCGCATGAAGGAATCCAAGATGCGCTGGGTCAAAAAGCAGGTGCGTGATGGCAGCGGTCCCGCTTACATCAGCGCCGCCAAGGCCGCTGGCTTTAAGATTCTGCTGGGCGTGGTGGGTGACAAGAATCAGGTCATGAATGACGCCTATCTGGATCAGTATGCGGCGTGGCTCGCCAGCCTTGCTCAGGCAGGTGCAGATGCCATTGAAGTTTGGAACGAACAGAACCTTGACCGTGAATGGCTCAACGGGCAGATCAGCCCTCAGCAGTATGTAAAGATGCTGGAGAAGGCTTACAAAGCGATCAAGGCAGCCAACCCGAACACTATGGTTATCAGCGGCGCACCCGCCCCGACAGGCGGCGCAGCCGGTGGAAAATCCGCTGCCTTCTGGAATGACGATGTGTACATGGCCGAAATGGCGGCCGCAGGTGCAGGTCAGTTTGCCGACTGCATCGGTCTGCACTACAACGAGGGCATTGTCAGCCCCAATCAGGCCAGCGGCGACCCCCGCGACAGCTATCCTACCCGCTACTTTGCGACCATGCTTGATCGCGGTCTGGCCAGCTTCCCCGGCAAGGTTGCCTGCTTCACAGAACTGGGCTTCCTGACTCCTGAAGGGTATGGGGCCCTGCCTGCGGGCTTTGCATGGGCACAGAATGTGACTATCGCCCAACAAGCGCAGTGGCTTGCCGAAGCGGTGGTACGTTCAGCCTCCAGTGGCAAGGTGCGGATGATGATCGTGTGGAACGTAGACTTCCCTCTGTATGATGGCGGTGACCCACAAGCGGGTTACGCGATCATCCGTCGGGATCGTTCCTGCCCTGCCTGCGCGAAGCTGGCGTCGGTCATCCCCTAAAACTGAAGTGAGCGCGCCCTCATCTCTGAAGAGAAGGGCGCGCCAAAACTACCGATGAATCGAACGGACACGCTTGTGGCGCGTCCGTTTTGGGTTACTCAGGGACTGCGATCCACCCACCTCACGGTGGACGGACCGGACGGCTCACTTCAACGCAAAAATGCGTACCGCGCCTTCTTCAGAGCCTGATGCGAGCATGGTTTGGTCGCTGCTCCAGACCAGATCAGTCACGGTTGCGTTGGCGTTGTCCAACAGCACCAAAAGCTTTCCACTTTTGACC
Organism: Anaerolinea sp.; assembly: GCA_014879835.1. Taxonomy (GTDB): domain Bacteria; phylum Chloroflexota; class Anaerolineae; order Aggregatilineales; family UBA2796; genus UBA2796. The sequence goes on from JACSRJ010000237.1 coordinate 48,136, forward strand.
TCATAGACTGCAACCCCGCCGGAATTTGATCCGAGGGCGATCAAAGTGCTGTCAGGGCTGAAAGCGATCTCCACGATGTACTGTCTTGTGGTCTCCAGTTTGGTTAAGAGTTCACCCGTGTGCGGATTGTGCAAAGTAACCTGTGTGGCATTGGGAGTCACCGTGGCCAGAACGCTGCCATCTGGGCTGTAACCAAAAACTCTCCGATTACCGAGGATGCTTGCAGTAGTTTCAGCGATGACAGGACTGAAGTGCAGTTCTTTTCCCCCAAGCACATCCCACAGGTAAAGATTCCAGTCACGGGTGGCAATCGCCAGTGTCGTCTGATCAGGCGTAAAATCAAGGCTAAAGACCTGATCGATATGTCCCACCGGGCGGGTGATTTCCTCTGCTAATTGGGCATCCCACAGCGCCGCGGAGGAAGGTTGATAAACGGCCGCGATGGTTTCACCATCAGGGCTGTAGGCGACATCAAGGACAGGCAACACCCCACTGGATGCTTCCTTGAGGATCGCCCCAGTGGTTGCATCCCACAACCGGAGGATACCTCTCGAATGCCCAGTCACGATGGTCTTGCCATCCGGACTGAAAGCCACCGCGTAAGGGGCCTCCAGATTCTTGCCCTCGGCGTTTTTGTTCAGGTTCAGGATTTCTTTCTGATCGGCTACATTCCACAACCGAAGGCTGTTATCACGGGCAACTGTTGCGAGCGTCTTGCCATCAGGGCTGAAGGCTGCGTCTCGGGCGGCGGCGGTATGCCCCTCTAGGTTGCCCACTGCATCCAGCGTTTTGAGGTCAAAAAGCTGCACAATGTAATTGCTCAGAGTCACTGCGACATATTGACCATCGGGGCTGATGGCCATGCCCCCATCGGTGGCGAAGCGTCCTTCAATAGTCTTTCGGATCGTCTTCTCGCTGAGATCATAAAAGATGACCCCTTTGGTGCTGGAGACCATCACGAGGTAAGTGCTGTCAGGGGTGAAACGCAAAAGATCGATCCCACTGGTGACTTGGGTATCCTGAACCAATTCGCGGGTGTTAGCATCATACACAACCACCTGACCAGAACCGCTGATCGCCAAAAGGCTGCCATCAGGACTCAAATCCATAGCGCGCACAACCGCGTTGGGATCAATCAGAGGGGGTTCGGATTCAGTGTTAAGTGCGGTGGACTCGTAAAAGAACACGCCCACCCCGCCCCCCAACAAAATTGTCTTGCCATCTGGCGAAAACTCGACATGTTCAAGGGTGCCCCGTCCCAAACGAAAAACTTCTTCCAGCGTGGAGGCATTCGCAGCGCTGATAGGCTGCCGGGTGCTCTGAGCATACGCTGGCAGGGCCGCAAGGACCATCAGCAGCACTGCAACCAAGATTGAAGCGATTCGTTTCATCGTATCCCGTCCTTTCTGCAAAGTTGTTCACTTGTGCCATGCCCTCAAACATGGGGGCGGCAAAAATCCATTTGGTGAATATTTTCACGCATTCGGCATTAGGGGACAAGTTGCAGGGAAGGTCTGATCAGGACATTTTTTGAGTATACTGAAGTGAACGGGCTGGTGGGCTTTCGCCTTTGGTGAGGTGTTAAAGCCGCCGATACCCTGTCTCCTCAGTTTTTTCAAAGGTTATTCAAGTCTATAGTTTCGTCACAGGGGGATACGATCATGCCATTTATCCGTACCACCAGACAGTACCGCATCCGCACCGCCGCTCTCATCGGAGTCGCCGTGAGTGTTTTCGGCTTGGCTCTGATGAGCAGTTTTGCCAGCCACCCTGTCGACGCGGCTGGCGCTCAAACCGCCACCCGGGTCAGCCCTATCCCGCTTGATCCAGATCAGGGATCGGGGACGGGTGCCGTGTTTGAGGCTTTCCTTAGCCCCCATCAGGAAGGCGGGGAAGAATCCGACACCCCTTCGATAACCCCTGCTCAGTTCCGTTCTACAGCGCCTTCTGTGCCTCGCAATGAGCGGCCTTCGCGGGGGCATGGGGTTGTTGAGTTCACCAAAGACCTGAGCAAGGCTTATGTTTATCTTTCGGTGAAGGGTGTCAAACTAGAGGACATCAACATGCTGCACTTACATTGTGGGCGTCCGGGCCAGCTTGGCCCGATTCTGGTTGATTTTTCCCTGATCGGGGATGTGAAAGAGATGCTTGCCAGCGGCACCATGATGGTTGAAGTGACCAACGAACTGATCGTTGCCACGGCCAGTCATGGTATGGGCATTGTGGGCGCGTTCACCGCGGGTTGCCCTATCGTCCAGACTATCCCTAATGATCGGGTAAAAACGGTCGCGGGCATGAAAGTGATTGCGCAGCAAGGTGAACTGTACTTTAACCTTCACACCAAAGGGCAAACCTACTTTGGTGATATTCGCGGGCAGCTTGAGCCAGTAACCTTGCCTAACGAATAGGTCATCAAGGCGATAGGGGAAACGAAGGGCAGCCCGCAAAGCGCATTGGGCTGCCCATTTGATCGGTGCTTGGAAGACGACTTTAGGGAAAGTACGAATCAGGTCTTTTCGCGTTGAAGTTCTGCCGCGTGCTGGATGGCCTCCACAATCTTGTAGTATCCGGTGCAGCGGCAGAGATTGCCCGTGATACTCTCCTCAACCTGAGTCCGGGTTGGTTCGGGCTGTTCTTCAAGCAGTTTTGCCCCCGCCATCACAAAGCCGGGGGTACAGTAGCCGCACTGCACTGCGCCCTTTTCCACAAACGCCTGCTGGATTGGGTGCAAGGTATCGCCGTTGGCTAAACCTTCTACCGTGACAATGTCTGCACCGTGCGCACGCGGGGCCGGCACCAAACACGACATAACTGCTGCCCCATCCAGAAAAACCGTGCAAGCGCCGCACTCACCCTCCGCACAGCCTTCCTTTGTGCCCGTCAAGTGGGCATCCTCACGCAGGGCCCGAAGCAAAGTCTTATGGTTAGCCCCGCGCAGGCTGTAGGCTTTGCCGTTGATGGTCACCTCAATCGTTTGTTCATTGTGTTCTACCGGCTCAGAAAGGGCAGTTTCAGGAGTCAGGCGTCCTTGCTGTGATCCCCACAACATGGCTGGATGCGCAGGCAGGGAATCGCGCTCTGTGCCTGCACGCAAGGCCCGAAGGGCCCGCGCCACCAACACTTTGATCATCTCTGTCCGGTATTGGGCCGTGCTGCGCACATCATCGATAGGTGATGGGGTGATCGACGCCAATCGCGCTGCCTCTTGAATCACCTGATTGTTGATGGGTTTACCCATCAAATATTCCTCTGCCACCGGAACCCGAATCACCGTTGGAGCCACGCTCCCTAGTGTGATCGTCGCACGGGTGATCTGCTCCTGCTCTAGGCGCAAAATCACGGTGACATTCACCACGGAGATCGCTTGCGCCCGACGTAAGCCTAATTTGAGGAAGAGTCCACGCTCGGTTTCGGACATCGCGGGCAGGGTGATCGCGCTGAGGAGTTCATCGGGGCGCATCACTGTCTTGCGCACCCCTAAATAGAAATCACGAAGGGGGATGCTCCGTTCGCCGCTGAGCGAGCTGAGGGTAACTGAAGCCCCTAAGGCCAGCAAGGGTGAGATGGTATCATTGGCTGGGCTGGCCGTGATCAGATTGCCTGCGACCGTGGCCCGGTTCCGAATCTGGGGTGCGCCTACCTCCCATGAGGCTTGCGCGAGGGGCAGGGCCCGTTCCCGGATGAGTGTGCTGCCCACCACTTGGTTATGGGTGACCAGCGCCCCAAGGCGAATCTCATCACCGTAACGACTGATCTCATCCAACCCACGCACCCTTGAGAGATCGATCAGGGTCTCCACACCGGGACGCTGGTGGCGTTCCATTTCCAGCAGGAGATCCGTTCCACCTGCCACAATCCGCGCCTTGTCCCCGTGCTGAGCCAGCAGTTCAAGCGCCTCTCCGATGGTACTGACGCTGTAATAGTGAGTCCACATGGGTGATCATGCCCCCAATTTTTCGACTTTGGTCAGGAAGTCCTGAATGGCCTCCTCCGGGGTTACATAGTCTCCGCCGTATTGAAGGCGCATGGCCTCCTGATGTTTGATTAACCAAGCGTACAAGTCGGCTTCGGTGCGCCCCGGAAAGTATTCAAGGATGTTATGCTCACGGATCAAGCGGATCAGCGGCATATACACATTATCATACCAACTGGCGACCGCTTCGCTCCACTCTACCGGGCGCTGTTGATCAATGCCCAAAAAGTAGCGGTGAACGTCAATGTGTTCAAGAATCTGCCGGTAACGATTCGGCTCGCTGAGGATAACCTCACTGCCGGGGCGATGCTTGTCCAAATTGGTACGCTGCAAAAAGTCGGCGTAGCCTTCCTTTTTGATCAGGTCTTCTGGGGTAGTGTTCTCATCAATGTTGATGGTTGTGGGCAGTTCAGTCACATAGGCTTCAATGGTCACTGATCCTAACTGACGTGCCACCGAAACCCGATGATTACCGTCGCTCACAAAATATACTTCGCCCACCTTGTAAGCTTCGATGGGAGGGAAGCCTTCCATGCCCCGGGCGAGTGCATCTAACCGCTGCCAACGGGAACGAACCGCATTGGTGCGGGGCAAAAAGGTGCGGGTAAAGTCATTATAGCGGCCTACGCTGCCCACGATTTTATCGAGGGGGATTTCGCGCAGTCCTAAATAACGTTCATCCCGCAGACGAAGTCGCTGTTTGACTTCCTCAAAGCGGAGGAGGTCAATAGATCGTCCAGTGAGCAGGGACCAAGCTTGTTCCCAAAAGGCGGACATACGCGCCTTCTGAAAATCACGGGTGACCTGTGCGTTGGTTAGTTGAGAATCGGCGTTCAATTTACGGCCCTCCTTATCTCAACCATTTTCAAAGTCCATGAACTTGACAGGATTGATGTTGATCACGTCCGTTTCGTACACCGTCGTGCGGGTGGCCCGACGGCTGTCCTGTGTATCTACATGCCCATGAATCATATAACGAGGGCGCATCAGTCGCACCGCAAGGCGTAGACTTTTGAACCCCCGATGGGCATAATCTGGTAAATCGTGAACCCCCTGCATAGGGGAATGGGTGACGAGTATATCCAGCCGTTTTCCACGTCGGGTAATACTGAACCAAACCTTAAACCACAATTCCAACACCATCCACTGCATTTGACGATCCGTATACTGGATGGGGTCTTTGTTGTAGCGGATGCATCCTTCTAAACCAGCGAAGGTGAACCCTCTAAAGCGCACGATGCGCTTGTGTAGGTTATCACCTCCGGGGTGATCATTGTCGTACCGAGTGTCGTGATTGCCACGAACATAAAACATGGGTACGTTCAGCACTGAGCAGATGTAGTCCAAGTAGGGAATAGGCATATCCCCGCAGCTTATCACAGCTTCTGCTCCGCTGTAGTTTCGCAGCAGGTTTTCTCCATACTCCATCGATGCTATAACGTTATCAGAAATTGTTAAAATTTTCATGAACGAATTGCTCAGAATTTGTGAAGAGAATTTCCGTCAAACTGCACAATGCTGAAAAATGAATATGAAAAAGAAACTTTAAGCATCATCTATTTTATTTTAAGGTTTTCGAGCCACTGCATCGGTTGCCCTGTTCCCCCGCGATAGCGCATGATAACCTCTGCCATGATACTCAAAGCAATCTCCTGAGGGGTTTCGGCATTCAGTTCTAATCCGATAGGGGCATGAACCCGCTTAAGCTGGTCTGTGCTCATTCCCTGTTCTTGAAGGGCTTTGGTGGTGAGCGCCCACCGGCGGCGGCTTCCGATCAAGCCAATGTAGGGGGCATCGCTCTCCAGTAGGGGGGGAAGCAGTTTCTCATCGACCAACTGCCCCCGAGTCACAGCCGCAACATAGGTATGGGGGGTGATCTTCAGATGTTTGGACAGATCCTCTGGCGCACACACCAAATACTGATCCATGCCGGGAAGATGTTCGGGGGTGCAAAGTTCCGCACGGTCATCACTGACCACTACTCGAAATTTGAGCCATTTGCCCAGTTCCGCCAGCGCTTTGCCCACGTGCCCGCAGCCGATCACCACCAGTGTAGGCGGTAGCCCGACGGACTCAATGAAAATATCAGCAGTGCCACCGCATACCCCCGGATCACCCCGTTGAGGGTCGTTGAGGGTGTAGGACTCGAGGCGAGCCTTGCCGCTTTTGATCACGGCTTGGGCATCACCGATGACGCGGGACTCCATGCCCCCGCCCCCAATGGTTCCGATGATCTTGCCATCAGGATAAACGAGCATTTTGCTGCCTGCATGGCGGGGCATGGAACCAGTAGTACGGATCACCGTACACAGCGCCACCTCAAGCCCTTGATCTTGTGCTGCTAGCAGTGCCCGAAAGATGTCGTGTTCGTCCATAGTCGGTGATTAGTTCCGATAATAACGTTTATCGTAAACAATCTGCATAAGGGCTGAATCACCCTCAATATCTACCCAAAATACACTCGGAACGGAGCGACAGAGCCGCACCCGTCCCGAACTTTCTGATCACTTGAGATCGATTTCACCCAAAAACAAGCGCTGATCTGCATCCGCACCTGTGCCCTGCACCCCCAACCGAACCATTGAACGGGGATCGTACATCCCTATCGCCACCCGATAATGTCCCGGTGGCACATTATCAGGGATGGTGAGGGTGTATTGTTCACTCCAAAGCCCCGGCAGCCAGTTGGCCAAAGGCAAAGTTCCCCCACCCGGACGTCGATCCAGTTGGGCATCCTCTCTAAGTGTACCATCTTGATCATAAAGATGGAGAAATAAGACCCCATCGGTCACTTCTGGGGCTTTAAGATCCCACATCATCTTGAGACTGAGGGCACGGATGGTAGGTTCATATTCAACCTGCGCCGCATAGACCCACAAATGCGCCCCGAAGCGCGCCCGCGGTTCAGAAGATTCGGCTGTGGCAGGTGTATAGCGCCCCTGATAAAACCAGTGTTGGTAAGGCATGTAATGTCCACTTGTGGGGTCACTCAGATTTGCTTCTACCCGAATCCGGGTTTGCGTCCCCGTGATAAGATGGCCTTCGACGAGCGAAGGTATCTCTATCCAGCGACCGGGAAGGGCGGGAATAGTCCTTGTGCCTACCAATGCTTCGTCCACGTACAGCTTGATCTCGATAGGATAACGAGGATGTACCCGGATCACCCAGATCAGGTCTTGACCGGGGCGGGTGCTGATGACCATCGACTCGCCACCGCTGATCAACCGTCCCCCATCGATCACTCGGCAAGTGGGTGTAGGTGCAGGCTCACACGATTCCGCTGGGTAAGTCTGATCATAGAGTTCGGTGGGAAATCCGGGGCGGGAATCCATTTGCCACCACTGGTATTGGTGCGCTTCTTCATCGTGGAGATAAGCAACATTCACCGAATCGACTAGACTCATGCCTTCCACCGCATCCCGAACATAATGCTGAAAGGGCTGGAGTGCATAAAATGAGCCGTTTTGCTCCACTGCGCGCCAATCAATCTGGTAGACATCCTGCCCGGAATCAGTGGCGGAGGCAACATTAAAGCGGGGCTTAGTGGAAGGAAACGACCTTAGTTTCTGAGCAAACAAGGCTGTGTTCTGAAAATAGGTCAGCCCTCGCGCATCAGGGTAGATCGCCAGATAATCGGGGCGGTAGGGGCTGCGCGCCATTTGTTCATACACTGCACCGGGACCGTTGCGCCAAGGAAGAGCAGCATCTGGGGTCGTCAACCCCACTAGATCGTAAGTATTGTGTCCCCCGACAAAAGCCATCACCCCGATGTCATGCACCCCGATAATCGCGTTGGGGGGAACTTCTTCTCGGACATAATGCGCCATTGGAAGCTGGCTGGAAGCGACTTCGGCGGTGTTGTCATCGTAATAGGACATGAAGGGCATCAATGTCAATCCGACCTGTATCAGCAGCCCCAGAATGCCCACAACCGCACCCACGCGCAGCCAAGTGCGGCGGGTTTCCCAGAGCCTTAACATGAGCCAGCCCACAAGTGGAAAACACAGAGCAATCATCGGCTGCTGGTAACGCTTAAACTGCCAGAATGCAGTCTCTAGGGTGCTGATGAGCAGGGTTAAGCCGACGAACCACACCCCGATAAGTAAAGCGGGGGTCGGTTTTCGGGTGCGCACTGACTCTGCTGCCCCCACCCCGACCATAATCAGGGCCAACACGCATAGGATCAGTGTGCCATAGTCGGGTGTGGTTACACTGAGTAGTTCGCGCCATATGCGCACTGCTGTACCACCGATGTCACGGATGATCAGCCCCCAATCACGAGGGACGTTGTACAGATAGCTTTTTGCCTGCATCCCACTAGCGGTGATCGAACTGGTATAAATCAAATTGATCAGCGGCTGCACCAATGCCGCCAAAACCGGCAGGGCGTAAAGGGGCAGTCGTGAAATCAAGTGGCGCCGCGAGGCGGTATGGCACATCATGTACAGTGCTGCCCCCACCCCGATCACCGCACCTTCCGGGCGAACCAATGCTGCCAGCGCGCCAGCACTGATCGCCCCAATGGGATTGCGACGCACAACCCCGCGTAAGGTAAGCAGGGTCACAAAAATGAACAACCCGGTCTCCATGCCGGATAAAAAAGCAAAATAAAGCGAACCTTGCAAAACAAACAGGAACGTAAACAGCATCCCTGCTTCGCCACCAATCAGGCTGAGGATCAAAAATGCTGATGCAATCCAGAACCCTAACCCTACTAGGATCATGCTTACTTCTGGGCGCATAGACGTATTTAGTAGGGGCGCGATCAACACCGGATAGATCAGACTGGTTCCACCGCTGGTGGCCGGTTGACCTGCGATATAGGAGAATGGATGCCCTTCCGCAATGGCGCGGGCATATTGAAGGTGGATATAGGCATCATCTAGGGGGAGTGTAGGGGTGAGCAGACGATAGCCCCCCAAAACGCCGATCAAAAAGGCGATGGGGATGATCAAGGCAATATGAGGCGGGTTCGGAGAGGTGAACCCAACCACAGCCTCACGTCCAGTCTGCCCTTGGGCGATAACGTCACTCAAGCGGGTAAACCTTCCAGCCAACGGCGTCCGTGTTCATTTTTTCCAGTTCCTCACGGGGGATTTCCATCAGCACCGCGGTGCTTTCGGCCAGCAAGGTGCCATTTGGCAGACGAACCTCACCCACTGTGTAAACGATCATGCCCCGATCTTTCTCCACCCGTCCGGTGAGGATCAGAGGGGTGTGGAGGGGCACGGGCTTACGGTATTTCACTTCCATCTTCGCGGTATACAGTAAACGCATGAAGTTACCGGTCATGGCGGCGCGCCCCATGATCTCATCCAACATGGTGGCGGTGATCCCTCCATGCGCAATGCCCGGAAAACCCTGATGTTTGTCGCTAAGGCTCACATCCGCACGAGACTTGCCTTGCCCATCGTTATAAAAGCGGATTTGCAGTCCGGCTACGTTTTCGATCCCGCAGCCAAAACACATGCGGGAACTGGGCTGTAAGTCGTGATCGCCGGGGTGGGGTTGATCATGCTGCGTCAAGGTAAACGTTCTCCTTCTGGTACTGACTTGAGATTATCTTAGACTAACGTGCTTCATAGACCAGAATCTTGGTGAAATAGGTACCATAAAAGGGTACGGTCTCGATATTTTGCCAACCCATCTCCAAAGCGTCGGACAGCGCTTGATTGAGATCAACACGCGCCTGATCCCAAAACACCCAGACCTTGCGCGCATCTGATGCAGAAAGACGTCGAACAAGATCATCGGCAGCAGTTTGAAGCAAGGTCGGATCATTCTGATAGCGTGCGCGATCTATCCAACCGGGGTGGGTCTCCGTATCTGGCGGGAAAGTCTCCATATTTAGGCATGGAGGGGCATTCAGCCGCCGCAGATAATAAACCACCTCGCTGTACGAGAGACTGGTCAAGATCAGCCAATCCCCACATTGGGCATGGTCGATGAGGGAGGCGACACTCTCGCGGGTTTGGGCATGATCAATGTTCAGGCGCAGGACATTAAGCCCCACACTGGCGGCAGCGATAAAGATGCCCACCAACAAGATCGCACTTCTGGGAAGAGTCTGTGCAAATAGGACACCCACGCCCACACATATCAGTCCCAAAAAGAGCATTGGGGTGCGAGTGGCGATGAAAATCGGGGTGATCTGGGACGTGCCCCATGTGAGCAGTACCATCACCACAGTCATGAAGCCCGCCTGAACAACCTCAGAAGGGAGGTTTCGCCGCCGCGCCAAACGGATCATCATCAACGTCAGCGCCAACAGCAGAACCGCCTCCGATACCAAGCTGAACCACAGCAGCCGAAAACCCCACAGTATGTTTTCGAGAGTCGCTTTGCTGAGCCACTGCAAAGGCTGCGACTTGATCAGTAATGGATACATGGGGATCAGATACAACGCCCCACTGATCACCCCGATAAGGAGCAGGGGGATAAACGCCCGCCGTGCCCAGATCAATACCATCAACATCAGGGCGCACAAAAAAAAGAAGTAGATGGTATGGGTGAGCATCCCCGCTAAAAAAAGAGTGCCCATGATTCCATACAACCATCTGGGAACCATGCGCCCTGTACGGATTCGTTCGACGATCTCAAAAGCGCACCAAGTACTGAGTGCTATTTCTAAACCGAGGAGTGCATACATGCGCGCCGAAAAAGCATGTTCCTGCCCCATTGCCACACTGGATGCCATCAACAGAGATGCGATCAGCCCTGACCGTTCACCACTCCGACGAGCAATCAAGCCAACGACCAAGATTGATCCCCCATAAAAGAGGATCGAAGGGAAGCGCAAGGCGAATTCACTTTCGCCAAAAACTCCTGCCCACAGTTTCAGAACCACAAAATGAAGAGGCAGAGCTAGATCAGTCTGAAAATGGGTGAACATCTCTGCCCAAGAGCCGTGTATCGCATTGGCCACAAAAGGTTCATCAATGATCAGATCGCTGCTGGCATGAAGGATCGCCTGCCCCATACCGAAGCCGGCGATCCCAATCAGCAGCACCCAAAACCAACGAGGGTTTGCCCCTTGAGGGCGAAGCGAGGAGACGGTCAAGACGGGTACCCTACTTAAGCGGAGTATCCATTGGCGAAGGTATCGATCATGAGCTTCACATCATCCCCAAGGGGGTACAGGATGGGGCAGGTGCAGCCAGAGGCCATATACTCGCGCACTTTACGACGGCATTCTTCGGGAGTACCAGAGGCGGTGATCAACTGCACCACGTCGTCGGGCACCAGAGTCATCGCCTTTTCGATCTGTTCCTCTGTGGCGGGCCATGTGAGCACCTGCGCGATCTCGTCCAGCAGTTCTTGACTGACCCCACTCGCCTTCATGATGTGGGGCTGTTGACCTAAATACTGGGTGACCAACTTGCGGGCGTTATCAAGGGCCTTTTTGCGGTCATGATCAACACTGGCCACCACCAACTGAGGGCGATCAATATCATCGAGTTTGCGCCCGGCCACTTTTGCGCCCTGCTCCAGTGCGGCGAGGGCTTCAGCGTTGTAACTGGGTGAAACCAGATAGTTCAGCACCACCCCATCAGCGATCTCGCCCGAAAGAGTCATCATCTTCATGCCCGTGGCTCCGATGTAGATTGGAACCTGACGGGGTTCACGGCGGCCATGGACAATATCCAGTTCGATCCCATTAACCTTCACAAACTCGCCGTGAAAGGTGACCCGCTTCATGGCCAGTAAATCACGCACCACCGTGACCACTTCACGCATAGCCAGCAAAGGTTTGGTGCGGTTGATGCCTACATTTGCGGCAAGCGGATCCCACCACGCACCGATCCCGCAGATGATACGATGCGGGGCTAGATCATCGAGGGTGAGGTAGGTCGCAGCAATCAGTGCGGCATTGCGCGTCCAGTTGTTGATCACCCCGGAGCCAATTTTGATCTTGCGGGTGGTCGCAGCAAACGCTGCCATGGGCACTATGGCGTCGCGGACTAACCGGCTTTCAGCTTGCCACACGGCCTCAAATCCAGCCTCTTCTGCATACTGGACAAACTTGATCGCATCCTGTAAATCATGTGCGTCCTGCAAATAAAGGGCTACTCTATCAGGCATAGTGAACTCCGAAGGGATATTTCTGGTAACAGTCAGGGCATTTTAACACGGTGGGACATGGAACGGTACAAAAGAAACCTAGCGAAAGACCCTGAGCCGCCGATGAGTGCCCTGAACAGGTGATGCGGCCCAGGCTTTCTGTTTATATCTCTACGATCAGGGTGTCGTAGGCAAAACGTACCGGAGGCAGTTCCAGCGCGGGATCAGCATTCAAGCGCCGCGCCAGTTCGAGATAATCATCAAAGGTCAGCCCATCGATCTCGTTGAGGTGAATGAAGATCACCTGCTTCGCATCCAGCCCCCGAAGCGCCTGTAAAATCTGAGGGAAGGTCGCTTCTCGAGTAAGTATAGGATGATCTGCGACAATTTTCCGTTCACCACTCAAAGGGTTTAGCTCAAAGGCCCCAGCGGGCATAAAGAGAGCATCCAGAGGACCTAGATCGGGCGGGGGCGTCCAAGCGAATACCTCGTCCATCAGGATCAACACACGTTTGAGAATACCGCTGTCAAACCACTCAAAAAGGAACCCAGCAGCGTAATCTTCCACAAGCTGCATCGGGGTGACCTTCACCTGCTGAAGCTTCACGGACTCTCCCATCGGGATGGTGTGAACTTCGGTCACGCCTAATTTCTGTTGGTATTCGCACTTGTCCCGAAGGGCGTGAAACTCCCCAAAAGTACGGGCTACATTCTCCGGTAGGTACACTTGGGTGGGGATTGTCTTTGGGGGGAAGTGCAGTGGGTTTTTCATGCCTTGATTGTAATTTGCTTCCCAGACCCGTATGCCAGCGGTGTGATCGGGATGCCAGTGGCTGTAAAAAACCGCATCCACGCGGGTGATCCGGGCGCGGTTTAGCTGTATCCCGATCTCCTCTGGGGTATCGATCAGGGTTTTGATCTCGTGCAAAAACAAGGATGGCCCAAGACGGGTATAGGGAGCGCCCTTTAGACGGGCTTCTTCGCACACAGGACAGGGACAAAACGGGCGTGGAACCCCCCACGCACCGCCCGCCCCTAAAACTTCGATTCTCATAGGGGTTGTATTTACCTACTCGTGGTGAGACGATGATTCCTGAACCTGAACAACTTTACCCTCCGCCGCCCGGGTGAGCCGATCCCGCAGTGCCGCACCAATCCCCACTGCGGGGAAAGAACGGGCAAGGATCAGATCGACATGCTGCTCATCGAAATCATGCAGGGCAGCATACAAACGTCGTGCGGCCTCACTCAGATCGTGCAGCGACCCCAGCGCCAAGATGATGATTTGAGAATCATGGGTGTAATGCCCCAGAGCAGGCAGATCCTCATCCGCCAGAAGCAGCCCGATCCGCGCTTGAGGCTTCTCCAGACGCAGTCGATCCAGTGTTGCAGCAATGCTGCTCCGCACGGCCCGATCTGGGCCTTCATAAAGGTGCAGAGAGGCTCTGGGTGCGTAATGGCGCAGCATCATCCCCGGCGCGGGTAGTGCTTCCTGATCCGCCGCTGCATAACGCTCCACCACTTCGATCCTCACCTCAGGGATAATCCGCTGGATAGCCTCCAGAGGAACCCCACCCGGTCGCAGCAGTTGAGGGTGTTCACCGGTCAGGTCAAGGATCGTAGACTCTACTCCAATTGGGGCCGTACCGCCATCCAAAATCAAAGGGATACTATCACCCAAATCGCGCCACACGTGATGAGCGCTGGTAGGGCTGGTGTGTGAGAACAAGTTAGCGCTAGGGGCTGCAATGGGAACCCCTGCCGCCCGAATTAAGGCCAGCGCCACCGGGTGGGCGGGCATTCGCACCCCCACACTGGGCAGTCCAGCGCTCACATTCGGGGGGATGCGTTCCCCACGAGGCAGGATCAAGGTGAGCGCCCCCGGCCAAAACGCATTCATCAACTGTTGGGCTACCGGGGAGACAGATACAGCTACCTGATCAACCTGCTCTAGAGCAGCTACATGAACGATCACCGGGTCACTGGTGGGGCGCTTTTTAGCCGCAAAAATACGCCCCACCGCGGCCATATCGTAGGCGTTTGCGCCCAGACCGTAGACGGTCTCCGTAGGGAAGGCCACCAATGTCCCCGACTGGATCAGTTCAGCCGCCTCCCGGATAGGATCAGGGGTGCGCTCCGGGTGAAGGGGATCAACATACAAAATGCGGGCCATAGGAAGCTCAGTGCTGCCCTTCCTGATCAAGGGTCTGAAGGGCTACTTGTGCCGAAGCCCGCTGCACCTCTGACCAGCCCGGTTCGCCCGCCATCCGCGTTAGATGAGCGCGTACTGCTGTTTTGGTCTCTTCATCTAAAGCAGCCCACACCTTGCGGATTAAGTCCGGGTTTTCGCTTAAAAGTGCGCCCCAAAAGTTTTCCAACCACAGATCAAGATCACTCATGAGGATTTACTTCCCTTTGCCCCCATCGTGGTGACGGACAGCCGCCTCCACGAATCCTCTAAAGAGAGGATGGGGGCGGTTTGGACGACTGCCAAACTCCGGATGGAACTGGCTGCCTACCATAAAAGGGTGATCGGCAATTTCAGCGATCTCTACAAGACGGCGATCCGGGCTGAGTCCACTGAAGCGCATTCCGGCATTTTCAAAGACCTGCCGAAACTGGTTGTTAAACTCAAAGCGGTGACGGTGACGCTCACTGACTCGATTCACCCCATAGGCATCAGCAGCCGCAGTGCCTTCCTCCAGTGCACAGGGATAGATGCCCAAACGCATGGTGCCGCCCATGTCGACCACACCACGCTGATCCGGCATAAGGTCAATAACGGGGTGTTCAGTGGGGGCCTCAAATTCAGTACTGTTGGCGTCCTCCATGTTGAGGACATTCCGGGCGAATTCAATGCACATCACCTGCATCCCCAAACACAACCCTAGGTAGGGCACCTTGTGTTCGCGGGCAAAACGTGCTGCTAATACCTTCCCCTCAATACCGCGGTAACCAAAACCACCGGGCACCACAATCCCATGAACTTTGTCGAGGGCTTCCCAGTTTTTGTTTTTCTCCAGATCACCGGAATAAACCCACTCGATCTGAAGTTCGCGGTCACAGGCATTGGCCGCATGGGTGAGCGCCTCTTTGACGCTCATGTAGGCGTCATGAAGTTCAATGTACTTGCCCACAATGGCGATCTTGAGAGGCTTTTTGGGCTTCATGATGGTCTCCACCATCTGTTTCCACTCATCCAGATCGGGTCGATGACCTTTGAGCCGCAGCCGCTCCGAAATGTAATCGCCTAAGCCGGCTTCCTCCAACATCAGGGGCACTTCATAGAGAGTGCGGGCAGTAGGAAGGGCGATTACGGCCTCTCGATCCACGTCGCAGAAAGAGGCGATCTTGTCCAGTAGATCGTTGGAGACCGGATGATCGGCGCGGGCGATAATCACATTGGCCCGAATGCCCATACTGCGCAGATCACGGACACTGTGCTGCGTCGGTTTGGTCTTAAGTTCACCCGTCGCCCCGATGTAGGGCAGATAGGTTACATGGACATACATGGCCCGTTTGCGCCCCACATCGATCCGAAGCTGACGCAAAGCCTCCAAAAACGGCTGGCTTTCGATGTCGCCTACCGTACCCCCCACTTCCACGATTAACACATCGGCGCCGCTCTCTTTGGCCACTGTGGTGATCCGGCGTTTGATCTCGTTGGTAATGTGAGGGATCACCTGAATCGTCCCGCCCAAAAAGTCACCGCGCCGCTCACGTCCGATAATATCGGCGTAGATCTGCCCTGCTGTGACATTACAGCCCCGTGTCAGGTTCTCGTCAATAAAACGCTCGTAGTGACCTAGATCGAGATCTGTCTCGGCCCCATCCACCGTCACAAAGACCTCACCATGCTGATAGGGACTCATGGTGCCGGGGTCCACATTCAGATAGGGGTCAAGTTTCTGGATGGCCACCTTCAGCCCCCGCGCTTTAAGAATGCGCCCGATGGCCGCCGCGGTGACGCCCTTTCCGACCGAACTGACCACACCGCCTGTACAGAAGATATACCGTGTCATTGCTTCTCCATCATGCCCTAAACACAAAAATCGGCGGGGAGGGTGCGCCGTTGATAGGCTGCTTCCTCCCCGCCGTTGATGCCTGCTTTAATGATGCGGCTGGTGCAGTTATTAGGGTTACACCAGCTTTTCCAAGTCTTGTGCTGCACGTTTCATATCCAAAAATACCAAACCAGTACGAGCATTTTCCCGCGCCATCCCGGTTAGAACCGCATCCTCACCCACTGCGATCAGGATCACATGCCCTTCTTTGCCTCGGATGTAAACCTGTTCCATGGTGCCCCGCCCCAGCTCTTTGGCGATACGTTCCCCCAGAGAGACCATCGCAGCGGACATGGCCGAAACGCGATCTTCCTCCACATTGGCAGGAAGAGCAGAGGCCATCGAAAGCCCATCCACACTCACTACGGCCGAAGCCTCAATTTCTGGGTTACTGCGCTGCATGTCGCGCAAACGGTCTGTCATCTGCTGGGTGCGCGTCTTTGCCATTGGGGAATCTCTTTAATATCGAGATGGGACCATACCAGAAAGGATGATAGCATAAGCAGTGGGGCGAGTCAAACACTGTCGGCAGTTTAGTAGGGTAAATCCGTTCTTATAATAGAGGAGAGAGCGGAAGGAGAGAAAGATGAAAAGTCTAGGGGAAGCACTCAAGGCCGTAAAAGATCATCGAAGCCCACAAGGCAAACGACACGAATTGAGCGCGCTGCTGGTGTTTATGTGCACGGGGATGCTGTGTGGGAGTCGGAGCTTGCAAGCGCTGACGACGTGGGGCAAACGCCAAGAGCGAGCACTGCTGGTGGCAATGGGTTTCCCACGAGGGAAAAGTCCGGGTTATGGAACGCTTCAACGAACAGTGAGCAGGCTTGATGTGGAGAGTTTCGAGGAGGCGCTGAGCGCATGGGGACAAGCCATCCTCAAGGAGCACGGAAGGGGCGGCTTGTCAGCCTTGGCCATGGATGGCAAGGTGCTGAAAGGGAGCGCAGCGGGTGAATTGCCGGGGGTTCATTTGCTGGCAGTCTTGTCGCATGAATTGGGACTGAGCCTGAAGCAGGGCGAAGTGCCCTCGACCACCAACGAACACAAGGCGAGTTTGAGGCTCTTGGAGGGTCTGAACCTGACCAATCAGGTCATTACGGCTGATGCTGCCTTCATGCAGCGCGATGTGTGCCAGATGATTATTCGCGCCCAAGGACACTATTTGATAGTGCTGAAAGATAATCAGCCTGACCTCCGCCAAACCGTACAAGACTGGTTTGAGCCTTTTCCCCCCACCCGACGAGTATCAAATGCAGGTCAGTCAGAGTCTTGATTTGGCTCACGGACGTATTGAGAAGCGCCATTTGACCGTGCTGCCTCTCTACGACGATTTTCTAGCGTGGCCCGGGGCCCGTCTCATGCTCAGAATGGAACGTACCATCCTCCACAAAGCGACTGGTCAACTCATGCACCAGATTGACTATGCCTTGTCCAGTTTGGATGTGGACCAAGTCTCGGTCCATGATTTGCTCAGCCTCTGGCGAAGTCATTGGCATATTGAGAATCGTCTCCATTATGTCCGTGATGTGAC
>JACSRJ010000033.1 GCA_014879835.1 Anaerolinea sp.
CCGCCACCCCCACCCCGCCCGGTGGTGAAGCCACTGCGGCCGCACGGGGAACGGAGTTGGCTGCCCTACCCACACGGGGCTATTCGATTGTGAAGTATAAGATTCAATCCGATGACAACATCATCAGTATCCAAATTCGCACTGGGGCCAGTTTGGCCGATATTTGTCGTCTTAACGATGGGGTGATCAACTGCGCTGGCTGTGATCTGACCAAACCCATTGGCGAACAGGGCTGTCGTCCCATCGTGGTTGAAGGCGCAGAAATCAATGTGCCGGGGCCGCCCCCCACAGCCACAATCACCCCAACCCTGACTGGGCTGGAGACAGCCACCCCAACGCCTGTTTATGCCGCCCCCCGCGTGATCTCACCCGTAAACAATGAGGTCAAACGGGGCATTGTTCAGCTTTTGTGGCTGCCTGCTGGGGTGTTGCAGCCGGATGAGTTTTATCTTGTGGTCTGGTCGGATCAAGCGAGTGGTCAAACCCGCCAGCAGGAGACAAAAAGCACCAGTTACCGCCTGCCGGAGACCTTTGAACCCCCTCCGGGCGAGACCCACACCCTATTCTGGCGGGTTAGTGTGGCCCGCAGGGCTGAAGACGGCAGTTATATTGTGGTCAGCCCAGAAGGTTTGATTTATACCTTCTTGTGGCAGGGGCAGTAAACCCTAATATCGGCTGAAGTGGTAAATTAGGTTAGCAGCGGCCACTGTCCCCGCAGTTTCGGCCCGTAAAATCGTGTTTCCCAAGCTCACCTCGATCCAGCCCTGAGCGGATGCGAGGTGGGCTTCTTCTTCAGTGAATCCGCCTTCTGGTCCCACCATGAGGGCGGTGTGTGGCATAACTCCCGGATGTTCAGACCCCCATCGCTCAAGGGCCTCTCGCAAAGGACGACTTGAAACGCCAGTGTGCAAAAACAGGGGCAGATCAAAACTGCTCCGATCTGCTGTCACCGCCTCCAAAACCTTCACTGGATTGAGATGCGGGATCAGGCATCGGCCTGACTGCTCCGCCGCTTCAATGATCGTGCGCTGCCACCGTTCGCGTTTGGACTCACCCCGGCTCTCGGCAATCACCCGCGCTGTGAGGATTGGGGTGAAGTTGGCAATCCCCACTTCGGTGCCTTTTTGAAGGGCCCATTCAAAGTTATCCCTTTTGAGCAGGGCCTGAAACAGGCTGATCCCTAAAGAAGGTTCACCGCGGCCTTGGTATACCTTTGTGATCTCTCCTTCAACCACCTGACGGGATACTTCTTGAAGGGTGATCAAGTACTCACGCCCAGTGCCGTCAAAAACAATGACCTCCTCACCGGGGCGCATCCGCAGCACATTTCTGATCTGATGCACAAGAGTCTCAGGAAAGACCACCAGTTTCTCGGCAAAGGTTCCGGATGCAAGGTAGAATCGGTGCATGACTCCTCACTCTTAGAATTTGACCATTGATCTCGATGCGGCTTATGCGGATGCGAGGGGGGACTCCCCCTCAAAAACCTTATATCTCCTACCACCGCCTCAGCGGAGAAGGAGATGATGAGCGCAAGTGTCTCGTGCCAAAACTAAAATGGTTGGCACAATACCTCCACCCAATGGCGGAGTTGTGGTAGCATGGATGGTTACATAAGGAGATTCCGTTATGCGTTCCATAAGACTAATCTCACTGACAATTACATTTTCCTTAGTATTCCTGATCGCTGCTTCGCCGCTGGCAGCCATCAGTCCTATACGTGCGCAAGGTGATGCTCCCAAGTTTGAGAAAGTCCCCTGCCCTCTCGAGTCCCAGCCGGGGCGTCCAGTGGAGTGCGGCTACCTCACCGTGCCTGAAAACCGCAAAGTGAACAATGGCAAAACCATTCGTATTTTTGTCTTAACCCTCAAAAGTGAACAGCCCAACGCTTTACCCTTGGCCTATCTGGCAGGGGGGCCCGGGCTGAGTGCTGCAATGGCTGTCGAAGCATGGCGCTATGAGGACATCACCCTACCCTACGATTTTATCATGGTTGATCAGCGTGGGACTGGCTTTTCAGAGCCGAATCTCAACTGCCCAGAGATGGAAGGGATCGGTTACCCTGCCCCGGCTGATGCAGTGAAATCCTGCAAGCAGCGTTTGCTTGATCGGGGCATTGATCTGAGCGCTTACAACAGTGCTGAAAGTGCCGCCGATGTGGCTGATCTTCGGGTGGCGATGGGTTATTCAGAGTGGAATCTTTATGGGCTGTCCTACGGAACCCGCTTGGCGCTCACGGTTCTTCGTGATCACCCCGAAGGCATTCGGGCGGTAGTGCTCGATTCCGTTTATCCCCCCAACGTTAACGCTTACGAGACTTTAGGGGTGGTCACGATCAATGCTTTCCAAAAACTATGGGATTCATGCGCTGCCGATACAGCCTGCAACGAAACCTTTCCGAACCTTGATCAGATTTTCCTGAAAGTGGTTAACGATCTAAACACCACCCCGATCACCGTGTCGGGACAAAGCATTGAAACTGGTGAGGACATCGAGTTGGTGGTCACTGGTGATACCATCATTGATCGCCTTGCTTTTGGGATGCTTGATGACGCCACCATCCCAACTATTCCCGGACTGTTGGGGCTTCTGGCGATGGGTAACTACGACTTTTTGCCTCTGATTATGGGCATTAACCCCCGTGCCAAAGGTCTCCCCGCCCAAATGGACGAGGAGGGGGATACCAGCGACTCTGAAGGGATGCGGTTGGCTGTAGAATGTGGTGAGGAGTTTCCCTTTAACAGCAAAGACCGTGCCGCAGAACTGCTCAAGAACGCCCCGGATGTGATTCGGGAACCGATGCTTCGACGTACCCTGCGCGAATTCCAAGAGTGTGAGGCTTGGGGTGTCACCTCCATGCCCGATCCCATAGAGAATGAGGCTGTCAAGAGCAGTGTGCCAACTTTGATCCTGACGGGACGGTTTGATACCACCACCCCCATTGAATGGGCTGAACTGACTTCTCAGACCCTGCCCAACAGTTATCTTTTTGTGATTCCCACGATGAGCCATGTGGTTACAGTCACCAACACCTGCGTCACCGAGATCTTCACCTCATTCTTGGCCAATCCTTCGCAAGCCCCAGATTCCGCCTGTATTGCCGATCTGACTCTCGAGTTTCAGACTCAATGAGGTGAAACATGAATCGACTCCTCAGGGCATTTTTTGTTGGAACACTTGGGGTGGCGCTGGCATGGTCATGGTCGATAGTCCCCGTGACCGCGGACACACCCCTCTTTGAGGAAGCACCGTGCAAGGTGGAGGTCCCGGCGGAGTTGCAGGTTCGCTGTGGTTACCTTACCGTGCCCGAACGCCGCGATAACCCCACTGGGAAAATGCTGCGACTGCATGTGGCCATTATCAAAAATACAGAGGGTATCGAAGATGCGCCTGCCGTGGTTCACCTAGCCGGTGGCCCCGGTGGGAGCGGTACCCTTGATCTAGAGGGTTGGATCGGCTTCCCTCTGCTCGATCAGTACGATCTGATCACCTATGACCAACGGGGCACAGGATATGCCGAGCCAAGCCTCAACTGCCCTGAGTTGGAAGCAGAGGAAACTCAGGAAAACCTCGAATCCTGCCGCGACCGCCTTATTGCGGAAGGTAATGATCTGGGGGCATACAACAGTGCAGAAAGTGCCGCCGATCTGAACGATCTACGCCTTGCGCTGGGATACCAATCATGGGTGCTTTATGGGGTTTCATACGGGACGCGACTAGCACTCACCGCCATGCGTGACTATCCTGAAGGCATTGAGTCCGTGATCCTTGATGCGGTCTACCCGCCCAACGTGAACTCTACGGAGACCGAGAATCTCTACGGGCTGCGCGCCATCAATCGGATGCTGGAAGGCTGTTCCCAAAAGAGCGCCTGTGACGAAGCCTTTCCTGATCTCAAAGCGAACTTCTATACCTTTCTTGAAGGCCTCAATGATTCTCCAGAGGAGATCGATGGGGTTACCTATGATGCTGGCGTCGTGTACGATCTGATCTTTCAGGTGATGTACGATACGGAAGCCATTCGGGATCTGCCCCTCGCCCTGAGCCTCGCCTTTGATGGTGACTGGGAACTGCTGATTGAACTCAGCGGTGGTGGCGGTGCATTCCTGCGCCAAGAGCCAGAGGAGATCGCCAGTTTGGATCAGTCCGAAGGGATGCAGCTCTCGGTGGAGTGTTCCGAAGAAGTGGCCTTTGACAGCAAGGAAAAAGGGATCGAGAACGCCAAGACCCTACCTGATGCTCTTCAAGAACATGCGATCACTCAGGTGGAAAGCGAATTCTCCGATTGTGAAACATGGGGAGTTGAAGAAGCTCATGCAGTCGAAAACGAGGCTGTGGTGAGTGATATTCCTTCCCTCATTCTCAACGGTATGTACGATCCCATCACACCCCCAGAGTGGGGTGCGCTGGCGGCCAAAACGCTTAAGAACAGCTACAACTTCGATTTTCCGGGGATGGGCCACGGTGCAGTAGGGGCCCATGCTTGCCCTTCAGAGATCGCACTGGCGTTTCTGGCAGATCCTTCCCGTGAACCGGATTCAGGCTGTATCGCCTTGATGGACTTGCCCAATTTTAACCTTGAATAGGAGTTACGCATTTGCCCTCATCCCCCTAACCTCCTTCTCCTCTGGAGAAGGGGGAAAACGGGGTTTTTGAGGGGGCTTTGTCCTGTTCACAAACATTAGCCCTCAGCGAGTCCGGGATCATCGTCCCCACTTAGACCGATTGATAGCGCGTCGTAGCGCC
>JACSRJ010000111.1 GCA_014879835.1 Anaerolinea sp.
AACCGAGAGGTCAGAGGTTCGAGTCCTCTTTCACCCATTCAAACGCCCCTCAAGGGCGTTTTTTCGTTCTATTTCCCCTTCAACTTCATCTCAACCAATCTTAGAGACCGTTTGAAAAGGACGGGATTTACGCAGATTGAACCTATTTGCCCCCATTTATCGAAAGGGGAAGGTTGAGGGGGATGCTCCCTCAAGAACCTTATTCCCCCTCAGCCAAACTAGAGAAGGGGGGAAAGGGGGGATGAGGTCAATCATCGAAAGGTGACTTCTCCAATGGCTTCTTAGGCAAACGCCCTCAAAAATGGGGCTATGTGCTTGCTTCACGCCTGAACTGTGGTTCAATAGAAAGGTGATCGCTGTTTATCAAGGATCAACGCTTTCAGTTGCAGGAGGAGTCATGCAGCCCAAGGCTGTCTTACCTGAGACCCTTCCCACCATCCATATTGATCTGTTTCAACCGGGGGACCGAGGCAGCTTCGTTATTCGGGTGACAGATCCACTCAACCAGAAGGTCATCACCCAAAACACCCTACCAGAGCATATCAGTGACGTGCAGTACCTCTATACCGCCCGCTTACTAGAACAAGCCTCCGCCGTGGCCAATGCTGATGCCCCCAAAGACATGGACTGGAAAAAAACGGATCGTTACAAGGATATGATCCGTTACGGGCAGAAGCTCTACAACGATCTTTTTGGCGAAAAGGGTGAATTTCGGAATTATGTGCGACGCAGCCCCCATCTAAAAGGCGGGGCGCTGTACCTGCTGCGCCTCTTTAACACCGCCTCTGAACTGTGGAATATCCCATGGGAATACCTGCACGATGGTGACGGCTTTTTGGGTATTGGGGGCAGTTCGGTAATCGTTCGCACCACCCCGGATATTCCTCTGGAACGGGATGTGCCTCTCACCGAAGTGCCTTACCCGTTGCGCATCCTGCTGTTCATCTCCGATCCACGAGGGGTCACCCCGCTGAATGTGGATTACGAGGTACAGACCATCCTCCAAGCCCTCAAACCCGCACTGGAAGCAGGGCAGGTGGAAATCGATATTGTGGAAGATGGTTCACTCACCAACCTTGAGACCAACCTCACCTATGCCCAATATCACGTTCTGTACTATACCGGGCACGGCGCGATGACCCCTGAGGGCAGTTTTTTGGTGATGGAAGATGATGAAGGTGAGCCTCAGCTTAACAACCTCAACACCCTCCGCCAAACCCTGCGCAAAGCAAACAACCTGCGCTTGACGATCCTCAGCGCCTGCCAATCCGGTCAGATCGATGAGACGCAGGCTGCCAGCGGCATCGCCACCGGGCTGTTGGAGGTAGTTCCAGCAGTGGTGGCCATGCAGTTCTCGATCCTTGATACCAGCGCCCAGATTTTCGCCCGCACCTTCTTTGAGCAGGTGGGGCGGGGCATGTCCCTTGAGTCCGCGCTGCAACAGGCCCGCATCAGCATGAATCAGGCCAACCCTGCGTTGGCCGACTGGGGTATCCCAGCCTTGTATGTTCACCAGCTTGGCACCAGACTGATCACCCCGCAACAAGGCCAGCGACAGCGC
Organism: Anaerolinea sp.; assembly: GCA_014879835.1. Classification (GTDB taxonomy): domain Bacteria; phylum Chloroflexota; class Anaerolineae; order Aggregatilineales; family UBA2796; genus UBA2796. The sequence continues at coordinate 1,562 of JACSRJ010000111.1, forward strand.
CCCCCCACTCCCAAGTTTAATTTGGAGCCGCTGCCCAAACCCCCGCACTTTGTGGGCAGACGCGGTGAACAGCGCAAACTGCGCCATATTTTGCCCTTCCTCAATGTGAATATGGCTTACTTGTGGGGGATGTCCGGGAGTGGCAAAAGCGCGCTGGCCGCGCGGGTGGTGGAACGTCCCGGACGGTCGGGGATCATCGACTCCGCGCTGGTGATTTCCTGTGATAAGACTCAGCCTAACCAAATGCTTACGTCCCTTGCCGATTGGGTGGGACAGTTCTTCCCCGAAGCCGCAAACCTTTTGCGCAACCCGCAAATGCCCCCAGATCGGCGGGTGATGGCTGCGGCCGCCCATATTCAACGGCGGCGGTTGGTGCTGATCTTGGATCGTTTTGACGCCTATATGAACGTTGGCCCAGACGGCAGTCACTGGCAGGTGATCAACCCCGCCCTAAACGCTTTTTTTCGAGCAGTGGCCACTGCCCCATGGTCGATCTTGACCATCTTCACCAGTCGTTACCGCTGGGAACTGCTCAACGAATTGGATGGCTCCCGCGATCTGGAACTGCACCTTGGTCCCCTCCACCCGATCTTTGTGGGCATGTTGATCCGAGACATGCCCACCTTTAAACCCTTAAACAACATTCAACTCAACGACATCCTCAACCCGCTAGGGGGGCATCCGGCTTCGATCTATCAGGTGGAAGGGCAGTTGCGCCGCAACCCCAATATTCTCACCGGGGGCGCAGATCGATTGGTTAAAGCCATGGCCGGGTGGTGGGGAACCTCGTTCATGAATGACCTGATCGGCCGCCTCTCTCCCCTTGAACTGGAAGCAGCCAAAAAGCTGGCTGTCATCGAGAGCTATTTTTGGACGGATGATCTCCAGTATGTGGCGTCCATCCCCTCGCGGGAGGAGGCCGAACTGATGATGGCCCACTGGGAAGCTCTCTCCCTGATCCATTTTGTGTATCACAATCCCGAAAACGATACGGTCTGTTACGAGATGGATTCGCTCACCCAGACCTATCTGCGCAGTCAGTGCACGCCCGATCAGATCAAAGAACTGCACCGGGGCGCGGCCGCCCTGATCGAACGGGATTTTTGCAACTCCGGCAGGGATCGTTTTCGGGCGGGGGTTGGGCCCGCGCCCATTCAGGGCACGCCCTACGAAGTCGCCCTCAACGAACTGCGCCTGATCATCGAACGGGGGGCAGCCCAAACCACCCAAATGTTCATCCAGCGGGCACTCACATGGCGTGAACACCTCCGCCAGATCGGGGAGCATCAAAAAGCCGCGGACATTGTGATGAGCATCTGGTATGACCTTCGGGATCGTTTTGGCAAACCTGATCTGGCCAAAGAACTGCTTGAAGAAACGGTCAAAACGACCACGGGCAAGACGCAATATACGGCGCAGTCGAAGCTGGCTTCGTTCCTCCGTGAAGAAGGCAAGTTTGACGAGGGACTTAAGCTGCTCGAAGATGCGGCCCAGCGGGCCATGAAGGATAGCGCCTTCAGCAGCGCCGGGGTCATGTACGCTCAGCAGGCCTCGATCCTCTTTCAGCAGGGCAAGTATGAGCGGGCCCTCAAAGTGGTGGATCAGGCGGGTAAGGCCTACAAAAAAGCAGGGGATGTCTCTGGTGAAGCTGAAACCCTACGGCAGGTCGCAGATTACTACTACTACAAAGAAAAATACACCGAAGCCCTGAAGTACCTCAAGGCTGCCGAAAAGGTCGTCAAGAGTCAGCGCGATTCGGGCACATGGTCAGTGCTGCAAGGCATCCTCCATATGCAGGGGGTCATGCACAAGCGTTTGGGCAGCTATCAACAGGCGGTGGAACTGTATCAAGAGGCATACCGCATCGCCCAAAACATGGAGTCGCTCTCCGCAATGGGCATGGAACTGGGCGAAATCGCAGACGTGCTTCGTATCTGGCGACGTCCCAACGATGCCGCCCGGTTCATTCTGGATGCGATCTCGATTGCGGAGCAACTCAAGGACAATCGGAGTTTATGCGTGCGCCTCCATACCCTCGCCCTCATTCACGAGATGTTGGGCAGTTATGGCGATGCCATGGCCATCGCGGAGCGGGGCTTGACCCTCGCCAAAAGCAGCAACCCGAACATCGTGAGTGTCTTTCAAGAGACCATTCAACGTTTACGGCGTCGGCGCTGAGCGCAGGGGGATCACCCCGTCCCATCGAATTTCCCGCCGGGGCGACCTCCCAAAGTCGCTCGCGGTGCCTCATGATTCCAACTTGCTTGGCTCATGGAGTAGAATGATCTTCATGAGCCAAAAGGAAGTGCGCACCCATGCCCAATGAACTGATTCTGGTGGTGGATGATGAGGCCAATATCATTGAGCTGACCACCCTCTACCTGACCCAAGAAGGTTACCGAGTGATCAGCGCCCGTGACGGTGAAGCCGCCCTTGATCGGGTCAAAAGAGACCGTCCCGCGCTGGTGGTGCTTGACCTGATGCTGCCCAAAATCGACGGTTGGCAGGTGTGCCGCCGTATCCGCGCCGACTCTGATCTGCCCATCCTGATGCTCACCGCCCGCGACGACGACGTAGACAAGATCGTAGGGCTGGAACTAGGCGCGGACGACTATATGACCAAACCCTTTAACCCCCGCGAACTGGTGGCCAGAGTCAAAGCTATCTTGCGTCGGGCAGAACCGCGCCGCAGTGAGCAGCCAGCTTCTGCGCTGCGCATCGCCGATGTGACCATCGACCCTGCCCGCCGCACGGTTCACGTAGGCGATCAGGAGATCAACTTGCGGGCTAAAGAATTTGAACTGCTGCTCACCCTTGCCGAGAACGAGGGAATCGTCTTGAGCCGCGAAAAACTCCTTGATCTGGTTTGGGGTTTTGATTTTTATGGACAAACCCGCACCGTCGATGTCCATGTGGCCCATGTGCGCAGCAAACTCGAAGGTTCGGCGGTGACCATCGAGACGGTCTGGGGGGTAGGTTACAAGCTGGAACGGAAATAGGGGCATCGGGTATGTTTAAAACCCTGCGGGCGCGGCTGTTGGTTTCTTATGGGCTGATTCTGGTGATCGCCATGGCGGTGGTGGGGATTGCCCTGCTGATCGGAATCCAGAATCGCCCTGTGCCCACCGATGAGATCAGCACGCGCCTTGCCTCCACCATGCAGCTTCTGCTAGAGGCCGAAGAACTCAGCACGGTCACCGATACCGGCCTCACCCGTGTACAGGAGCGGGTACTCAATGTGCTGGCACGTCAGGCCCGCCTGCGAAACTTCCCAGTGCGGATTCTGCTGCTGCGTCTGCCCCAGATGGCAGTTGAGTATGACTCTACCAACGGTTTTGCCGACGGCGCAGTGGTAAATCTGGAAGGACAGCCTTATGTGCCCCCTTTCTGGGATACCAACAGCCCGCCCCAAGATATGACCAGAGGCAGGTTCTTTCAGGAGAATGGCGCTGATTGGCGTTATGTGGCTCAGCCCTTTAACGCACAGTGGTTATATGTTCTGGCCCTGCGGGCCCCCCGCGAACTGACCCTCACTGAGGTGGTGCAGTATGTGGGTGAAGATGTGCTGCTTCCCTTTGCTCAAGCGGGCCTGATCGGCTTGGCTGTCGCAGTGATCCTCACCTATGTGATCACCCGCTCCGTGGCCAAACCCCTTCAGGAGATCGCCCGTGCGGCCGGTGAAGTGGCCGTGGGCAGTTCCAATGCCCAAGTCCCCGTGCGTGGTCCTCAGGAGGCGCGCATCGTGGCGGAGGCCTTCAACCGGATGATCGCGGAGGTGGCCACCACCCAACAGGCCCAACGCGAGTTTTTGGCCAATGTGACCCACGATCTGCGGACGCCGCTCACCTCGATTCAGGGATTTTCACAGGCGATCAGCGAAGGGGTAGCCGCTGATCCCGAAGCGGCCAAACGGGCCGCCAAAATCATCCACGACGAGGCTGCTCGGCTCAATCGGATGGTTGAAGAACTGCTTGATCTGGCCCGGATCGAATCCGGTCGCTGGAACATGACCCGCCATACCCTCCAAACAGAAGACATTTTAGGGGTGGTGAAGGAGCGGATCAGCCCCCGCGCAGAGGCCAAAGATATTCAGCTTGAAGTCCTGACCATGCCGCTGCCCCCTATTGCAGGGGATGGGGATCGGTTAGTGCAGGTCTTTACCAACCTCGCCGATAACGCCATCAAACACACCCCCGAAGGCGGCAAAGTGACCCTTCGGGCCGCCTATCTGAACGCAGGTGTACAAGTTCAGGTGAGTGATACTGGGGAAGGTATCCCCCCGGAAGATCTGCCGCGCATCTTTGATCGGTTTTATCAAGTGGATAAGAGCCGTCAGCGCGGTCCCCGTGAGGGTGCAGGGTTGGGCTTGACCATCGCCAGAGGGATCATCGAAGCCCACGGCGGCACAGTTAAAGCCGAGAGTGAGATAGGCAGGGGCACCACCTTTACCGTGTGGCTACCCGCGCCCACTTCCGATGCAACCACCATCATCCGGCGCAAAACGGGGACTTCAAGGCGCACTGGGGACAAAGCCGGGTGAACTTCTGCGCACTGGTTCTGGTTTCGCCCCCGACAGTTATTCGGCGAAAACCCTGCACATGTTAAAATACGCGGTGGATTTGATGAAGCCAACTTGAAAGGGGCAATCTGTGGATGCGGACTCCATAAAACCAGTGACGATTGGGGTGGCAGGGGGGACAGGTTCGGGCAAAACAACTGTGGCGCAGCGCCTTGTAGAGTTGATCGGCAAGGAGCGGATCGCCTATATCCCCCACGATGCTTACTACCACGGACTCAACAAGATGCCCCGCACCGCTGGCGAGATCGTCAACTTTGATCACCCCGATGCATTGGACACCCCCCTTCTGATTGAACACCTGACCCAACTGCGTACAGGACAGCCCGTCCACATACCTGTCTACGACTTTGTGAACCACAGCCGCAGCGCCCAAACCAACCGCATTGAGCCGCACCCGATCATCCTTGTGGAAGGGATTTTGATCTTTGCTGACGCCCAACTGCGCAGCCTGCTAGATGTGCGCATCTTTGTGGATACCGATGCCGATATACGCTTCATCCGCCGCCTTGAACGGGATATTTCCGAACGTGGCCGCAGCATGGAGTCAGTCATTCATCAGTATCTGGAGTCGGTGCGTCCGATGCACCTCGAATTTGTAGAACCGAGCAAACGTTATGCCCATTTGATCATCCCTGAAGGAGGATTCAATACAGTCGCAATTGGTATGGTGGCGGATTTTATCCGGGACAAAATGCGCATTCGAGAGTAGGCAATCAATTTTGTGGGATCGGATTGCCCTGATTTTGACCTCGTGCTAGACTCGCGCTGTTAGGGAGGGATGGGCATGGCTTACGGCAGACTTGACGTCTATTGGCCCGATGGTCCATTAGAGACCTACCAACTAGAAAAAAATACAGTCGCAGTGGGACGTTCTTCCGGCAATGACATCATGCTGGATGCAACCTCGGTCTCACGTTACCATATCAGCTTAAGTTACGACAATAATCAGGTGATCCTCAAAGACCTTGAGTCCGTGAATGGGACTTATGTTGATGGGATGCGCCTTAAACCCAACGAATCACTTGTGCTGCGCGGCGGTGAGGAAATACAGATCGGGGATTTGCGCCTGATCTTTAACCCCCTAACCCCGCAGGGTGAGGTCTCCACTCAACCGATCCAGCCCAAAACTGAGCGCATTGAGCTTACTGGCGGCAGTACTGCGATTCAGCTAGAAGGCCCCGGAATGCCTGTGACCCCCGGTACACGGGTACAGGCGCAGCTCATCGTTCGTAACAACGGCTTTGAAGTTGAGCGTTACAAGTTTGAAGTTGCGGGCGTCCCCCGCGAATGGTTCAGTGTGGATCGCCTTGAGGCGGAGATTCCGCCCGCTGGGCAAGCCCTGATCACGATCAACTTTAAACCCATGCGCCGCCCGGATTCCGTACCGGGGGATTACCCGATCACGGTCACGGTCACACCGGCCTCCACCCCAGACAAACCCGTCGAAGCCAAGATGATCCTACGGATTCTGGCCTTTAGCGGCTTTGGGATGGCCCTCGGCACTTACCGAGTAGAAGGCAAAAACCCCCTCATCGTCTATGTTCATAATCAGGGCAGCGCTGCTCTGACCATTCAGCTTGGGGGCCGAAGTGCAGGGGAGGTGATCGGCTTTGATTTTCAACCCTCACCGATCATCCTCAAGCCGGGTGAACGGCGCCAAGTGCCGGTGAATCTTACCCCAACGCGGGGCAAACGTTTGGGCCCCGAAACCCCCTTTGCAGTGGTGGTCAAGTCCAACGATCCCTCCGGTTTTTTGGTCTCACAGCCGGGGGTATATGTCAGACCACCAGCGCGAACGTGGTTATGGGCCATGCTTGCCGGTATTCTGATTTTAGCTGGGCTTGGGGCCATTCTGCTTGCCTCACGCCCAAGGGCAGCGGTGATCACGGATCTGCACGCTACCCCAGATCGTCTGCTTCGTTTTGTACGGCAAGGAATCGGCGTCTTTTGGCAGGTGGATAACGCGCAGTCGGTGAAGATCACTGCCCTTGAAGGGTTGATCGGGGTTCAGGCACCGCGTGACCTCGGCCCCCTCGAAAAAGGTTCGGACCTGCTTACTGGCTTTCCGATCAGCCCGGTACGTTACACACTTGGGGTGATCGGCGACGATGGTCAGGAAGTGATCCAAACTCAAGAAATCCCGGTCAGTGATCCGGTTTGCACCACCACCCGCGAAGTGACCACCCACAGCGGGCCGGGGGAGATTTACCCGGCGGTAGGTTCGGCCCGGATGGGGGTAAAACTGACTCCAGATCGGCGTGACACCGAAGGTAAGTGGATGCGCCTGCTCTCTGATGGCACCACTCAGTTGTGGATTCCGGTGGACAGCGTGCAGTGTGAGGGCTTCATCCCATTTGACCTGATGCCCAGCACGGAGACAGAAATTCCGCCTACACCCACGCCGACCTTTACCCCAACCTTCACGGCGACTTTCACCGCCACCTTTACCCCGACCCATACGCCGACCTTTACGGCCACTTTTACCCCAACCTTCACCCCAACCGATACGGTGACGGCAATACCGACCGCAACCCATACCTTAACCTTTACCCCAAGCAATACCGCCACGGCAATACCGTCTGCGACTGCAACGGCGACCTATACCGCCAGTGTAACGCCTTCCCTAACGGCCAGCGCGACCCCGACCCATACGTTAACCTTCACCCCAACGGTCACGCCCAGTCTGACGGCCACCTTCACGGTGACCCTAACCCCGACCAGCATTCCTTCACCCACACTCACCCGCACCCTTCCGGGGACTCAGCCGCCACCCCCCACCCCTCTTAGTGCTGCGGGAGTGCCCCGTTTGCTGCTGGTCACCCGGTGCGATCCACCGGGGCGGATCACCTTTTCGATTGCCAATGTGGGCGCGCCGATGCAGACCGAAGGGCGCTATACCATCCGCGACAGGCAGGGTCGGGTCGTCCGGGAAAGTCCCTTCCGCCTTCAAAATTACGGAATTCTGACGGCGGACATGCCTCGCGCAGGGGGGGAATTTAACTTTGAGTTAGGGGGGCCGGGGCTGCCCCGGATTCAACGCCTTGTGATCTGCCCTGTGGAAGGCGCAAGCACCACCCCGGGGCTGCCCATCACGCCTTTGATCTTGGTCACGCCTCCACCCACCAAAGGGCCGTAGGCGAAGGATTTGATCCCTTTTTTACGATGTTGATACCCAACAGGCACATTCAACCCTTACAATATGCCCTTGGGTTCGTTATCAGAAACAAGTGGTGTGAAGTATGTCCGTCGCATTTGAGATCGTCCCCTACAGCCCGGAATTGCTGCATGTTACTGGGCAGATTATTCAAGAAGTATCCTCAGTTCTGGACAGCACCTTGGGTCTGAGTGATACCCTTGCGCGTTTTCAGAGCGACGCCTCCCGCGAGGGTTTTGGGGGGCTGTTGGTTCGGGTGGGGGAACGTTATGTAGGGGCAAGTGTTTGGTTTGATGTCACCGGGCGCGAACTGAATGATCGCTGGCGGCCGCGCTATACCCCCCGTGAGAAAGTACCCAGCCCGGCAGGTAGTGGGGTACTGCTCCATGTGATGGGTATATTGCCGAAATGGCGTGGACGGGGTTTGGGACGGGCGCTTTTAGAAGCATCACTGGCTCAGATTGAACCGACCCATGACTGGATCGCCATGAGTCTTGTGAGCGAATCGCCTGCGGCCGTGTCGCTGTTCCAGAATTATGGCTTTGAAGCCCTGCCTCTGGTGAGCAGCAATCGGAGAAGCTTGTGCGTGATGAAATTTACCCGTCAGGCAGAACCGCATCAATAAGAAATACAATTAAGAAATACGATATGGCCAAAATCAAGATCGCGCCTTCAATTCTGGCAGCAGACTTTACTCGCCTTGGGGATCACATGCGCGAAGCGGAAGCCGGCGGCGCTGATCTGTTCCATGTGGATGTGATGGACGGGCGATTCGTGCCTAACATCAGCTTCGGCCCGATGATCGTTGCAGCGGCCCGGCGCGTTACCACCCTGCCTTTGGACGTTCACTTAATGATCGTGGAGCCAGAGCGTTATATCGAGGCCTTCGCCGCAGCGGGTGCGTCTATGATCACGGTACATGTGGAGACCTGCCCTCATTTACACCGCACCATCCAGCAGATTCACGAGACAGGGGCACTGGCCGGGGTAGCCCTTAACCCCCATACCCCCCTCGATCAAATCCGTGAGGTGCTGCCGGAGGTCGAGCGGGTATTGGTGATGAGCGTCAATCCCGGCTTTGGCGGGCAGCCTTTTATCATTTCGACCCTTGGCAAAATTCCCCAGATTCGTAAAGTGTTGGGGCATTTGCCAGTCGAGATTGCAGTCGATGGGGGCATTGACGCCATCACAGCACGACATGTGGTGAAGGCCGACGCAGATGTACTGGTCGCAGGGAGCAGCATCTTTCACTTCCCCGATGGCCCTGCCGCCGGGATCGCAGCGCTTCGTGAATCCGTGAGTGGCTAACTGCGCCACCCGCACCATTCAGCCTTTAAAGACTTCACCATAAAGCAAGAAACCCCCGGTGTAGCCGGAGGTTCCTTGTCGCGCTCTGGGTTTTCGCTCAGTTTATCGAGCGGAGGTAACCCAGAGCGCTAGTCTTAACAGACTCAAACACTGGATCACCTCCTTTCAACTCGCCAACGATCATTTAGGAGGTGGGTGAGAGCTTTCCCCTGCACCCAATAAACATTATGCGGTGAATGCCCGTCCCTGTCAAATGAGAAAATGACAAGGTACGTTCAGATCACATGCCACGCTTGGCGGTGCAGCCCTCCAAGGCAGAGCAGAGCGCGCTGCACAGCGATTCGTCGGTGGCCACAAAGGCAATATAAAACTCGTTGTTATCTTTGGGCAGGGCATAAGCAAAACCACACGGCTGAAGACTATTGGGACTCATCGAACGCATCCCGCCGGGGGTGATGCAGCCGAGGAGGGTTGCGGGATCAAGAAGTTTGTTACGGTTGACGATGACCGTCAATCCTGAGATCAGGGGGTTTTCCTGATTCACATAAACCCGCCCCTGAACCGCACCCGCCTGCTGATAACATTTGGCGATCTCGTTAGCCGCAAGCACAACCCCAGTTACCTGAATCTGCCCCCCTGCGGTGGCTGCACCCGCAACTGCCTTAGAGAGGGCGTCGATGATTTCTTGTGTATCGGTAATGTTATATCCGGTCAGGGCAGGCATCATCTTGGCCGCCGTATCATCCACAGCAGCGCTCTGGCAAGCACTTATGAGCGCAACTACAACCAGCAGGGCTGCGCCTCTACTGAGAAACCCTTTGATCATGGTTGAATCTCCTTTTTATGGCAATTTGAGCCTTTCCAATCAAGGTAATATCATTATAGCGGTTTTGAACAAACCTGCTGGTAGACTTCCGGAAGGACACCAAAAAGCTTTCCGGCGCTGTTTAGAGCATACTGGTGCTGGTTGACCATTTTTTATTGAGGACTGAGGGTTACCTTCATGAATGCCCTTGAGGATACTCGCCCAACCCCTGTGTTGCGGCCCCCGCGCTGGCGAACCTTGTTGATGAGTCTAAGCGCCCTGATTGTGGCAGGGTTGTGGTTGTTGGGCACACCTCCGGGGGTAATGGGCAAAGCCACCGCTATTGGTTATGCCATTTGCCATCAGATTGTGTCCCGTTCATTTTTGATTGAGGCTGATCCCATGCCTTTGTGTGCCCGCTGCACCGGGATTTATCTGGGCGTCGCCGCAGCCCTGATCTTGGCGCTGGTGCGGGGACGGGTCCGGGTGGGAAAGGTGCCCCCTCTGCCCATTCTGCTCGTCTTTGGCGTTTTTGTAGCGTTTATGGGCATTGATGGGGTTAACAGCTACTTTCACTTATTTCCGGAGTTTACAGGCATTTATGAACCCAATAACACCTTACGCCTTGTCAGTGGGATGCTCTGTGGTATCGCGGTTGGCACGGTGCTTTTGCCCATGTTTAATCGGGCGGTATGGGCGGAGGTGGATTCGCGCCGGGTGCTGGATGGCTGGGCTGACCTAGGCGCACTGCTGGCGATAGGGGCTGTTCTGATCGGGCTGATTTTGGCTGAGCGCCCTTTGTTTCGGCTCATTTTGGGGCTGGTGAGTGTGACCTGTGTTTTTGTGATGTTGTGCCTGATCGGGTGTGCTTTATTTTTCACCCTCAGCCGAAGGGTGCCCGCTCAGCGCTGGCGTGATCTGATCTCTCCTCTCTGGTTAGGGGTGGGCGTCGCCTTCACCCAATTGGGGCTGATCACTTTGATCCGCTTTGCCCTCACAGGATCGTGGGGAGGGCTGATCATCGGCTGAATCGCCCTAACCTTACCTTGTGTCTAGGTACCATAAAAGGACTACGCGCCTTGCGGGGCGCGTAGTCCTCAACACAGAAGAACTCGTCTGCGGAATCTGCTAAGCTGCGATGCGCCTAATTAGGCGGTGCACTTGCAAGACCAAGTCTGGACGGGGCAGCGGGTGCTGCCACCACCGGCGACGTTTTCCAGTTCCTCATCGGACAGTTCGTCGCTGCCAGTTTCTACATGGGGGATGACCAGATAATAGGTATCCGCGGTCTCTTCGATGATCTTGACCTGCACCCCGGCGGGGATTTGCCAGCCGGTTTCTGCTGCTACTGCCGCAACCGGGTTGGCGATCAACTCGGCACGGTAGGAGGGATCACTCAAGGCACGATCCACAACCCGAACTTCACCTTCACGACGACCTTCGCTCATGATATTTTCCTCCGATGAACTTTGCTTTGAACTTTGTGTTTTGAAATCACCCGGCAGCCGGACTGCCACCGGGCAGAAATGTCATAGAGAGATAACAGCGATAACACAGTCAGAACATTGGGGGTACGATGATGCTCACGATAGTTCTGAGTGTGCCCTTAGGCGGTGCACTTGCAAGACCATGTTTCCACTGGGCAGCGTACCCGCGCCCCGCCTGACACATCTTCAAGTTCCTCATCACTCAACTCGCTGGCACCAGCCTTAAAAGGGATGACCAGATAGAAGGTGTCCGCGGTTTCTTCCACAACCCGGATAGAGACATCTGTTGGGATAATCCATCCAGTTTCTGCTGCCACCGCTGTCTTGGGGTCACTCATCAGTTGAGCGCGGAAAGCAGAGTCCTGCATTGCACGTTCAACGACTTTTGCTTCGCCTTCATGCCGTCCGGTAGTCATTTTTCCTCACTCCTCATTTCGTCTGCCCTTATGAATACAAGATTACAGGAGATTTTGTCTCATGTCGTCTCTTATGGTCTCTTGTTTCGCTCACTTCGTCTCTATACTGTCTCATCTTGTCTCAAGTGTTTGAAGCTGAAGCCTTCTCTTGACCGTGAATACCCGCCATGAGCAGCCCCAATTGCTCCCGTGTGGCGCTGCCTCCGGGCACAATGTCGATGATCTTGCCCTTGTACATGACCGCGATCCGATCTGACAGCGACATGATCTCGTCCAGTTCGGCGGAGACCAGCAGCACCCCAGCGCCACTGTCCCGCAGTCCCACAATCTGCTTGTGGATGAACTCGATAGAGCCAACATCAATGCCTCTGGTCGGTTGAGCCGCAATCAAAAGCCGGGGCGAACGGCTGAACTCACGGGCGACCACCATCTTTTGCTGGTTACCGCCGGAAAGGCTGCCGCCGTTCACGCCTGCGGAAGGGGTACGAATATCAAACTGCTCAATGAGTTGGTAGGCATTTTGACGCACCGCTTCAGCATTTACGGTCAATCCACCCTGCACCTCTGACCCAGCCGGAAGGAGCCGCCGTGCTACCCCCATCAGAAGGATCGTCAGGCGGTGACTGATATAAACCAGCACCATTGAGACCAACAGCGACAGCCCCAAAGCCGCAAAGAAGGGTGCCGGATCACGGCGCGGACTGAGTTCTGCCAGTGACCATGTGCTTGCAAGCTGGTTATAAATGGGCTGCCACAGCCCTGCATACATCAGGAATATCAACGCGCCTAAAACGATCAGGTAAAAGACCGTCCATCCGGGGAATTCCTTAAGGGTCGGAAAGACCGCGAAGGGGTTACGGAAGTAGCTGTTGAGCACCAAATTCTCCGCGACAGGGAAGGTCCTGACCATGCCGTACCGGTGGCGATCTTCCGGAATGTGCGCAGTGTCGGAGAGGGTCACTGTCCGGGGATTGTTAAAGGGCAGGGCCTCACCCCGCACAGCGAACGATCCCGATACGGGTTTACGCAGCCCTGTGAGGCTTTCCACCAACTCGGTCTGACCGTTTCCCTGCACCCCAGCGATCCCCAAAATCTCGCCGCTGTAGACCTCAAAACTGACCCCATCCACGACTACCGAATGGCGATCATCGGTTGCGATCAGATCATCCACCTTTAAGACCACTTCACCGGGCGTTGCAGGGGTTTTGTCAACTTTCAGCATCACGCTGCGCCCCACCATCATGGCCGCAAGTGAGGCTTCGGTGGATTGGGAGGGGGTGGTATCCCCCACCACCCGTCCACCGCGCATGACCACAATGCTATCCGCAACTGCAAACACTTCTTTGAGCTTATGGGTGATGAAGATGATCGAGACCCCTTTGGCGGCGAGTTCACGCATGATCCGAAACAGTTCGCGCCCTTCTTGGGGGGTGAGGACTGCGGTTGGTTCATCCAGAATCAGAATATCCGCCTTGCGGTAGAGTGCCTTAACAATCTCGACCCGCTGCTGCTGACCTACCGAAAGTTTTTCGATGAAGACTTCCGGCTCCACCTCCAAATTGAACTGGCGCGAGATGTGCCGTACCCGTTCCGCGGCCCGTGCCCGACTGATGACAGCCCGCAGCGTTCCCAGAAAGTCAAGGATGGCATTTACTGGTGCATCAAGGGACGAACGGTGCGCTGTATAGTCAAGATTTGCAGCCCGCCCGTGCCATGTGCGGCGGGCATGAAGATAACCCGATACCAAGACCAGCGCGCCCACCACCGCCCCCAACACCAGCGGGGCCCACACCAACAGGGTGACCACAGTCTGATTTTCAGGGTAATATGCGCCCAAGCCCGTCTGGGCACGCGCAAACAATTCGAGGCGAAGATAGCTGGAGCGGGTGAAGGCCTCACCCTGCGGCAGATAGGTGCCAATGGTGAGCGCCAGCAAAAACAGGACATAACCGATAAAGACCCCCAACAGCACCGCAAGGACGGGGATCAAAAGACGCCACAGCCCGCCCCACAGCAAACGTATCCACCCCGCAAAGGTGCTCTGATCAGGGGCAATATCGCGTTCCTGAGGCTGGATTGTGCCTTCCTCGCCCAGAATCACGTTTTCAGCGACGGTCATCACTGGGATCAACTGGAAGTGTTGATGCACCATCCCGATGCCGCTGTGGATGGCCTCGCGGGGGCTGGCAAACTTCACCGGCTTACCCCGAAGCTGGATCGAACCTTCGTCGGGATGATACAACCCGTAAATGATGTTCATCAGGGTGCTTTTGCCCGCGCCGTTTTCGCCCAGCAGGGCCAGAATCTCTCCCTTGTGCAGGCTGAGATTAACGTCGGCGTTTGCCAGCACCCCCGGAAATCGTTTGGTGACGCCTTTGACCTCCAGTACGACTTCGCCTTTGCGGTTGTCACCTTGATTGGCAGTCGGATTCGACATGGGCGTTCACCTCACTCCACTTCGTAGGCGCTGCCCACATGCGCCGGAGGACGTGCCCGTCCCATGAACCCGGCGAGGACAACGAGGGTCAAAATATATGGCAGCATAGCAATAAATTGATGGGGTATCTGAACATTAAAAAACTGAAGTTGGTTTTGCATGGCGCTGGCAAAACCAAAGAGGAGTGCCCCCAAAAACGCCCGTGAGGGCCGCCACATGCCGAAGATCATCACAGCCAACGCGATGAATCCTCGACCAGCGCTCATGCCCCGTTCAAAGGAGACACCTTCCAGCACCAGCACTGCCCCCGCCAGACCCGCCAGAATCCCACTGAGGGCAAGGTTGGTGTACTGCAAGCGATAAACGTTCACCCCAAGGGTGTCTGCGGCGCGGGGATTCTCCCCAACCGAACGGGTACGTAAACCCCATGTGGTGCGGAACAGACAGAAGCCCAAAAAGGGCACCAAAAAGAAGGTGAGATAGGTCAAAAGCCCTTTATCAAAGATCACGGCCCCAAGGTAATACAATAGCCCTTGATCGGTGGTAAAAGGGTTGTTGACGACTGCGGGCAGGGTGCCCAGAGAGTTTTGATTGCCGATGTAGAGATACCCCGTGACCCCAGCGGAGAGGATATTGATCACCGTGCCGCTGATGATCTGATCCACCTTAAAGCGAATCGAGAGCAGGGCGTGAAGCAGGGCTAAGCCTGCGCCTACCGCTGCGCCGGCCAGAATCGCCACCCCCAAACGGATCGGCTGCAACTGGAGAAATTCTGGAACCCCCGGCGTACTCAACAGGATGTTGGTGATGAACGAAGTGAACGCGCCGGCAAGGATCATGCCTTCGATGGCAATGTTGACGATGCCCGAACGTTCGCTTACGATCCCACTCATAGCCCCCAAGGTGATGGGCACGGTGAAACGGATCGCAGCGTTGATGACCGCTAAAATGACATCCATCGTGTTTTTGTCCCTTTCCTACGCGCTCAGCGCTGTCCCCATGTAGAACTGAGGCGTATCTTGTCGCCGGAGCCGCTCGCTTTGATGCGATACATGCCTCGAATGATCTGGTCTGCGGCCACAAACATCAAGATGAGGGCCTGCATCACCTGAATCAACTCACCCGGCACGCGGGAAGTAGCTTGCATCAGGGTTGTGCCTGCATCCATCGCCCCAAACAAAAACGCGGAGGGGATGATCCCAATGGGATTACTGCCCGCCAGAAGAGCCACCGCGATACTGTCAAAGCCGAGGGTCAGGTTCTGGTTGGTTTGGAATTGATGCACCACCCCCTGAACCTGAATGGCCCCCGCAAGCCCCGCCAGCGCTCCAGAGATCACCATCGTTAAGATGGTCATACGCGCCACTTTGATCCCCGAATAACGTGCCGCTG
Organism: Anaerolinea sp.; assembly: GCA_014879835.1. Classification (GTDB taxonomy): domain Bacteria; phylum Chloroflexota; class Anaerolineae; order Aggregatilineales; family UBA2796; genus UBA2796. The sequence goes on from JACSRJ010000111.1 coordinate 17,140, forward strand.
AAGGGTTTAAGCCGACCATCCGCAGTTCAAAGCCAAAAGTCGTTTTAAACAGCAGAATCCAGATCAGGATGGCCACCACCAGCGCAATGATCACCCCAAAGTGTAGGTAGTCGGGGGCGTTGCCGCCGGGGGTATAGATTGCGGGGAGATAGGCGCTCTCAAGGATGGGCGGGGTCACATTGGGGTTAGAGGCGCACTGCCCCGGAAGGCGACAAAAGGCGAAAGGCCCGGGGGGCGCATCGGTGCGCCCGGGGGCCACCGCCCATTCAAGGAGCAGGGCCGCGATATAGTTGAGCATGATCGTAGAGATCACCTCGTGGGCACCCGTGCGGGCCTTTAGCAGCCCCGGCACAAAGGCCCACAGCCCGCCCCCAATGATCCCTGCCAGTAAACAGATGATCACATGGAGCAGCGGTGGTAACCCAATAAGCGCATAACCAGCCACGGCAGAACACAAGGAGCCAACCACAAGCTGCCCTTGTGCCCCGATGTTAAACAAACCACCCTTAAAGGCTAACGCGACTGCCAAGCCCGAAAGAATCAGCGGTGTCATTTTGATCAGGGTGCGGGTGATCGCCCCATCGGTGCCAAAGGCCCCTTGGAGCAGCCCGGAAAAGGCCCGAAAGGGATCATAACCTGCCAGCAGGATGAAGATCGAGCCGATGATCACGGCCGTAAAAACGGAGAGGAGGGGCAAGGTGAAGCCCTGAATCAGTCGGCGAAGGAACCCCGTGCGCTGCTCAGGCGGTTGGTTTGTCTCCGCCGGTCTGGCGAGTTCAACGGTCAGCGGTGTTTGTGGTTGCTTCATAAATATCCCTAGAAGTCTATTTTAGGTTCGTAAAAACCAAGCGACACAGAGTGCGCCTAGGACGAGTATACCGGGGAGACAGGCAAAGGGCGAACGGATGCGGTGTTTGCCCACCGTTTTTGCGGCGTTGTTTGGGTTTGGCGATAATAGGGCAATCCACCCGCCGCGAAAGTGATCAAACAGTTGGGCAGGGCGTGAAAATGAACAAAAAGCAGCTTGCAAAGGCCTTCAATTTCAACGAGCAAGACCTTTTCGCCAACCGAGACGGGCATCTATCGGAGACGCAGCGCCGGAGAATCCGACAATTGCGTAATGTTTCCCTGATGATCTTAGGTGCGCTCGTGATCCTAATGATTGTTGGCGCTACACAGGTGAGCACCACGCCTTCGGTCTTGATATTTAGCCTTGCAATCCTGCTCAGACGTCTCGAAAGGCTGATCTTTCACCACATCACCCTACGCTCGGATCGGGTTACCACTTACTTCGGTCGGATTCAACTGAAAATCAATAACCGCCGAAGTGGACAACTGCGCATTGCTGATGCGGATGGGCTGCGCACTTTTCAGATCACAAGCAATCAACTGCTGAGCCTGCATGATCGGGATTACTACAAGGTATATGTAGTCCCCAAATTGGATACAATTCTTTCGGTAGAACCCGTGAACCTGAACCGCACCGACGACGATGCAGAGGCATACACCGTTGATTTGAGCGCCCTTACCCAAGAGGAGTCCGAAAGCGAGAAGCCTAAACGGGGTACGGTGGTGCTTGGTGATGATGGGGAACTGAGCTTTAGCCGCGATTCTTCAACCTGATGCCCTCCCACGCCCCCATACCCGGAGAATCAGACCTCTGGTTGGGAGTTTCGCATCAAGGCACTTGCCGAACCTTATGCACTGCGTTATTGTTGCGCAGGTAAGGCGTTTAGAGGGGGAACATCTGGTTATGATCGTGGTCATCGATTCAGGCGTGGCCAACCTACGCAGTGTGGCCAATGCGCTGCGCCATCTGGGCGCGGAAATGCGGATCGCACAAGATGCCGATGGACTCGATGGTGCCCACAAGATCATCCTGCCGGGGGTGGGCGCCTTTGAAGCGGGCATGAAACGCCTGCGTGAATGCGGCTTTGTGGGCGCTCTAGCAAAATATGTGGAACAAGGCATCCCACTTTTGGGTATCTGTTTAGGGATGCAGATGCTTTTTGAGCGCAGTGAGGAGATGGGCGATTTTGAAGGTTTGGGGCTGCTTCCCGGCAAGGTTGTGCGCTTCCCCCAAGGCCAGAAAGTCCCCCACATGGGTTGGAATCAGTTGATCCCACACACCGCCTCCCCTTTGCTGCGGGGAATCGCAGCAGGCGATTACGCCTATTTTGTTCACAGTTATTATGCCCACGCCCAACCCGAAGATGTGCTTGCTGGCTGTGAGTACGGAATCACCTTCCCAGCAGTGGTGGCCCGGGGCAGCGTTTATGGTGCGCAGTTCCATCCCGAAAAGAGTCAGGGGACGGGGCTGCAATTACTCCGCAACTTCCTTCAGATGTGAGCGGGAGGACCGATCATGATCATTTATCCAGCGCTTGATTTGCGCGGTGGCAAGGTCGTCCGGCTGCGGCAGGGCGACCCCAACCAACAGACGATCTATGGTGACAACCCTATCGCCGTAGCGGATCGGTGGATTGCAGCCGGGGCCGAGTGGCTGCATGTGGTCAACCTTGACGGCGCTTTTGCCGAGCACAATCAGAACGAGCGGATCGTGGAACAGCTTGCCCAAACGGGCATTCCGGTGCAGTTTGGGGGCGGGCTGCGGTCGCTTGAAGATGTACGCCGAGCGTTTGATCTGGGCGTTTCACGGGTGGTTTTAGGCACACTCGCGGTTGAAGACCCCACCAGTGTGGAAGCGGTCATCGCCCGCTGGTCGCACGATTCAGTGGCTGTCGCCCTTGATGCCCGCGATGGTGAGGTGGTTGTGAAAGGTTGGACCGAAGGCGCGGCCATCTCCGCCGTGGAACTTGGGCAGCGCATGGCCGAACTTGGGGCCCGATGGGCCCTTTACACGGATGTGAGCCGCGACGGCGAACTGAGCGGGGTCAATATCGAGGCCACCGTTCATCTGGCGGAGACCACCGGCCTTAATGTGATCGCCAGCGGTGGGGTGACCACGCTGGGCGAGATTGTGAGCCTCAAGGAGAGTGGCCAAGTGGCAGGAGTAATCCTTGGTACGGCCCTTTACGAGGGGATTATCGATCTCTCTGAAGCCATTCGTTTAGCCGGGGAGGCATAACCCCTGATGCTTGCCAAACGGATCATTCCCTGCCTTGATGTCAAAGAAGGGCGGGTGGTTAAAGGGATCAACTTTGTAGATCTGCGTGACGCCGGAGACCCGGTTGAGCAGGCCATCGTTTATGACCGCGAAGGCGCGGACGAACTGGTGTTTTTGGACATCACGGCCTCTCATGAGCAGCGTAATACCATGTTGGACATGGTGCGCCGGGTGGCCGATTCGATCTTTATCCCCTTTTGTGTGGGGGGCGGGCTGCGCACGGTCGAGGATATTCGGGCGACTCTGCTGGCGGGCGCAGATAAAGTGTCCCTCAACAGCAGCGCCGTGCGCGCCCCGGAACTGATCACCGAAGGGGCCCGCTATTTTGGCTCCCAATGTATTGTGGTTGCGATTGATCCCAAGTGGACAGGCGATCACTGGGAGGTGTACATCAACGGGGGGCGTGTGCCTACTGGGTTGGATGCGCTTCAATGGGCCAAAAAGGTGGAGACTTTGGGAGCGGGCGAGATTCTGCTCACCAGCATGGATCGGGATGGTACCCGCAGCGGCTACAACCTTGAACTCACCCGGGCTGTGACCGATCTGGTCTCGATCCCGGTGATCGCTTCTGGAGGGGCGGGCACCAAAGAACATTTTGAGGCCGCTTTTGTGGAGGCCAACGCTGATGCAGCCCTCGCGGCCAGCCTGTTCCACTACCGTGATCTGAGCATCCACGAAATCAAACAGTATCTTAAACTTCAGGGTGTCCCAGTACGGACGTGAGAAGACCTATCCGTCCCTCTTTATTGCGGCGGATAATCGCCTCGATCCTGTTGGGGGTACTGTATCTCGACTTGATCCTGTGGTGGAAGGCCCTCAATCCATATGATCCCTCACTGGAGCGCGTCCAGACCTCAGGTATCCTGCGGGTGGGTATGGATCCCACCTACCCGCCTTTTGCCACTTACGCGGGTGATCAGATCATCGGCTTGGATGTTGACCTTGCCCATGAAGTGGCAGCGCGCATGGGTGTTAAGGTACAGATCGTCAGTTTGGGCATCGACGGTTTATATGACGCCCTTCAAAGCGATCAGGTAGATGTGTTGATCTCAGCCTTGATGTGTGATCCCTACCGTCTCTCTCAGGTGATCTACACCCGCCCTTATTATGACGCGGGTCAGGTGATCGCCAGTCTTAACCCCGATCTGTTCACCATGCGCCGCCTTGAGGGGCACACCGTCGCAGTGGAGTATGGCAGCCTTGCCGATGAACTTTCACGGCGCTGGATGCGGCGGCTGCGGCTGTTGGATGTCTCCCGCTTTGTGACTGCCGACGAAGCCTTACAAGCCGCCCTTCAGGGGAAGGTGGATGCGGCCATCAGCGATCAGGTCACGGCACGGCTTTTTTTGCGGGGGCAGTCGGATGCGTTGAATCTTGCCCCGATTGCCGGACAGGGGCAGCCCTACTGTGCGGCGCTGCGGGTGGGGTATCTCAAGCTGGCTAAGGTGATCAATGCTGTGCTGGAGGAGATCGACGCCGATCAAACCCTAGCCGCGATCATTAAACGGTGGTTATAACCTTTGCGCGCTTGCCCTTCCCCGACTATAGTATCGCACCGAGTAGGCAAGCAGGCGTTAACGGGTGAGAGCGGCAATCTTTCAGACCACACACTTTCAATTCATTCGTAGAGGGATCGCACTAGCAGCGCTGGCAATGACGGTTTTGGGCTGCAACCTGAGTGCGCCGCCCACCCCTACCCCGACTCCTTTTCGGG
>JACSRJ010000087.1 GCA_014879835.1 Anaerolinea sp.
TGATCGCGGGGATGGCGCTGGTGACCTTTGGGGTGCGTTATCCAGTGTTGGCATTGGTCGGACGGCTGCAACTCCCTGAGATGGTGCTGCGAGCGCTGAAATATGTACCCCCGGCAGTTCTGACCGCGATCATTGTGCCCATGATCACCCTTAAGGACGGGGTATTTGACATCCGGTTGGGCAACAGCTATCTGGTCGCCGGGATCATTGCCGCCCTGATCGCATGGCGCACCAAAAACCTGCTCCTGACCATCGTCTTGGGTATGGCGGCGCTGTGGGGGTACCGCCTTCTGCTGGGCGCTTTGGGCATATAAGAACACCCCGGAAATACCCCAGATACGCCCCGGTGGTGATCTTCCCATCGGGGGTTATTGATCCCCTCAAAATTTGGGGATTGTTGCCCTATAACCCACTGTATACTAGTCAAAAGGATGGGTTAAGCAAAAGGGTTACCGAGGATGAAATGTCCGCGCTGCCAAAATCGGATGGCTTTTGACGCGACCATTGGCAAAATGCGCTGTACGGCATGTGGCTTTCGCTTGTTTGAAGACTCCCTCGAAAGCCCATCCTCGGAGTCACCCTCCAGTGCTCCGGCACGCGCCCCCAAAAACAAACCAGCCTCTGCGGATGCAGCCTCCGGCTTGCTTCATATTGATCTGAGCGCTGGTATGGACTTCAGTCGTATCCCCCCAGAACAGGAAGAATACACCCGGATTCGGATTCGGTCTCGCTGCGAAGAAGCGGAACTGTGTATTGCCCGGGGTGATTATGCGGCTGCCCGACGTGCCCTTCGGGGCGCATTGGACTTAAACGAACAGTTTGCGGAGCCGTGGTTTTTTCTAGCAGCGCTGGCCGAAACCCCCGCCGATCAACGGAACTTTTTGGAACATGCCGTTGCCTGTGATCCCACCAACATGCGTGCTGTGGAATATCTCACCCGGCTTAATTACAAGGCCAAAGGAAAAAAGAAAGCCGCCCCCCCATTGAAAGGGGTACGGCCCATTGCGGCGCGCTCCACCGAACCCGATGAAGCCTCTACAGTGCTGTTGATCTGCCCGGAGTGTAACGGTCAGCTTGATTATCGCGTGGGCGAAAAATCCGTGCGCTGCAAGTTTTGTGGCACGCTCATCGTGGACGCAGATGATCTGATGCGTACCACCAACCCCACCCCCATCATTGAGGAGATTCTGCGCAGCAAACATGAGCCGCGCATCTGGAATATCGGCAAACGTTGGATGCGCTGCCCCAACTGTGGTGCTACCACCACCCTCTCACGCCAAACCTTGAGTAATACCTGTCGTTTTTGCGGTTCACAGCAGGTGATTCAGGAAAGTGTGAATCATCAGTTTGAGGAGCCTAGCCTCATTTTGCCTTTAACTGTGGGCGAAGCGGAGGCGCGTGCGGCCATTGAACTTAAACTGCGCAGCGGGCTGCGAGCCTTCACCCGTTTTTTTGCCGATACAATCAACAAGGTGGAGCTTTATGCAGTATACCTACCCTTTTGGTTATTCGACGCCGATATGAATGTCAAATGGGCATGGTCAGGCGCCCCGGACAAGGGTGAACATCCGGTGATCCTTGATAATGTGCCGTATTTTGCTGGTTCCAACCTCTCCCGGGCGATGCTCACCGCGCTGGAACCGTTTGATCTCAGTGAGAGCGTGGACTATGATCCGCGCTTTCTGGCTCCCATCCCGGCACTGCTGTATGATATGACCGCGATTCAAGCCTCCATCGAGGTGCGCGAAAAACTCAGTCGTGCGGCCACAGACAATGCGCGTCAGGCTGTGTACATGCACCGTCCTACCCGCAGTTATGAAAAGGACTCCGATCCGGGGGAATTGTCGCTGTTTGCGATGTCAAAATTCATCAGCTACCGGCTGGCGCTGCTGCCAGTGTGGTTGGCCCGGTTGACCGAGGAAGATGGTGATACCCGCCCTGTGATCATCAATGGGCAGACCGCCAAAGTGGTTTTGGGCAAAGTGGTTAAGCAATGAGGCTCAACTGCCTCACCTATCGGTTGCGCCCTCGAACGGATCAGGATAAAGTGTCCCCCGTAAGGAACAGGGCATGAAAGATACAACCAACCGATTAATTCTCATTCTCTTTATCCTCGCCGTAATCATCGGGGTGATTCTGGTCATCCTGTTGATTTCACGGGCCGGAAATAACCCACCTGTCGTAACCCCAACGGGGGCCGCATCCGAAACCCCAGCCAACACCGTCACCCCTTCACCGGAAGCGGCTGCGAGTACAACCCCCAGCATCACCGCCGTGAGTACCCTACCGGGGGGAATTGTGGTCACATCCCGACCCTACCCCACGCGGGAATACACACCGGGGCTGCCACCGGGGGTGACACCAGCAACCGTGCCACCCTTTCCCACGCGGGAATACACACCGGGGCTGCCGCCGGGGGTAACACCAGCAACCGTACCACCTTTTCCCACAGTCAATATCACGGCCGGCCCCCCCGCAACACTGTTGACGCCGGGGCCCTAAGCGAGGGTGCTTCAGACTCATCCCCTAAAGCCTTTTCCCTGAAGTTTGAGCCGTTAGTGGGGAGATTGAGGGCCCCCCTTCAAACGCTCTGAATCTGGGGGTCGTGGGGGATGCCCCCATAAAAGCTTCACCCCTCTCCTAGCCACGAAATGGCGGTTGAGGGGTGAAGGCAAGTGTGTAACGTTTAGGGTGATCTCAGCGGTACCCTTTGGGGTGGGTCTGGTGCCACTTCCACGCCGTCTGCACCATCGTCTCCAGATCGCTGTACAGCGGCTCCCAACCAAGTTCAGCCCGAATCTTGGAGCAGTCCGCGACCAGTGTTTCCACATCTCCGGGGCGACGCTCCGCTTTGATCACCGGTATCGGGCAGCCTGTAATTCGCTGGCAAGTATCGATCACTTCTTGAACAGAGTAACCACACCCAGACCCTAAATTGTAGACGCGATTTTGCCCATCTTGGAGGGCATTGAACGCCATGAGGTGGGCCCGAGCCAAGTCCATTACATGAATATAATCACGCACACAGGTGCCATCGAGTGTCCGGTAATCGGTACCGAAGATCATGATGTGTTCGCGCTGCCTCAAAGCCACCTGAAGCACACTCGGAATCAAATGGGTTTCAACCGCATGATCTTCGCCGAGACTTCCCAGAAGGTGTGCGCCTGCGGCATTAAAATATCGCAGAATGCAGTAGGTAATCCCATGCAGAGTCGCCATCCAGTTTAGGATGCGTTCCCCAACGAGTTTGGTCTCACCATAAATACTGCCGGGGGCCGCTTTTTCGGTCTCCTTGATGGGAATTACTTCAGGATCACCATAAATGTTGGAGCTTGAAGAAAAGACGACCCTTCGGGTGTTATGTTCAACAGCGATCTCCAGCAAATTGAGTAAACCCATCAGGTTTTCTTCATAATAAAAAAAGGGTTTACGCATACTCTCGCCGACCTGCGCCTGTGCGGCCATGTGCATCACCCCATCAAACTGATGGGCAGCAAAACACGCCCGCAGCGAGGCTTTATCAAGCAGATCACCCTGAATGAACGCTGCGTCGGGATGAACGGCGGCCCGGTGTCCGGTACTGAGGTTATCAAACACCACAACCTGATGGTTCTGGTTGATTAAATAATCAACGATATGGCTGCCAATATATCCGGCCCCCCCGGTGATGAGTACTTTCAAGCGATTTCCCTCGCTTCTAAACTGCGTATGTGATTACTCAAAGCGGCAAGTATGGCGCATTTGGGCGCATTCTCAAAGGCGTCCGTAAAATCCTCTGCGATATTATGGCTGCCAACGTTCGTTCCATTTGGCTTCATAAAGGGCCCGATGTGCCTCAAATATCTGTTGATATTCAGAATCATCCAGTTTACTGAAGGATGTTCGCCCAAAATGATGGACAAACACATCCCTAGCACAAATCACCTGAAGGCCGGCTTCTCGGACACGTTTAGAGAAGTCCTCATCCTCAAAAGTGCCCACATAAAAGCGCTCATCCAGCAGCCCTACCCGATCCAATGTTTGACGGCTGAACAAGACACAGTAGGCGTTCAGAGTCTTCATCTCAAAGGTCTCACCCTCATGCGCATTCATCCATGAATGTGCCCAAGTGTTCATCCCCGCCAGATCGCTGTAGTTCACCGCAATCCGGGCCTCGTTACCCGAAAAATTGGTGACCGGCCCTACCAAACCGACGCCTTTTTTTCGAGCGTGGCGCAGCAGTCGAGGCAGCCAGCCTGTTGTGACCACCGTATCATCGTTCAGCAGTACAAAATAATCGCTTTGGTGGGCGTAATCATGCAGTGCGAGGTTGTTTGCACGGGCGAACCCTAAATTGCGCCCATTGAGAATCACCTTGATGTGACCATGCCGCGCCGCCATTTCCTGAAGGTAATGCACCAACTCCGGAGTAGAACCATTATCAACGCATACCACCTGATAGGTGGGCCAGTGGGTGCGGGCAAGGATGCTCTCCAAACAGAGACGGGTATGGATCAAGTTGTTGAAGGTCACCACAATGATCGTGACTCGTTCGCTCAGGTTGTGAAACGCTGTTTCGAGCATGTGAGCACGTTTGTCCCAAGTATTCTCTTGTGCTGCCGCCTGCCGTGCCTGAACCTGTGCCGGGGTTGGTGGCGCGGCCACGGCCCGGTCAAGCTGCTCTAGATATTGATCGAGGGTGCCATACGTCCAGAGCAGATCATTGTGGGCGAAGGGTTCAGTTTCGGGTAGGTGAGGTACCACAATAGGTTTACCGGCCGCCAGATACTCATACAACTTAACCGGGTTTGCGGCCCGGGTGAGAGGGGTATCCTCAAAGGGCATGGTGCAGACGTCAAAATCCGCCAGATGTGCAGGGAGGTCTTGATAGTTCGAGAGTGTGGGTAGGTAGTGGATATTAGGCACAGCGCGAAGCCGTTCCCACTGATCCGCCGCACCGGATGTGATCTGCCCAATGAATACGAAAGACCATTGGGGACGCTGCTGGGCTGCTTCGCGGATCAACCGGTAATCCAGCCATTCCGCCAGCGAGCCATAATACCCCACAATCGGTCTGGGCAGATGGTTTAGAAGACCACGGGAGGCGGCACGACTGAAACAATCAAAATCAACTCCATTGGGGATCAACATCAGACGAGAATCATCACCATTTGGGGTGAGTTGTTTGGCAAAGGTTTGGAACAATGCCCGCGAACTGACTACCACTTGATCACAGGCACGCACGAGTGCTGGCTCGTGATCTTCGGTGGCAAATCGATGCAGTTTGCGGAAGGCATTTTGATCATCAAGGCAGTCGTAAATGATCTTCCAGCCAAAGCGATCACGAAGGTGCAAGGCAAGTGGTGTCCAACCGGGGAAGTTGATCAGGCAGATCGCGTTCTCAATTGCACAGCGCTGGCGTATCCTATCAAAAGCCGTGATCATCCCTTCCAGCACTGCACCCTTTAGATTTTGGTGGTAGATCAGAGGAACACTGCCCGGAAGCTGCACCCGATAGATGCCCGGGGCAAATGATTCGATGGGCTGATCAAGCGGCGAATCCGGCTCCGTAATCAGATTCACGTCAATCCAGAAAATGCGGTGACCTCTGTCCGCCAACTGTTCCATGAGATGCTGAGGGCGCTGACGCAGATGTCCCCACTCAATGATCGAAAAGTACACCACATCGGGCTGATCGGGGTTGGCGTCCGCAAATCCACCTAACCCTTTCTCATGGCTGATCTGCTCCAATGGTGAAGGCAGCATTGCATGTGCTTCTGCATCAAGATAACGTTCATCCACTTCGGGTTTGTGAAGCAGTCGTAAGAGCCGATTTTTCCACCTTAGGTAAACTCGGCGCGCACGTCCAAAACGAGACTGCTCAATCACATCGCGCTGAAAAGTCACCCGGCGTAAGCGCGCTTGATCACGCTGAAGTTGTTCATGCTGCTGTCGGATGATCCCCTCTAGCTGTCTGATCCGTTCATGGGATTGTTCCAGTTGGTGGCGCAGTTCATCCAGTGACTGCATCGGTTCACCGGGATCGGCAGCAGGCTTTTCAGGTGTACCAGTGGTCACAGAGAGGCACTCTCCAGCAGAGCATTCACAATGCGTTCAGCAGCGTGCCCGTCTCCATAAGGATTGCTCACACTCACCATACGGGCATGTTCAGCAGGATCAGTGAGCAGCCGGCGAGCTTCGTGATAGATGGTATCCTGATCAGTACCCACCAATTTGGCTGTACCCGCTTGAATTGCTTCGGGACGTTCTGTTGAGCTGCGCATAACCAAGACTGGCACCCCAAGGCTTGGCGCTTCCTCTTGCAGCCCACCAGAGTCAGTCAGGATGAGCGCAGCGTGTTTCATGATCTGGACGAGAGGCAGATAATCCAGAGGTGGAAGCAGACTTACAGCAGACAACCCACCGAGCATCCGATGAACCACTTCATGAATGTTAGGGTTTGGATGCACCGGAAAAATGATCTGGATCGAGTCCCCAAATTCGTGGGCAAGGGCACGCAAAGCTGCACAGATAGACTCGATCCCCGCCCCGAAGTTCTCACGGCGGTGGGCAGTGACAAGGATCAGGCGCTTAGTGCGGGGCAAGGTGGACAATTCTCCTTGAGTCCAGTCATAGGGGCGGCCAGCCGTATCCAAAAGGGCATCGATCACAGTATTGCCCGTGAGCAGGACTTTTGCCGGTTCGATCCCTTCCCGAAGCAGGTTGTCGCGGGCAGTTGGGGTAGGTGCAAAATACAAATCTGCTACCAGATCGGCGATCCGGCGGTTGATTTCCTCCGGGAAGGGGTGATATTTATCACCAGTGCGCAAGCCTGCTTCGATATGCCCCACCCGGATGTGTTGATGGAAGGCCGCGAGGGCTGCGGCCATAACCGTAGTGGTATCTCCCTGAACCAGCACCCAATCAGGTTTTTCGGCGGTGAGGATCGGTTCCAAATGCTCAAAAATTGCGCTCATCACCCGCAGTGGCGATTGGTTCGGACGCATCAGGTTAAGATCATACTGAGGGTTGATAGCAAACAGGCTCAGAACTTGATCAAGCATCTGGCGGTGCTGGGCAGTGACACATACCACCGACCGTACTCGATCAGAGTAGCGTTCAAGCTGGCGCAGCACTGGGGCCATCTTGATCGCCTCCGGGCGGGTCCCAAACACCGAAAGCACTTTTAACATTACCTTCTCTCACCTTTAAGAACATCCCCTAACCGAGATGATACTTGACTTTGATATAGGTTTTCGAGCGCGCTCACCGCAGCCTGCCAGTTGAAGTGATGAAGGGCGTAATCACGTGCGCGCTGCGCCGCCTCCACCCATAACCCATCGTTTTCTAAAAAGGCGTTGATCGCCTCTGCAAAAGCGGCCGGATCATCAGCAACCCGCACACAGGGCGCAGCGGTGCCCCGGTTAGCGATGGATGTGGCGACCACTGGACGACCCGCGGCAATTCCATCCATAATCTTGGTCAGGCACCCGGAGGCCTCCCACATTGGGGCAACTACTACCCGGCTGTGGGCATAATAAGGATATAGATCGGGTACATCACCTGTGACCACAATACCGGGTTGTCCTGCCAAGGCTGTAATCTGCTGTGGGGGCTGGGATCCGGCAATTACAAACTGTGCCTGAGGATTGCGCATCTTGACCGGTGGCCACACTTCACTTACGAACCATCGGACTGCCTCGACGTTGGCCTGACGGTTCATGGCCCCGGTGAAAAGCACCTGTCCCGTTACAGCCTCAGCAGGGTCAATGTGCAGCAGATGGGGCACATTACTTCGAGGTGGAAGTACAAAACCCTTTAACCCCGGAAGGTATTGACGCAGGGAATCTAGGTCCGCTTGGGAACGGGTCACCACCAGATCTGCACTCTGACAGTAACGTAATTCTTCGGCTTTGCGCTGCTTTACCTCGTCAGGCTCAAGTCTCCCCCTCTGCTGTTGGCGCTGAAGGGCCCATTCCTCAACCACATAACGTACATCAATCTCATCCAAAACACGCAGCACGGGTGGATCTACCGCTTTTAGGTAACGACCCGTCTCAGTCCACCCGCAGTGTACCACATGGATGGCATAACGCTTGCACCAGCGCCGCACCAAGCGCACCATCTCCCACTCTCGGCGGCGCAGGCGGAAGGATTGAAAAACATAACCTCGAAGTCCCGCCCAGAGCGCGGCACGAAGTTTTTGGGGCAGACTGAGCGCATACCGAATCACCTTCACGTCCTGAACATAAGGCGCAAGGGCCTCACGGGGCACAGGCTGGATAGGATCATCAAAGGTCAGTACATAGACCTGATGGTGCTGGCGCAGCGCATCAATCAACCACCAGAATTCCTGACCTCCCGCATGGCGCACCGATGGGTAGGGATAATTCTGGGTCACGAACAAAATGTTCATGATCTGGCAGCACCTTCACTGCATATCAAGGGTTCGAGACAACCCCAATGAATGCGATCAGAGTATGATCATTAAACGGGTCCTTACCCGGTGTGACGGTCACCCTCAGAACCTTCCCCCGTATTTCCTGCGGCACTTCTACGATGATCAAGGTCCAGTCTTCAGCTTGTGGATCAATCAACACTGGACGAGAGACCGCTAAAGGTTGATCCGCCCCAAAGTCGAGGTTAAGGCTCACCCCATCACTCTGACGCTCTTTTGCCCATGGGGCCATCGCAGCCAGAAAGACTAACCGTTTGCCTGCCCACTCTGGGCGCAAGAGTGTACTGACAGTCATGGGTACTTCCGCAGGAATGCCCTCGTAGTAGGGATGGATCAAGAGCGCATCAAAGGAAACTCCGAAAACTTCCCAGTTGGTTGGACGAACATCGTTTAGAGGTGCCCCACCTGCCCATACCAACGGGGTAGACTCAATCTGATGAGGTGAGGGCACAGTGTCTAAGTTGTTTTGGCGCTCATACCAAGTGCTATAACCCTTTTTAAGGTTGTCAATGCGCGTCCATAGTTCATATTGGTAGGGGGTGTTGTTGATCGGTACGGACAGTGCCAAACTGAACGTGTTGAGGAACCAATCTTTTTCAGCGGGATCAAAAGCCGTTTGGCCATTCCAGCCGTTGATGCCCACATAACAGGCGATCTGTCGAGTCTGAAGGCGCGCCTGAAGGGTCGTCTCGTCTGCTGGTAGATTGCTAACCAGACCAGCGCCATCAAGGATATAGGTGTTGAGCGCCTGATAACCGATGTGCCCGATAGCCCCAATGTACATTGAAGGGCATATGTTTGGTCTTTGGGCAGCCCAGTCGCCAATCTGGAGCCGCGCACTTTCAAAGTCATTGAGATATTCGTTATAGCCCTGAACCCGCACGTTGAGACCGTTGTAAAAGTTCATCACCAGAAAAACGACCAACCCCCCACGCATGAATGAACGCGCCTGAGAGGATTGATTGGGCGCATGGGCCGCAGCCTCCGCTGCCAAACCTATGAGCGCTTTTGCCCCCAAAGCAATGAATAGACACAAGATGATGGTGGGCGGAACCAGATACCACTGATATTCCTCTATCCGCACCACAAAGTAGGCCACCAAATAGCCCCCAAACCACAGTAACAAAGGCTGCCATTTTTGATACTGCGTTTTGTTTTGCCCAATGATCAGTGGCGCAGCCAAAGGAATCAAGATCAGGCGTGAGAATGGCTCATCAAAGAAGGTGCGATTCCAGATCCACATATTTTCCCACGAGAACAAAAGCCGAGCAGCAGCGTGTCCCTGCTTGCCGGTGAGCGAATGCGGGAATATGGAACCTGTATAGAGCAGTGAAAAAACAAACCACGGCATGATGAGGAGCGCATATAATGCCGCCTGACGCCACGGGATTCGGCGGCGGGATAGGGCTGCGCTGCCCAAGAGCGCTGCGCCCACAATGGCCCCATCCAACCGCATCCACACGCATAGGGCTGCAAGGATGATCCCGGCTGTGGGGCGTTCGGGATCATAACTATACAATGCGGCCACAATAAGCAGGGCATAAAGGGGGGTCTCCATCCCGCCCATCGCAAAAATGATTGACCACCAGTTGAGCGCAACCAAAAGCGCCGCCAACAACCCTACAAAAGGACTGTCTAGTTTGCGTCCGAGCAGGAAAATTAGATAGATGGTGGCGAGTGAGGAACTAAAACCGATGACCTGACTCGCACCCGGAATCGAAAACCCAATTACCCGAAGGACAGCCAGAATCAGAGTGTAAAGGGGGGTGGTTGTGCCAATGATCTGTTCACCTGCGTTATAAACGAAGCCAAGCCCATGTGCCAAATTCTCCGCGTAGCGGTAGGTGATGGGCGCATCATCCACCACAATGGGCGGACGATAGGCAAGGTAAAGCATCCCTGCCCCTATCAAAACGATTATTATGGCAACTTCAACAAGGGAGACTCTAATCTGTCTCAGAGTATTCATACTGGCTGCTGCTGTCCTTGATGAACTTCGGGTAAGAACTGTTCATACAGGCGGTAGTGGCTGTCAGCGAAGGTATCCGCTGAGGTCAGTCCCTTCGCAAAGACCCGGATTGCATCAGCACGGTTGGCCCATGTGCGTTGTTCACGGATCATCCGTTTCAGGGCGGTGATCAAAGGCTCGGTATTGGGATGATAAACATCCGCGATCACCTTCACTAGATGATCTACATCAAGGTGGGTTAGATCGCCTACTGGATTGGGCACCACAATCCCCCGTTCTTCGTTTGATCCGCACAATTCCCACGCACTGCCGCATTCCGAGTGGATCAGAGGCAGCCCATAAGAAAGCGCCTCTGTGGCGGCCACACTCCAGCCCTCAAAAACCGAATTGAGGACAAAACAATCCGCCGCAGAAAAATAGGCATTAACATCTTCCATGTAATCATTGAGGATGATCGCCCCCGCGGAAGTGAGCGAAGCCCGGTAAGCTTTGACCCGCTCGTAATAGGCAGGGGAGGCAATGTTGCCCGCGCAAACCAACCGTGCTGAAGGGAATTCACGTGCCACCTGATCAAAGGCGGTCAAGAGTCCAAGCTGATTCTTGCGTCCATCATAGGTTGCCAGATTCAGAAATACGAAGTCGTTTATCCCCAAGTTTAGATGTTTCCGGGCGGTTTCACGGGAGATCGGTTGCAATCTTTCGGGGCGCATCCAGTTGGGGATCACACTCACCCGATCTGAGGGCAGCTTGGGCATATTGCGCAGGAAATAATCGCGGACAGCGGCACTCACCGCGATATAGTGGCTTACCCAACGGCTTTTTTCTTGCTCCCGTCGCCATTGGGACTCGTCGTAATAGACATACATATTCTGGATCGTCTCAATGACGGGTATACCTTGATGATGGATGTACTCCAGTCCAGTGAAGCCGTACTCCGTGTGGACAATATCGGGTCGAAACGTATCCACTATCCGACACAGAGTTCCCAGATCGCCCTGAGCTGTAAAAACGGGTATTCCCTTGTTGTTGATCTGATCTGCAATGAGACCGCCACTTTGGGCACACAACACCTGAACCTGATGACCAGCAGTGTGTAGGCTCTCGGCCAGAAGCATCACCATTTGTTCCAACCCACCCCGGTCGAGAGTCTCCACATGCAGCAGCACCCGCAGTTTTTGGGCACGGGTTAGCACTTTCTTGGGGGGAGTGTTTTTATGGTTCGTGGTCGAAATGTTCGCGGGTCTGCCCTGAGTTTGATCAAGTTGCCATAATTGGGGCAGATCAAAAGCTTTGATTTCACTTCCAAAGTCCGGACGTGGGAGATCGTTTTGATCAATGGTGTTTGCCAACCGCAGCAGGGTATCAAAACGACCCTGAGGTGAAAACGTTTGGAGATAGGAAGTCAGTACGGGATTGTACAGTGCTTGATTCTGGGAATGGGTCTCCGTCTCTGCTTGGATGAAGTCTACAGCATCCCTTAGGTTCCCTTCTGGGCTAAGCAACCACACAAAAGGCATGGTCTCGAAGTTGATGGGCTTCTGAGGGATGATCAGCCAGCGTCCGGTCATATAGGCAAGGGATAAGCTCTCTTGGATGATCCCGTCTTCTTGATCAGAATTCCCTGCCCCCGTCTTGAGTGGCGGTACCCACCAGCAGGTGAACGAAGCATAAATCTGATAAGCACACCCCACAGCATGACCATTCAGATAGCGGGTGTTGGGCATCTCACCAATCAGTGCTTGCAGGGAATCCTTATTGGGTGAATCCGGCGCATCCACAAAGACAAAAAAGAGGTTAGGGTGGGCGCTGATGAGCGCACGGCAGCGCTCTAAGTCGATGGGCGCAGCGCCTCCCAGATGGCAGCCAAGGATTGGGCTTTTGATGTCGGCCAGTGGGTCCCACTGGGTGGGGCGGTACTCGCGGGTTTTGTAGGCGAGTGGATTAATCACCACACCACGGGGCACTCGTAGCCAATGTGCGTTTTGGGAACCCGATTCATTCCAAGTGAGAATCCAATGGGTGGAAGATGCATAGACTTGCGCTGCCGAACCACGTGCCCCGGTTGCTCCATGGGGTAAAAGGGCACTATCAAGGAAGCGCAGCAGCTTCGCAGAAGTGCCCGCTCCGGCGTCTTTAAGCACGCTGTAAGGACTATGCACAGCCAATTCCTGAATCCGGGTGCGTTCCTCCGGTTCAAGCGAGGCATGGCAGTCCACCTGATAGGGTTGCATACAGAATTCCCGGCGCGACCGCTCCAGATCGATCAGCATTTGCCCCCTTTGAAGATGCCGTTCGCGCTGTTTGGAGAGTAATTCATGGCTCATGGTGCGTTGATGTACTCGGTAGAAGTACAAGGGCTGCTCATTGTTAATGTGCAGAAGTTTTCCGGCTTTTTGAAGTCTGAGCCAGTAATCGTAATCCTCTAATCCATTGAGATCATCCGCATAACGGTGATTAAGCGCCTGAGCAGCTTTAGACCGGTACATAAAACAGGCGTTGATATAGTTATCGGTCTCCCACCCTAGCGGCGTATCATGGCGATACAAACGCAGCCAGTCTGGATGTATAGGATCGCAGTTCTGGTTCCGATAACTGCGGTCGATTAAAGCCTGTCCATTGTCGTCAATAACAGCGACATCGGCATAGACCAAGACCGCTTCTGGGTTGAGGAGCAGCGCCGCGGCAAGGCTGGAGAGCATCCCCGGCGCAAGCAAGTTGTCGGCCGATGTCCATGTGATCCACTCCCCTTGTGCCAACCGTCCGAGATGAGTCAAGGCGCGGGGCAAGCGCTGGTTGCGCTGGCGATAAAATCGTATCCGATGATCCCCTGCGAAGGGCTTGAGGGCCCCTTCGAGATCATCTTCAGAGCCATCATCAAGGAGGATCAATTCCCAGTTGGGATAATCTTGGGCAAGGATACTTTGGATCGCTCCCCCGATCATATCAGCGTGATTGTAGACGGGGAGCATCACTGAAATGAGCGGAAGTGCATTGGTTAGATGAAAAGCCTTCGCTGGAAGCGAATTTTTCGGGGTGGGCAGGGCAAGCTGTGTCTCAGGAGTAGTAGGCAGATATGTGGACGCATCAGCGTTTAGTGACCCAAGAAGGGGAAGCGACTCCGTGGTGACCAGTGCGGTTTGCATTCGATCCCGGATGGGATGTAGGTAATCGAATGGATTTTGGGCATTCTTTCCTCGTCCAATGAGCCATTGCATAAAGGCGATCCAGCCACGCGGCCCCCCTAACAAAAGTTGGCGGCGAAGGCGCTGCACAAACCGAGCGGTCTTTTCCATCCCACCACCTCGGTACAGATCAACATGGGTGATGCTGCTGGCAAGGGTCTCACGCAAACTACGCACCCCCATTTGGAGGTTCTGAAGGCGCTCGTTTTGGGTGGTGATGGTTTGTTGCTGACGCTCCATATGCCCCGTAAGCGTCTGAACAGTGCGCTGCTGCTCCTGAAGTTGCGCGTTTAGAAGGTGGAGGCGTTGATCACGCTCTTGAATGTGTGCGGTCAGGGACTGATGGATTTGGGTTTGTTGTTGGATCTGGGCATTTAACTGCGCCGCTGCGCGATCCCGATCCTGAACAGCCACATTCAAGGCTTGAATGGTCTGCTTTTGGGACTCTAGGGCACTCTGCAAAGACTGGATGAGGGTTGTGGTCTGGTCTAGCTGGTTGATGAGCACATGATTCAGCTTTTCACGGGCTTCGAGCCGAGGGGCCAGTAGTTCCACCGATTGATCTCGGTTGAGCAGTTGGGTGCTTAGCCCTTCAAGAATTTCATCGCGCTTACGAATCTCCTCGTTCAGCAGGTTTTGAATCCGTTGAGTCTCATTCTGGCGATCTTCCAATTCATGGTTGAGACTTTCAATTTCTGCGTTCAGGCGCTGAAGGCTTGTCTGTAACCCCTCATTTTTTGCATGTAAGTCTTCTAGAGTCGCCTGCAAACCTTCAAGGGCTGCGTGTGAGTTGGCAGCGGTTACCTGAAGACTCTCAAACGTTGAGCGCGCTTCTTGCGCTTCAGCCTGCAATCGCTGATTAACCATGTCACGTTGGTTGATCTCTTGGGCGTAATGCTGTCCGAGTCGCTCCTGTTCAGTGGACACCTGCTGGAGCTGTACCCGAAGTTCCTGCAGCGCCTTATCCTGTGCGCTGATCCGTTCTCGTGCCTCTCGTAGTTGGTTATCAGCGCCAATACGAAGGGCAAGGGCATCAGCCAGCGCCGCGTTGAGGGTGGCGACTTCAGTTGGTTGATGGGCCGTTGAAGGTTTCCAAAGAGCAGGAATCGAAGGAAAACTGGATACATAAGCGGTGTCTGCTGGTGTGGAGACGACACCTAACGCTGCTACTAAATAGCTTTTTTGGGCAGAGGGAATGAGCAAGGATGACTGGTGAATTTCAAGAATGTGGGATTTGAGGCTGTCACTCAACCCATCGAGATTCCTGATGAATTCATCGGTCCAGCTTTCGCCCATAAAAGCCTGACCTGCAAAATGCAGCCCTGCGGCTTCAAAAAGGCGGGAAAAATCAATGATCGGGACTTCTTTGCCATAAGGCCATCCCCCTTGCGAGACAGCCCGAACCCGCCACAACCAGTACCAGTAACATAATCCATTAGGGACCAAAGCGACCACATAACGACGACTACGACTGGCCATGCCGCGCACAAATTGAACCTGATCCTCAAAGGAATAGTGTTCAAGGGAGCCAGCATTAAAGACTAAGTCATATTCTGGCTGGCCGGGGGTAAATGCATCGCCATCGATAAACTGCGCTGGGCAGTTCACCTGCTCAAAGACGCGGCGTGCATAGTTCAACGCTGCTGGCGAAAAGTCGGCAAGGGTAAGCCGAAACATCCCAGATTTGGCCAGCCCTACACTCTGCCAACCGCCACCGCACCCCAGTTCGAGGATGTGGCTGCCTACAGGCAGCAGCTCTCCGATATGCCGGGCAAACTCCTGATTACTTTGGCGCAGGGAATCATCTTCAGGCATGAGGGGCAAGGCAGCATAATAGCGCTCCCACTTTTCCTGTTCTTGTGCCCGTACTGATCGTTCGTCACTCATGGGGCGATGCCTCAAATCTATGTCTGCTACCCACACTTAAGTCACCATAACGAAAGTTCACGTTCATCAATGCATCCCACAAGCGCTTCGGTTGGAATGCGGTCTGGTTTGTGAGGGGCACAAAAAGCCCCTCTGCCGTATTTGGGAGGGGGAAGGGCGTGGGCTGCGATGGCACCTGATCATTCCTACTGCTTTGATTCCGAAAGTGGAGGGAACGCCGGGTTAAAGGTGTTCCCTCCACCACTGAATGATCAGCTTCAGCGCTTGGGTGGCGGGGCCCACTTGGGCGCGCTATCCCTGCCGCTGTCGGTGAGTTTGGTCAATGCTCCTGTAGCCATGTCCAAGAGGTACAGATTAAACCCGCCATCTCGTGACGAGGTAAATACGACCTTGGTGCCATCCGGTGAGAAACTAGGGCTGAGATTGTCACCCTTACCATCGGTAAGTTTGCGTTGATTGCTCCCATTTGCATCCATGATATATACGTCGCGGTTGCCATCCGGCCCAGAGGAGAACAGGATATGTTTTCCATCGGCCGAAAACACCCCCAAAGCGGTGTATTCAGGCAAGTTGGTAAGCCCGGTGGGGTTGGAGCCATCGGCATTCATCACAAACACTTGGAAACCACCAGTACGTTTAGAGGTGAACACAATCTGCTTGCCATCAGGAGACCATGCGGGCACCCCTTCGTAGGAGTCCGTCGTGGTCAGGCGGGTGATGTTGCTCCCATCGACGTTCACCACGTAGATCTGGTACGATCCCTCCTGTTCGAGAACATAAACAACCTTGCTCCCGTCCGGCGAGAGGGCGGTATCAAAGTAATTACCGGGTTGTTTCATCACTGGCTTGGACTGCCCGGTCTGCGTATCGAGAAGGTAAATATTCTGCTCCCCATCACGCACCGAAATGTAACTCAGGGTGCGGGCATCACCACCCCAACCTAGTGAGAAATCGCCACCGGGGTTATCGGTCAACCGACGCAGCCCCGTACCATCACTATTGATCAGGTATATCTCAGCATTATCGTCACGCTCTGAGACAAAGGCAATCACACCGGTACCACCGCCTTGTGGGGTATTGGACACGGTAGGCGTAAAGGTAGGGGTAAAGGTTTTGGTTGGCGTCCGGGTAAAGGTCGCCGTAAAAGTGGCGGTGAGGGTTGGCGTCCGGCTAGGCGTCGGCGTCTTTGACGGTGTAAAGGTCAGTGTCGGTGTTTTTGTCCACCGGGTAGCCGTTGCGGTCATGTCACCAAACACCTTGGTCTGAGCCACCATAAAGGCTTTGGTAATCTCAGCAACGCTTGTCTGGGCCGCATGGGTGCGGGTCAGTACAACGGTTGCGGTGCCAGTCGCTTCGGCCGCCCGTGTCGCAGCGATATTTGGGGTGAAGGTCGGCGATGGTGTCACCGTGAAGGTAGGAGAGGGTGTCGTTGTGGGCGTTTGCGATGGTGTGGGCGTTTCACTGGGAAACAACACGATGACTTCAGGCGTGTTGGTAGCAGCAATGGTCGGTGTGAAGGTCGGACCGGAAGGTTGCTCGGTAACCGCGGTGACTCCACCACTCGGAGTCACATCAACCGTAGGGGTTACTTCGGCCACGACCGTTGGCGGAGACAAACGGCGGACAATCAGAACCACCAGAATCACCGAAAGGATGAGTATGATGCCCATGCCCGCGTATACGAGGGGTGATGTTCTACGAGTAGCCACAGTCTTTGTGCCCTTGCAAATTATGTGTGCGCTTCCACGAAGGTGGGAGTTTACCTTGCAGGCAGGGCTTGGGCAAATAATGGCGCGAGAGAGATCAAGACTGCCATACCAAATCCGAACAGGAGTTAGTCCCTCTCCCTCTAGCAGATCTTTGAGAAGCCCTTTGAGAAGAGGCGGACACCGCGAAGCAGTCGAGGATGAGGTCGAGACGTGCAGGATTACTTTTTACAGGGTCTTTTATGCACTTCAACCATTGAGAGACTTGCGCGTTGAACAGGTATTAGCGATACTTTATCGACATCGCCTCAACCGTCATCACCGTGTGCGATAAATTGGGTTTTCTATCATCCACACTACACCCAAATTTTCGCGCCCGGAAATCACTGTGTCGCATCTCTTAAAGAAACTACGAGAGGTTATGCGTATGTCAAAATATGTTCGATCGTTCCCTCCTATTGTTGCACTCATTCTCGCCCTCGTTTTGATCACCACAAGCCTGACTCCGACTCAGGCTGCGGATGATCTAAGCGCCGCACTGCGCATCCCCGCCGGCGACTCACAAGCGCTGGCCAATGCCCTTGCCTTAGCCAACGGGCGCGGCAGGAACGCCGCCCCACTCACGATTTATCTGGAGGCAGGCAGTTATACCTTTGGGGCTTCAGGGGCGCAGCTTCCTGCGGTCACTGGTAACGTCATCATCCGTGGTCAGAACAGCTTCCTGATTTTGGATCAGCAGGGGGCAGCCCAACCGGTGGCCCTCAAACTGCTGATGGGCAGTCAGGTGGAACTGTACCACCTCCAGTTGGTGGTGAAAAGCGGCTCTGGGCGTGCTATTTTGAATCATGGCAAGCTCAGCCTCTTTGACAGCCAGCTAGGAAGCGCCGATTCGACCAATGGCGAAGGCGGCGGCATCGAAAACTTTGGCGCGCTGAACCTTGAACGGGCGCGTTTCCTCAACAACCAATACCAATCCACCAATACTCCCGGCGGTGCCGTTTATAACGCAGGCACCCTGAATGCGGTGTGCAGCCAATTTGTTGGTGGGCGTGCCTCGCAGGGTGGTGCAATTTACAATACTGCGCTTGGTAGTGCAGTCATCAGCCGAAGCGCTTTTAACCTCAACACCGCCAACGGTGGTGGGGCGATCTTTAGCGCAGGTGGCGCAGTTTCGGTGACGGATTCATGGTGGGGCGGGGTTGTACCCTCCATTAATGATCTCTATCGGGGTGATGATACCGTCAATCAGGCAGTACAGGTCGAATCTGCGGCTGATGCAGACCCCACTGCTTCGGTTGAGTGTCAACCGGTGGCGGCAGCGCCCATCCCGGATGGTGTAGGCACACCGTCTACCCCCACCGGAACGCCGGCACAGCTCAATGCGGCCGACATGTATTATTACTACCTGAATCAACGGATGGCCCTTACCGTCTCCACCCAGTGGGTGGCGGTGCGCTTCACCAGCGGTTTCTCGGCCGCATCCGCTGCTGGTATCGCTGATATTTCAGCACTCAGTGACGCTGCTCAGCCTCGTGAAATCGCCAACCCGCGCCTCACCCTGCTCCGTTTAGACGACGGGCTTGACGTGAATGGCGCTTTGGGCGCAGCGGCTGCACTTCGCACCCTGAGTCTGACCAACGCCCAGATCGAGTGGGCTAATCCAGTTTTTGTGACTCCCGATTCCGATGGCAAAAACCTGACCATCCTGACCGATCAGTTTATCGTGCAGTTCCCCGCCAACCTGAGCGAATCTGACATTGCCGCCCTGCTGCAACCTTATAATGCTGTGGTGGAATCGGCCATGCTCAGCAACGATAACACCTTCTTGGCGCGGGTGAACTCTGGTGGGGTGTACGATGCCCTCAATCTGGCCAATCTGCTCCATGAGAGCGGCTTGGTTCGGTATGCTGAACCCAACTTTGTGAACCTCATGAATCGTTCACAAGCAGGTACGCCCCCGAACGATACGCACTTCCCCACCCAGTGGGCGTTTAACAACACCGGGCTGCAATACACCGGCGCTCTGGCCGATGCCGATATTGACGCCCTCGAAGCGTGGACGATCACCACGGGCAGCAATACGATCATCATCGCGGATATCGACGAAGGCGTTGAAGTCACCCACGCTGACCTCTCCGCGAAGATCGTCACGGGTTATGACGCCACCGACGGTGACAGCGACCAGACCCCGTTGGATACAGATGCGCACGGAACGGCTGTGGCCGGACTGTTGGGCGCGGTCTCCAACAACTCTTTGGGGGTCGCCGGGGTGTGCCGCCTGTGCCAGATCATGCCCATCCGAATTGCCTACAGCGATTCGGCTGGTGACTGGGTGACTTCGGACGCTTGGATTGCCAACGCGATCAACTGGGCATGGCAGAATGGGGCCCACATCCTGAGCAACAGTTGGGGTGGCGGCTCGCCCTCAACCAGCATCACTAATGCCATCACGGCTGCTCAGACCAGCGGGCGCGGTGGACTCGGTTCGGTGGTGGTTTTTGCGGCGGGTAATGGGAACGGCGCAGTCAGCTACCCCGGCAATCTGACACAGGTGATCACGGTCTCCGCGAGCAACTTGTGCGATTCACGCAAAGTGCCCTCCAGCGATAACTGCAACTTTGCAGAGTATTGGTGGGGCAGCAGCTACGGCTCACAGGTGGACGTAGCAGCGCCCGGTATCGCCAACTACACCACCGACCTCAACGGCACTCGCGGCTATAACACCGCCGCCGGTGCTGCGGGTGATTATGTCTCTAACTTCAACGGCACCTCATCGGCTACTCCTATCGTATCCGGGGTGGTCGGACTGGTGCTTTCGGTGAACAACACCCTCACCTATGCACAGGTAGAAACCCTGCTGCGTAACACCGCAGACGATGTGAATGCGGCCAGCGCGCCCGGTTTCGACAACGAGTTGGGTGCAGGACGTGTGAATGCTTTCCGGGCGGTCATGGCTGCCAATGGTGGGGTCTATGTGCCCAACAATGACCTTTTTGCCAATGCTGAGACCATCCCCAATGTGCCTGCTGGCTACACGCAGGAAATCCTGAACTCGACCACCAGCGCAAGCGATCCGGCCATGTGCGGTGGTACGAAGGCGAACACCGTATGGTATAAATACACCAACGGCGCAAGTGCCCGCACCGCAACCATCGATATGGCAGGCAGCGCCTTCGATAGTATCGTAGGGGTTTACACGGGTACGGAAGGCAGCTTGACAGAAGTTGCCTGCAATGACGATACAACGGGCGATGATGGCCGTGTGACCATCAACATGGCCGCCAGCACCACCTACTACATCGCCATCGCTAAAAAGGGCAGTGCGGTCTCCGCCTCCACCACCCTTCGGATGTACTTCTATTTGGGTGCGCCGCCGGCTGTGCCCGTCAATGACCTCTTTGCAGGGGCCATTGTGATGCCCGGCCCTGCGGTTGATTACACCCAAGACATTTATCTCTCGACCAAGAGCGCTAATGATCCGGGTATCAGCTGTCTCTCCACCCCCACCAACTACAACAGCACCGTATGGTATCGGTTCACCCCCGGTTCATCGGGCACCGCCAGTCTGGATACCCTTGGCAGTGCTTATGACACGGTGTTGGCCGTTTACACCGGTACTGTGGGTAGTTTGACTCAGGTGGTCTGTAACGACGATACCCCCAGTAACCTGCAATCGTCGGTAAGTTTCAGCGCCACCTCTGGCACCACTTACTATGTGATGATCGCCAAATATGGGGGAACCGTTCCGACCACCACTACCATGCTGGATTTGAACGGCACCATCCCGGCTGCATCAGCCCAACCCGGCACCATTGTGCAGGTCAGCCCCAGCGGGAACATCACCTTGCGCACGCCCACCTTCACATGGCAAAAGGACGCCAACAGCCTCTCCTACGATATTCAAATCGTGCGCAATGATGTGACTGTGATCCATAACCAAAACTACGCTTCAGGGGCAGTGTGCGGGGCTTCGACCTGCTCGATCACCCCGGCCCTTGATCTGGACTCCGACTACTACTCGTGGTGGGTGCGTGGGGTCAATGGCAGCGGCAACGGGCCGTGGAGCGGTCAGGGCTTCGCCATGACCATCCTGCCCGGTCTGGTCACCCAGACTGCGCCCATTGGCGGCTACAACGGACGCTCACCAACCTTCACGTGGAACCGGGAGCGGGACTCGCATGAGTACGGCATCTGGATCGGGCAAGGCAGCACAACGCTCCACCTCGCCTACATTCAGGCCTCGACTTACTGCAACAGCACCACGTGCAGTTACACTCCAGCCCTTGATCTGGACTCCGACTACTATGTGTGGTGGATCGGTGGTTACAGCCTCGGCGGTGGCGGTAATTGGACAGGTACGGGCTTCCATGTAACCGTCGTGCCCGGTCTGCTCACCCAGACCGCGCCCATTGGCGCTTACAACGGACGCACCCCCACCTTCACATGGGATCGGGATCGGGACTCGAAGGAGTACGGTATCTGGATCGGGCAGGGAGGCACCACCCTACACCTTGCTTACATCCAAGCATCCACCTACTGCAATGTGACCACCTGCTCCTACACCCCAGCCCTTGATCTGTCCTCCGACTACTACACGTGGTGGGTGGGCGGTTACAGCCTCGGCGGTGGCGGGCCATGGAACGGCAACGGCTTCCATGTGACGGTGACCCCATCTGTGGTGGTTCAACTGGGGCCACAGGGCACCATCAACCAGTCCAATCCGTCGTTCACATGGGAACGTGACCGGGATTCGCACGAGTACGGCATCTGGATCGGGCAGGGCAGCACGCCCGTCCA
>JACSRJ010000091.1 GCA_014879835.1 Anaerolinea sp.
GCCTTGTAGGGGCAGCCCCGTGTGGCTGCCCGGTCGTTTACCTGCACCCGCCGGGCGCCCATGTGGGGTCGCCCCTACGAAACCCCTCCTTCTGACGTCCCGTTAGGGCTTTGGTCAAGACCCCTTAGGCGGGTTACAATCATGCTCTAAAGTATTTTGGGCAGAACTTTACTCCTAATTTCTTGGGTGAACCAAAGGAATCATCATGAAAGCTGATCTTGACCGTTTGATGGACCAATACAATTTTGATGCGCTGGTGGTATTGGGTGATGAATCCCCGAATCCAGTGCGTGACTACCTCTCCAACCGCGCCAAAGCTGCTGGCCAAATCTTCAAAAAACGGGGCGAGACTCCGGTTTATGTGGTGGGTGGGATGGAAATCGATGAGGCCGCTAAAAGTGGCCTGACGGTCAAGACCTATTTCGACTTTGAGTGGGCCTCACTGGTGAGCAAATTGGGCGAAAAGCCTGATGAACTGCGCCGGGAGATGTTTTTTAGCTTCTTTCGCAAGCTGGAGATCAAAGGACGAGTTGCCTTTTATGGGATCGCTGATGTTAATACTGCTGCTCGCAATTTGATCGACCTGCAAAACAGCGATCTGGGCATAGAAGTGGTCTTAGGCGGTGATGCTTCCCGCTTGCTGTCCCAAGCCTACGAAACCAAAGACGACCAAGAACTAGCCGCCCTTAAGGATACAGCCCGCCGCGCCTGCGAAGTGGTGCGCCGCACATGGGATTTCATCGCGGGGCATCGGGCCACCGGACGCGAAGTCGGCAGCACCCTTGTGAATGAGGCTGGTGAAACCCTGACTATTGGCGGCGTGAAGCGCTTCATCCGTATTCAAGAAGCCGATCTGAACCTAGATAACCCCGACGGGCCGATCTTCGCTCAGGGGCGGGATGCAGGCGTGCCCCACAGTCACGGGGAAGATCAGGAAGCGCTGCAACTGGGCAAGACCATCGTCTTTGATTATTTCCCCAGAGGCGCGGATAACGGTTACTTCCACGATATGACCCGCACATGGTGTCTTGGCTTCGCCCCAGAAAAAGAACAGCATGGGTACGATCAGGTTTTTGAAATCTTCAAGCTGTCCTGCGATGCCATCAAAGTGGGGGAACCCTACAGCCGCTACCAGCTTATGACCCTCGACTTCTTTGAGGACCTTGGCCACAAAACCCAGCGTTCACACCCCGGAACCCTCGAAGGGTACGTTCACAGTTTAGGGCATGGGATCGGTCTGAATGTGCATGAGGCCCCCGGCATCAACGAACGCTCCAAGAGTGTGGTTCAGGCAGGCAACGTGATCACCATTGAGCCGGGTTTGTATTATCCCGATCAGGGATGGGGGGTTCGGGTTGAAGATGCAGTTTATGTTGATCAACAGGGAAATCTCCAAAAGTTGACAGACTTCCCTTATGACTTTATCCTTCCGGTGAAGTGAGGGATGGTTGATGGATCGCCAGCAAGCGTGGGACATCGTGTGTGAGTTTGTAAAATCAGACAGTCTGCGCAAGCACATGCTGTCGGTTGAAGTTGCTATGCGCGCCTATGCACAGCACTATGGCGAGGATCAAGATAGTTGGGGGTTGGTTGGTCTGCTCCATGATTTTGACTGGGAGATTCACCCAAGCCTAGAACAACACCCCATGGAGGGAGCGGTTATCCTTCGTGAGCGTGGTCTCAGTGAAGCCGACATCCGCACCATTTTGAGTCATGGCCCGCTTGCGGCGGATGATCGGGTGACGCTGCGTGATAAAGCCTTATTTGCGGTGGACGAATTGACAGGGCTGATCACGGCGGCGGCACTGGTGCGCCCTTCAAAGAACGTTCGGGATGTAGAGGTGCAGTCAATCCGCAAAAAGTGGCGTGACAAAGCCTTTGCCCGCGGGGTGAACCGTGAAGATGTTGAGCTGGGAGCGCAGCTTCTCAAGGTTGATCTTTGGGAGTTTCACGTTCCCCTCGTTTTAAAGGCCATGCAAGATCACGCGAAAGAACTGGGACTTGATGGGCAGCCAACATAAACTCGCCCATGCCGATCCACGCTTAGGTGGAAGTTGCTTTTTTAAGCATTCGCATTCTCGACCCAGTTTCCAGTCACTCGTTTGGGGGGTGGCTTGATGGTTTGACTCATGCCGCCGATCCTTCTACACTAATCGCTAAAGATACGGATAGCGGAAATGGTTTCACGAGACGATTCATTTGCGATAAAAGGCATCCGCGAAGGACTTCTAGTCACCCTCAGCGCAGAGGGTGAATGGGAGGCACTCACAGCGCGGGTGCTGGCACGCATTGATGAAAAACAAGCATTTTTTAAAGGGGCGCGGGTGGCCCTTGATGTCGGGGAGCGTCCAGTACTGCCCCACGAGATGGACAGTTTCCGACTGCTGCTTAATAAACGGGAGATCACGCTCTGGGCGGTGATCAGCAGCAGCCACACCACCCAAACAAGCGCCCGCCATGCCGGCTTGGAAACTGCCTTGGTGACAAGTCAGGGCGGTCTCGAATCGCCCGAAGTATCCTCCGAGATGCAGGGCGCGCCGGGGTTGTTCGTTAATCAAACGATGCGCAATGGGCGCACCGTGCGTTATGAAGGTCATGTGACGGTTTTTGGGGATGTTAACGCCGGGGCGCAGATTATTGCCGGGGGCAGTGTGATCGTGTGGGGGAAGCTTCGGGGGATCGTTCATGCCGGAGCCTTAGGGGATGAGACGGCATTTGTGTGCGCGCTTGATCTTGCGCCCACCCAGCTTCGGATCGCCGGATATATTACGGTCTCGCCGGAGGACAAACGTCGCAAACCCCGTCCAGAGATCGCATTGGTACGGAATGGGCGGATTATCGCCGAATCATGGAATCCCTGAAGGGGGCACACGCGCCTCAGGGTGAATGAGGGGGACTCATGGGTGCAAAGGTCGTTACCGTCACCAGCGGCAAAGGCGGGGTGGGCAAAACTACTGTTACCGCCAACCTCTCCGCAGCGCTGGTCAGCCTCGAGAAGCGGGTTGCCTGTATTGACGCCGATATTGGACTGCGCAACCTCGATCTGATCTTAGGGGTGGAGAACCGCATCAAATACCATCTGGTCGATGTGGTCGAGGGGCGCTGCAAACTGCAAGACGCCATTGTGAAGCATAAGCAGTTCCCGAACCTCTCGATCATCCCCGCCGCTCAAGACCGTGACAAGAGCGCTATCAGCCCCACCCAGATGGTCGCCATCGTGAATGATCTCAGCCCGCACTACGATTACATCATCATCGACAGCCCCGCCGGTATTGAGCGGGGATTCCGGAATGCGGTTGCACCCGCTCAGGAAGTTTTGATCGTGACCAACCCAGAGGTGTCAGCCGTTCGGGATGCAGATCGGGTGATCGGTCTGCTGGAGGCGGCGAATCCTCGCCCTCCGGCGCGCCTGATCATTAACCGGGTGAAGGCCGAGATGATCAAACGGGGTGACATGCTCACCCCTGACGATGTTTTTGATATGCTCTCCATCCCTTTGATCGGGATCATCCCTGAAGATGAAGCGGTTTTGGTTGCAGGCAATCGAGGAATGCCCGATTTAGGGTCTCGTGCAGGACACGCATTTAAGACTATTGCGCGTCGTCTAATGGGCGAAGAAATCCCACTCAAAGACGCCCCCACACCGGGGCTGTTTCGCCGCTTGACGCGCTTATTTGGGGGACGTACCTAAGCCAAATCATGTGGAACCTGAACCTGAAAGCCTGAGGAGGCATTATGCCCATCTGGGATCGTCTGTGGGGACGCCGACGTACTAGCAGCGGGTCCACTGCTAAAGAGCGTCTGCAAATGGTGCTGGTGACTGATCGCACCGATCTTTCACCCGAAAAGATCGAAAAGATGCGCGACGAGATCACCTCTGTGATCTCTAAGTACTTCACGGTTAACCCCGACGAGGTCAAGATCAATGTCGAACGGAGGCAGCGTGATAGTTGGCTGGTAGCAGATATTCCCCTGCTGCGCAGTGTCAACAAAACGTCCGAATCCCTTGACCCCGATGACGCCTGAAAACAGCTTCTGACTGAAGCAGTCTCAGGCGTCACAGCGGCTTAGGGAGGCGCGGTGTGCTCAGCGGAAGGTGAGCAGATAAGCGACCAGATCATTTATTTGGGCTTCGGTGAGCAGTTTGGCATATTCCTGATACATCAGACTCTGCTCGCCCACTCCGTAAGGCGCCCTGCCCTCCACATTGGGTACAAGGTACTCATTGGGATGCAGGATCGAGTTCCGCAAATAGGTTGCGGGGTCTTGGCTGGCAACACGGCTTCGGGCCCGTACTGCAACAGGTTGATCGTTCCCCCATGCGATCATCGCTGGCCCGATCTTGAGGGCCGCTTCGGCCTCAGGCAGTGGTTCAACCATATGGCACGAAAGGCAGGTTGGGATCGCCTCATCTCCATTCAGATGGTCACTGAATAATGCCTTACCCCGTTCGGGATCGGGCACTGGTGTGGGCCCTTGGGTCGGGGTATGGGTGGGTGGAGCAGGCGTAGGCGAGGCTGCGATTAAGGTCATGGTAGGGGTGGCGCTGGGACGGGCCCGAACCGGTGCGGGCGTATTGGTGGGCTGCTGAACAACCGCAGTTGGGCTTTCCGCCACGGTTTCGGACTCTGACTTCGTGGGAAGTTCCACAGCTGTCTCTTATACACATCTGACGCTGCCGACGACGGA
>JACSRJ010000262.1 GCA_014879835.1 Anaerolinea sp.
TTGGTGTTCCCCTCGGTGTGTGGGCACGCCCGACCCCTCAAGTTCGGGATGGAGGACATCACCGCCCGACACCCCGGCGAACAGCTTCAGGACGACGCGGGCGCGTGGTTTGTGGGCGACTTGGCCCTGATGCAGCTCCCCCCGGGAGAGCTGCTGCGCCTGCGGGGACGCACCGCCGATGAGGCATCCCTCGGCAATGCCTTCCGGGTGCGGATGCTCAAGACGGCAGTGGGCAAACTGCTGCCGGGGTACCGGGAGGGGGAGGCTGTGCACCTCCGGCTCGCGGTGGGGCTGCCCGTAGACCACATGGGAGACGCGCCAGCCCTCAAGGAAGCGCTGTGCGGGCCCCATCTGGTCAGATCCGACGGCACCCATCTGGTAGCCCATGTGGGTGAAGTAATGGTCATGCCGCAACCGGTGGGCACGATCTACGCCCAGTCCCTCACTGCCTCTGGCGCGGTGAACCCCCATCACACCTATCAACGCACTGGGGTGGTTGATGTGGGCACCTACACCGTTGACCTCGCCTTGGATGACGACGGCGAGTTCGTGGGTGCGGAGAGCGGCAGCCTTGAGGGTGGAGTCTCATCCGTTTTGGAGCGAATCGCGGCGGTTCTGGAGCAGGAACACCGCCAAAAAATCCCCCTCAAACTGGTCGAAAGCACCTTGCTTACAGGCAGTTTCCGGGCCAAGGGGACAGTCATGGATTACCGCGAAGTGGTGGAGAGTGCTCTCGAACCGCTGCGCAGTGCGGTCCTGAGCCTGATGAGTGACAAATGGAAAACGGGCACGACGGTGGACCGGATCTATCTTTCTGGCGGTGGCGCGCCGCTGGTGGCGGAGGTGGTCAAGGCGGTGTATCCCCAGACGGTGGTGCTGCCAGAGCCGCAGTTCGGCAATGCACGGGGGTACCTGCGCTATGCCCTGTTCACCGCGCTTCAGGCGTTGGAGGTCTGAGGATGGACGAGCGGGTGACGGTCACCCTCAAACTTCAGCCGGGGGTCGATGACGACCTGATCGCCTGGTGGCAGGCACTGCCCAAAGGTAAACGGCAGTCGGAAGTGAAAAGGCGGCTCCGGGCTGTACTGCACCTCTCGGAACCGCAAACGACTCTGCTGGAAAACACCCTCCGGCAGGTCACCGCCGAGATTCAGGCGATGCAGCAGATGTTGACGAGGTTCAGCGGGAACCCTCCTCTCCACGAGCGCTCCGAGGGAGAGCAGGATGCGGCCCCCAGCCTGTCTGCAGGCGCGAGGGAACGTCGAGAACGGAAGATCGCCAAGTCACAGTGGTAAGGAGGCAGGGGATGAACCCAAAGGGGAACAAGCGGATGTTCAAGCGCCCCACCCACAGCCCCGTGCGGGTGGTGGGGGCGTGGGCGAATCAATCAGAGCCCCTTACGAGCAAAGGGGTTGAACGCCGCAAAAAACGGATTACTCGTTCTACCTGGTGAGAGAGGAGGCACGATGCGTATTGTGATAGCCGATGATGTGGATCTGGTCTCAAAAGGCATTGAGGCGATCCTCAAAGACTGGCATGAGGTCGAGATTGTGGGTGTTTACCAGGCTTTCCCGGATCTACTCCGGGAACTGCCCCACACCCGTCCTGACCTGCTCCTCCTGGACGACCGGATTGACCCGGAATGGGGCATTGTGGCGATGCTCAAACAGATCCAAGACACAGTCTCCCCCATCGGGATCATCGTTCTGGGCGGGCACTCAGACGGTGTGATGGTGCGGGATTTGTTCAGGCTGGGCGTGCAGGGATACCTGTGCAAACGGGATGCGGTGGCGGACCTGCTCATCCCGGCGATACACACGGTGCGACAGGGGAAGGTGTTTTTGTCCCCCACCGCCAGTGCCGACCAAGTAGCGGCGCTGATGGAAGGGCGGCAGCGCTGGAAACTCGACACAGAGGCAGTCAACATCCTGCATCTGCTGGCGGAAGGGTATTCGGTGGGAGGGGTGGCACAACGCCTCAAACTACCGGTGAACCGGGTGTACTGGGTGCGTTCCAAACTGCGCCGGCGTTTTGGGGTGGACAACAATGAAGGGCTGATCAGTCGGGCAACGGCGGAGGGCATCCTCCCCTGAAAGGGAAGCCTGCCCTAAAATTGGGAATGCCTCCTCCAAAATTGGTAAGGTTCCGTTCCCAAATTCGCAGAGACTCCCCCTCCCCTCTGAGTAGGATGGGACAGATAAACGTAGCTGTCCAGTCAGACGGGAGGGTTTGGCATGAAAAAGGTCTTGCTCCTCGGTGCCGCCGTGGTGGTCATCAGCATGAATGCGGCGGCATTTGTGCTTATCTCTCTGCGTCATCCGCCCCCTTTGCCCACTCTGGCAGTGCTGCCGTCAGTGGCACCGTCGGATACACCCACCGTCACAGCGTCACCCCCTGAAAGTGCCACTCCCACAGCGACGGCAAGTTACCCGTCTACGCCTACCTCAACCTTGACTGCGACCCCGACTCCCACCCTGGCAACGCGGGTGCTTCAGGTGACGGTGGTCAATGCCGGGGTGGTCTTGTGGACACCGCCCACCGCGCTGCCCGAAGCGACCAGCACCCCTTTGCCCACGGTGGAAGTGCCCTTCCCGCCGCGCCAGATGACCCTCGCAGGGGATACACAGGCGCTTGGTTGGAGGCGTTACGAAACGAACCACCCTGCCCTGAACTACGTCACCGGGCGCTGGTTCAGTTACCGGGCGGCACGGGCTACGGAGGGACTGTATGCCTACTCTGCCGACCGGGAATCGCGGCTGTTTTTTGCCTTTGAGGGGTCGGGGCTGCGAGTGCGGTACGTCGCCTACGCACTGTACGGCATCTTCCAGATTTACGTCGATGGGCATCTCGCCGCGGAAATTGACTCCTTCAGTCCCTATCCTGCCTTCCTGACCACCGAGGTTTTTGGGCTGACCGAGGGCAAGCACCGGGTGGAGATCCTCAACACCGGGCGCAAGAACCCCGCCAGCACGGGGTATCTGGTGGCGGTAGACAGCCTCGAAGTGTATCGGGGACTGCCCACCACACCCGCAGCCACTGCCACCGCAAGCGCCACCCTGACTTTCACCCCCTCGCCCGCGCTGGCTGAAGTGCGGCTGGTGGCGGCCCCACCGACCGTGCAGGCAAGCGTGACTGCCCTGCCCCCACGCCAGATAACAGTCTCGCTAATCGTCGCCTACGACGAAAACGGGAACAAGTCGGTAGAGCCTGCGGAGGGGGTGCAGGGCATTTCGGTCCGACTGGTCACGGTGGGCAGCAATCAGGTGGTCGCTTCGGGCTTCACCAACACGGATGGTTTTGTGCGCCTAGAAGCGCTCAGCGATACCCCTCTGCGCTTGGTGGTGCCGTACTTTGGCAAGTTCTGGAATGTCGCGGGTGGTCGGGGGGGCGAACAAACCTTCTCACTGCTGCTGCCGCCGGGTAACCAGCCGGGCTTAATCCCATGAATACACCCTATACCAAGTCAGGACTTATCAACAATACTGGACTGGACGGCTTTATCACGCAGATCTGCAAACACCCAATCCAAGCTCTGTGGAGGATTCAGGTAGTGACGATAAGCAAGCGCCATCTGCCGTGCCGCTGCTTCAAAGGAGACTCGTCCAGTGAGGGTGCCCAGTCCAGGGCAGGCAACAGTCCGAATCGGGCGATCTACACGCTGGTTATGGTGGTGGACTGCACGCAACATGGCCCACATCGCCAGATAAACATTGTCGGTGTGAGCAATGTCCATTGGCACCCGCATTGTTGGGGTATGAGCCAGAAACGGGTGATTTACGTCATCAGTCTCAATGATAAACGATGTGCCAACGGGCTGTTCTCCCAGATACTCAGTGAGGATATGATGTTGAACTCGGTGCATCAAATGAATTCCAAAGAATCTCACGATAGCTGCGTCAACCCCGCCATCCATCAGTCCGAACGAGTTTGCGGCACTCACCATGCAGTCGAACTCAGGCAGCGTTTCAAAATAGTCATTAACCACCTCAACACGCGGCAGGTGCACAAAAGCCCTCTCAAAAGCACGGCAAAGCAAGGGTTGGGGATCTACCAAAATGAGGCGGAATTCTACCATCTTCGCAGCTCCTATCCGGTCTCGTGTGTGCCTACGCTCAGTGTAACATGTTGGGTCTCATCACGCTGAAAGGCGGTGGCGTTTTGTACCGAACTCAGAGTATATGCGCTGGTGTGTTTACAGTAATGATCTGTCTGATGCTGTCCTGTGCCGGTACGCCCGATAATCTGCGGGTGACGGCGCTTCCCCAGTACGTGTGCCCGTCGGCCACGCCGCGTCTGACCGACACCCCACGCCCCACCAGCCCGCCCAGCTATCCCTTCGTTTTTCGGGCGAACCTCGACTATGGCTTCGTGGACGTAACCCGGAGTGTGGTGCGGGTGCAGTATCTGGCCCAAGGCACCGGGCTGGTGCAGCTCAGTTACAGTGGAGTGACCGCCACCGGCGCGCCGTGGTATGGCAGCGGCGGGATGATCACCCTTGCTTACGCCCCCACAGGCAGCCCCGGCACCAGCGGTTCGTACCTCATCCTCATCCCGCCGCAGGTGGTGAACACCACCATCCACCTCACAGGCGGGTACACCTTCAGCTTCACCGTACCCCGGTACGTTTCGGTGCTCTCAGTGCCCCCCAACCCGCTGCCCTGCTGCCTGCCT
>JACSRJ010000267.1 GCA_014879835.1 Anaerolinea sp.
GTGCTGATCGCCTTCCCGGCCATTCTGCTGGGCGGTCTGGAGTCCCTGGGCGGCGCGGTCATCGGTGGGCTGGCTGTCGGGCTGATCCAGGCGCTGGTACAGGCGTCGAAGCTGATCGAAGTGCGCAACTCCGCCGAAATCGCGCCCTATGTGCTGCTGCTGATCGTTCTCGTCCTGCGCCCGGAGGGGCTGTTCGGGCAGAAGCGGATTGAGCGGGTGTAACGTTTTGGATAATCCCAGAATGCGTTATTTTGAGGAAGAAGATGTGCTGCATTTGATGCTACAAGACGGCCCAGAGTACGCCAGTTTTGAGTTGAGTCCGGATATCACTGTGGAATTGAACGAAGCGGGGGAAATGATCGGAGTAGAGCTTATCAACGCCAGCCGTTTCATTTGGGACGCGGTTTTGGAATCGTTCCAAGTTAAGCTGGTTCTGCGACCTGTAGCAGCGTGAGTTTGAGGGCGGATAATGAAACCTCTGCGCTTTATTGGCTCCAGCCTGGACGATCTCCGGGATTTTCCGGCAGAAGCGCGTCGGCAAGCTGGTTATGAGTTACGTATCGTCCAGCGCGGACAGGAGCCATCTGACTGGAAGCCGATGCAGAATGTGGCTCCGGGTGTACGGGAGATTCGTATCCGGGTTTTGGGCGAGTGGCGCGTGCTTTACGTGGCGCAGTTTGCGGAAGCAGTATATGTTCTGCACGCATTTCAGAAGAAGACGCAACAGACGCGACGGGAAGATATAGAGCTTGCCCGCCGTCGTTACCGTGAAATTGAGAGGTGACACTTTGAAAGAGATAATTATTGAATCTAGCGGCAATGTATTTCTGGATTTGGGTTTTGAACCGGGCGAGGCTTCCATTCTCCAGATGCGGGCCGATTTAATGGCTGATTTGCGGGAACATATCCAGTCCAATCAGTGGACGCAGATGCAGGCTGCCGAAAGGCTCGGCATTGCCCCATCCCGCGTCTCGGACCTGATGGGGGGGAAGTGGGAGAAGTTCAGCCTGGAAATGTTGATTACACTTGCGGCTCGATCCGGACGGCAGGTTACACTGGAGTTGGCCGCTTAATAGGAGAATCGTTTGTCCATCCTACGCCCCGCGGGGGACTTTGACCGCACTTATCAACAGGATATGGCCCTGCTGCGCCGCCCCTGGCACTACGCGCTGCTGGTGTTGGCGTTGCTGGCCGCCTACACCATTCCCCAGTGGGGCAGCGCCTACGTCATCAGCACGGCCAACCGCATCGCCTATACGATTGTGGCCGTGCAGGGGTTGAATGTGCTGACGGGCTACACCGGGCAGATTTCCCTGGGCCAGGCCGGGTTTATGCTCCTGGGCGGCTACTTCTCCGCGCTACTGGTGATCCACGCCGGGCTGTCGTTCTTCATCGCCCTGCCTGTGGCTGCCCTGGCAACCGGGCTGGCCGGGCTGCTCTTTGGCCTGCCCTCCCTGCGGGTGAAGGGCTGCGCCTGACCGGGTATGCGGTGGATCAGTCCAGCCTGATGCCCGGATCGCCTTTCCGGGTGCGGCTCGATTGGGAAAGTGGGGCGATCCTTGCACCCTACCAGATTGAAGCGGTCTTGATTCAGCCGCCAGACCTCACTTTTGCCACGGGCACCCTTGATCTGCTCAGCGCCCGCTGGCGGGGAGGAACCTTCAGCACCTATCACTGGCTTTTCCCCAAAGAACGCCCCTACGCACCGGGGATGATCCCCCTGCTGGTGACGGTCAAATACAACGATGGGCGCACTGCCTCCGGAGTGATCGGGAGTCTCAAGGTCAAGCCGCCTTTGGTTGCGCTCCCCGTCCAACCTCTTGCGCTTCGGTTGGGTGAGGCGATTCGCCTTCAAGGGACAGCTCTGGAACAAAACGCTGATGTTTTAGGGGTACAGTCGCTGTGGTCAACCGATGCGCCTGTGACCGAAGACTATACGGTACTGCTGCATCTTGTCCCGGTGGGGGGTGATACCCCTCTGCTTATCGGCGATGGACAGCCCCTGTATCCCACCCATGTGTGGGAACCGGGGGAGGTTTTTGAGGACAAACGGCTAATCCCTCTGGTGGGCATCCCGGCAGGGCGTTACGAGGTGCGTGTCGGGCTGTATGGGGCGGATGGCGGACGTTTGCGCCTTGAGGATGGCAAGGACTATTATCTAGTGGGGACGGTGGAGATACCCGCCATGCCGTAAGGGGCGCAAGGGTGTTCTGATTCAACCCAGAGTCTCGTATTGGATAGGCAAAAACCAGAGAGTCACGTGGGAGGTGACCTATGGATGAGTTCTGTAGGCTGGTTGTGGGCAAGACCGGTTTGGAAGGCACATAGGTGACCCAAAATTTGATCCTCTGCATCTTGCATTTTCGACTCTGAAAATCTCCCATGTTACAATAACATCAACACTCATGGAATTATCATGGAACGGTATGCCGATAATCCAAGTAGGCACTTATACAATATATTATGAATGCGTTGGTGAAGGCATTCCGCTCCTGTTGATGCACGGTTGGACGGATATTGGGTGCGATCTGCTGCCTGTGGCCCAAGCGCTTTCTGGTTACCGCTGTATTTTGCCCGATCTGCCCGGTTATGGGCGTAGTGTGCCCCCGTTTCGAACCTTCCCGCCTGATTTTTACCGTCGTGATACCCGAGTGATGAGCGCCTTTGTGGATGCCCTGAACCTGAGCAGTATTCATGTGGCGGGTTTCAGCGATGGGGGAGAGGTTGCCTTGATGATGGGGGTGATGCGCCCAGACTTGTGCCGTTCCGTGATCGCTTGGGGGGCGATTGGGTCATTTGGGTTGGAAGCAGCGGAGCGCGCTCGACGCAGCAAAATGCCCAGTTGGTTTGATTCCCGGTTGGAGGAAAAACATCCCGGCCAAAATGTTTATCAGTGGCACCGAGCATGGGTAGAGGGTTTCGCCGCGATGGTTGAGTCGGGCGGTGATCTGAGTCTAAGCCGGGCCGCGGAGATCACCTGCCCACTGCTTCTGTTATTGGGCGAAAAAGACGCCCTGAACCCTCCGAGCGCAGGGCGGTTGTACATCAGACATGCTGCCCGTGAGGGAGTCATCCGCCAGTTTCAGGAGATCAAAGAGGCAGGGCATCCTATTCACACCGACCAACCCGATGCTTTTGTCCGTTCGGTGCGGAGTTTTCTCAAGATGGTAGATCAACACGGATGAGCAGTTTTTCCTACCGAGACAGGGCGCTTTGTGTGGGTGATCTACCTCTCGCCCAGATCGCTGCGGAGGTGGGCACCCCTTGTTATGTGTATGACCTCGACCGTGCCCTCGAAAATTTACGACGGCTGCGGATGGCCTTTCCTCAAGCGGATATTCATTACAGTCTTAAAGCCAACGCCAATTTGGCCCTTGTGAGAGCGTTGGTTGAGTCTGGGGTAGGGCTGGATGCGGTCTCTGGTGGAGAGATTTTTCGGGCGATCCGGGCGGGCGCGGACCCGGCTCAGATCGTTTTTGCAGGGGTGGGCAAAACACACGCCGAATTGGAGTATGCCCTCAAGGCACGGGTGGGCTGGATCAATGTTGAAAGTCAGGGCGAACTGCGCCGAGTCGCGGAGATGTCCCGTCCGTTCAAGCGCCGCCCGAAGGTGGCGCTGCGCCTGAACCCGGATGTTCACGCCGACACCCATCACTATATCGACACGGGTCATGCTGCTTCAAAGTTTGGTATCCCCGTGTTAGAAGCCCAAAACCTACTCCGCGATCCTCAGTTTAACGAAACCCTTCAGATCGCCGGGGTACATCTCCATATTGGCAGTCAGATCGGCAGCCCTCAGCGGATCGTTGAAGCCCTCAAGCAAGTTTTGCCCCTTTTTGAGGAATTTCCAAACCTGAAGACCCTCGATCTGGGAGGCGGCTTTCCAGTCTCATACACGGGCGAGTCAGTTCCATCGGTGGAGGACTTCGCCGAGGCGATTCAGCCCCTACTCAATGGGCTGGCGATTCAACTGCTGTTGGAACCGGGGCGATACCTCATCGCGGATGCGGGCGTTTTGCTGATTGAGGTACAGTACCTAAAGCCTGTCTTGAACAGATCAGAGGTTGAAGTGATTGCGGTCACTGATGGGGGTATGACGGAGTTGATCCGCCCTGCGCTTTATGGGGCGTATCATGGGGTGCTGCCGCTGAAGCTTCCTTCGGAGGGCAGCCCTCGCATTGCCACCCAAGTGGTTGGACCCATCTGTGAAAGTGCTGATGTCCTCAACCAACGAGCGATGCTGCCCCCACTGGCCGAAGGCGATGTGCTGGCAGTACTGCACGCGGGCGCTTATGGGGCTGTGATGGGATCCACCTACAACGCCCGCCCACGACCGCCCGAAGTGCTGGTAGAAGGTGGGCAGTGGCGTGTGGTGCGTCGGCGTGAAAGCTGGAGCGACCTGATCGAACTCGAAAATGGGCTTGATCCCTAGAGCGGCTTCCAAGAAGGTGGCGCTATTTGTGGGGTGTTTGAGGCGAAGTCCTTGTAATCTTCATGCCGACCGTTCAGGGATATTGCCACCGCGCCATTCTCATGATATACTGAATTTCTCATAATGGGATATGTACCACGCCTTGTGCCTCAGCTACCGGGTTTTTTCCTTGAATCACTTCGCGTGTGTTGGTTATTCCCCACTGTAGAAATTGATTAAGGAACAACCGATGAGCTTCGACGATCTCCGGCTGATAGAGCCGCTGCTGCGCGCTGCCCGTGCTGAAGGCTATACCACCCCCAGCCCTATTCAGGTACAGGCGATTCCTCACGTTCTTGCAGGGCGTGATCTGCTGGGCTGTGCCCAAACCGGGACGGGTAAAACTGCGGCTTTTGCCCTGCCCATTCTTCAAAACTTGATGGCCCAGCCTCGCAAAACACGGGCGGTTCGGGTGCTGGTGCTTGCCCCCACCCGTGAGCTGGCTTCCCAGATCGGGGAGCGCTTTCAGACGTATGGACAATTCACGGCCCTTCGGCAGGTGACGATTTTTGGGGGTGTTAACCAGAATCCCCAGATTGACCGGTTGCGCCGCGGCGCGGAAATTCTGGTGGCGACCCCCGGACGACTCCTCGATCTGATGGGACAAGGTTTTGTGAACCTTGATCAGCTTGAAGTGTTGGTGCTGGATGAAGCGGATCGGATGCTCGATATGGGTTTCATCCATGATGTGCGTCGGATCATCGCCAGCCTGCCCAAAGCGCGCCAAACCCTGTTCTTTTCAGCGACCCTGCCCCCAGACATTCAACAGTTGGCAGACAGCATCCTGAACGACCCGGTGAAGGTTGCGGTAACGCCTGTTTCCTCAACGGTGGAGACCATTCAACAGGCGATCTATCTGGTGGAGAAACCTTCCAAACCGGCACTGTTAGAGCATCTACTGCTGGATCACAACTTGAAGCGGGTGCTTGTCTTCACCCGCACCAAACACGGCGCAAACAAAGTGGTGGAAAAACTGCGCCGGGTCTCGGTGATGGCGGAGGCCATTCATGGCAACAAGTCTCAATCGGCCCGTGAACAGGCCCTTACCAATTTTAAGGCAGGCACCACCCGGGTCTTGGTCGCAACCGATATTGCGGCCCGGGGCATTGATGTGGATGGCATCACCCATGTGATCAACTACGATCTGCCCAATGAGCCTGAAAGTTACGTACACCGTATTGGACGCACTGGACGCGCTGGGGCCGATGGGATCGCATATTCCTTTTGTGACACGGATGAACGTGCCTATCTAATCGATATTGAGCGCCTGATCCAAAAACATATTCCTAAATCCATCGATCACCCCTTCCCTTCCGATCTGGGGCTGCCACCCCTCACTGATCTCGCCCCGCGAGGGAGGAATCAGCGACCCCAAAGTGCACCTTCCAAATCTGCGGGTGGGCACAAACAGTTGGGATCAACGCAGCGCCCCGGAATGCAATCCCAACGGCGGCGCGGGGATTTCCGGCGCTAAGGGATCGTAAGACTGCCCTGCATCCCATCTCCTTTGTGGAGATGGGGCTATCTCCTACCCAAGATTTAATGTTGCCCCCCAGCCTGAAGTCGGGGGCAGGGGTTGGATGTTTCGGACAGCCTCTCATACTAAATCCCCCTAGAATATGGGCGATCTACCCCATTCCCCTCAGCCAAGGCGAGAGTATAATTATGAGTAAGGTGGTCACCTTTGATCGAGGTGATCTTAATGATGTGACCCTGTTTAAGGAGTCCGGATAATCATGTTAAACACTCGCCAACGGGGGCGCTTGCTCGTCTTTTCGTGCCTCTCGCTGATAATGCTCGCCTGCGGCATGTTTGGTTTGGGTGCCTTGGTGTTGTTCCAACACGAAAGCGCCGCAGTCGCATCGGCGCAGCCGGCCAATCGCATCGTTTATGGCCTCACCTTCATGCCCAGCGGCTTTGATCCTCACATCAACGCCTCGTCCGAACTAACCATCCCTTTACGTTCGGTCTATGACACCCTTGTATACCGTGACCCACAGAGCAAGGGTTTTGTACCCGGTTTGGCGCAGGATGTTCAGGTTTCGCCAGATGGTTTGGTTTATACCTTCCAGCTTAAAAGTGGGGTGGTCTTCCATGATGGAACCCCCTTTGATGCGGCCGCCGTTGGGGCCACCCTAGATCGGATCACTGCGCCAGAGACCCAATCCCAGAAGGCGCTGTTTATGCTGGGCCCTTACGACAAGTATGTGATCGTTGATCCCTTAACCATTCAAATCATCCTCAAGCGCCCTCATGCTGCGCTGCTGGACGCACTGGCCCAAACCTATTTGGGCATTGCCAGCCCCAAGGCGCTTCAGGAATATGACCGGGATCGTTATCAACTGCATCAGGTAGGCACAGGCCCTTATCAGATGGTCGAATACATCCCCGGCGATTATATGCTCTTACGCCGCAACCCCAATTACACATGGGGGCCGCCTTTTTACAACCTGAGTAACAGCACACCCGTGGAGGAGATCGAGTTCCGCTTCTTCACTGACCCCGCAACCCGTGCGCCCGCACTGGAGACCGGTGCAGTCCAGATCATGGGGGAGATTTCACCCCTCGATGCACAGGGATTGGCCCGTGCTGATCAATTTGCGCTGGTGCCTCAGCCCATACCGGGGATGCCTTTCCAGTTCTTTTTTAA
Organism: Anaerolinea sp.; assembly: GCA_014879835.1. Taxonomy (GTDB): domain Bacteria; phylum Chloroflexota; class Anaerolineae; order Aggregatilineales; family UBA2796; genus UBA2796. Next base: position 7,122 of record JACSRJ010000267.1, read on the forward strand.
CACCAACCGCGCCCCTACCGATAACCTGAACCTACGTCGGGCGTTGATTGTGGCTACTAACCGTGTGGCCATCGTAGACACGATCTTCCAGCAGTTTTCGCCGCCGGCCTATGGGCCCTTGTCATCGGTCACACCTTTTTACGACGGGCGTGTGAAGGAGTACTATACACATGATGCCGCAGCCGCAAAACGTGCTTTGGGAGCGCTCGGTTACACCGACAGTGATGGGGATCAATTCCTTGATCTGAATGGCACAAAACTAACCCTGATCATGCTGGTGCCTGCATGGAGCAATGCACCTCAGATCGCCCAGAAAATTCAGAGTCAGTGGCGTGAGATCGGGGTCGATCTGGAACTGCGACAGGTGCCGGGGTTGGCGGCTCTCCGTGAGGCCATGCAGACCAATGAGTATCACCTGCTGGCCTTTAATGACTTTGGGGTGGATGCCAGCCTCTTGAACTCGTTTTACCTCTCCAGTGGACCCAACAACTGGGCCAAGTTCTCCAATGGGGAGATGGATGGCTGGCTCACACGCGCCGCAGAATCGATTGATCCCATTGATCGCCAGAATCTGTACAGCGCGGTGCAGGGCTTGATCATGGATCAGGCGCTGATTCTGCCCATTCGAGACTCGGTCAACCTGAATGGTGTCAACAAACAGATCGGGAATCTTCAGTTTGATGCGTATGGGTGGGCACCAGTGCTGGTCAATCTGACCTTCAACAAAGTGGAGTAACCGTTCGTGCCTCTGCCCCTTCTTTCTCACATCGTGAGCTATGGAGAGGACATGTTTAAAGGAAGGGTGATTGGGTGAGCGATCAGTTGCCCTCATCCTCCCCAACCCTCCTTCTCCCTTAGAGAGAAGGAGGGAGTCGATCCTGTGAGGCGGATGCCCTCAATTCCCCCATTTATCGATCAGGTCGAACAAGAATCGCGGTATGCCCCTCAGAGCCGTTCCAGTGGCGATGCTAACGGCAGCGGCTGATCTACGGCCGGGGCAAAGCCAACCCCCAACGCTGTTCCCAGTGTGATCACTGCGCTGCCGGGATGAACGGTCGCTGATGCAGTGCCATCATGGATCAACTTCACCTGCACCATGTGCCCCACCCCATAACTGACCGCTTTGGTGAGCTCCTGCTGAAGGTCGGAACACAGGGCATTGAGCATCGCGTACATTGATCCCTGTCGATCCAGCGGTTTTCCCTGAGGATCAACGTAGGCGGCCAGACTCACCGGGATGACTGGGCAGTCAGGGCGGGCCTCGTGCCATGAGGTGGTGATAGCCCTGATCATCCACTCAAGGGTTTGTTCCATCAAATGATTGGTGAGCGCGGTGCCAAATATATCTGAGTCGAGGGGGGGATGGGTTTTGAGGGCGAGTAACCTTCCCTCACGGCATTGACCCACCGCTCGTTTGACCTGCGTGCCCCCAAAATCCAGCCCCAAAATCCGGGCATAACCGGGTGGCGCGCAGCGGAGCGCACCCACCAACGGCAGATATTCCCCGTGAGGATCAAGGCTTAGGATGGGGGCGGGGGTAGACGTTTCGCTAAAGACCGCCTGAATGTCCTCCAGCAGATGATCCCGAAGGTGTCCCCGGATCAACCCTCCCCCCAACACCAAACTGGGAAGGGTGCGCCAATGCTCCCAATAGGAATCATCCCAATCGGTGCGGTTCTCCCGGTTGGGGGGATCGCCTCGGCGGAGCATTACCAGCAGCCAGCCAAGCCCGCGTCCAAAGGCACGGGCGATCTCCCTCGCTGCCTCTCGCACCTCAGGATCAGAGGAGGTAAGACACTGATCAAAAAAGATGAAACTGTGTACCGACTGCCCGATCCCATCACGGGGAGGAGGCTTGAGCCGGGTCTTCTGCGTCTGAAAGTGCGCCGCCAGCGCCCTAGCACTGGCGAGTTCATAACCCGTTTTGTGGAGGATGCCCTCATCCACCTTGATTCCCGGCAGCGCCACGATCCGCGCCCGATTCAAGGATGCGGCAGGCGTCAGAAAACGCGGATTCAAAGGTTGGATCGGTTCAGAGACAGCGCCCATCAGATCACCTCATCACCGTTTTGAGGCCAACAGTACGCCATCACCAATGGGCACAAGGCTCACTTCAACACGCTCATCATCCTTGACAGTGCGCAGGAATTGATCCATTGCTGCTACACCCTCATCCCATTGGGCTGGATAGATCACCCGTCCATCCATGAAGGCGTTGTCCACGGCGATCAGACCTCCGGGATGCAGCAGCGAGAGACAGCGCTCAAAATACGCCTGTGTGTTGATCTTGTCAGCGTCAATGAAGGCAAAGTCAAAAGGTTCAACGGGGGTTTGAATCAGGCTGTCAAGGGTTTGCAAGGCAGGCGCAATGCGCAGATCGATCTTGTGACTTACCCCCGCTTCTTGCCAGTAGCGGCGGGCAATCCCCGTCCATTCAGTGTTTACATCACAAGCGATCAAGGTGCCCTCGTCGGGTAGGGACTGCGCCACCACCAGTGCGCTGTAGCCTGTAAAAACCCCGATCTCCAGCGCTCGTTTGGCCCGCATGGTTTTGATCAGCAGCGAAAAGAATGCCCCCTGTTCAGGCGGAATCTGGTAAATCGCCCGTTCAAGGGTTGCGGTTTCCTCCCGCAGTCGGCGCAGCAGGTCGGTGTCACGAAAAGAGACATCCAGCATGTAACGGTAGTAGGTGTCGTTCAGGCTTAAGTATTTGCCCATGTGATCAGTCCTTTTGTGGGAGATTTGCGCTGATTGTACCTGATTTAGGCGAACGAGGCGGAGCAGGGCGTTTGAGGGGGGCATCTTTTTGGGGAGCAGGCAACCGGCGGCATGGGATGCTCTGCCCCTACGGGGAATCGCATTTGCCGGGGAAGGGTAATGGGCTTTCCTTCAGCAGTCATGCCTCCTGCTCGCGGTATCTACCCTGAGAAGTGGGTTCATGTTGGACTCGCTTGAGATAGCCCCTAAACGCCAAAGAAAATTAATGCTCTCAGGTAAGGTTTCTAAGACTGATTCCATTTAACAGTGCCTTTTTATGCCGTTTTTTGACAATTGATAATTGATATAGCATTAAGACAAATCTAACTTTATAGATGATCTTATGAAATCATTCGCTTGACTTTTGAAACTTTTTCAACACCATTAAACAATATAGATCGTTCGTATCGCTTCTCCCCCATCGCAGACTTTCAACCCAAAATCATCGCTGCTGCTGAATCTTAATAGTATCCGTAATGTGAAATTCGTAAAAATTATGTTGTGAGTGAATTTCGGGGCGAGGTTTTATGACAACCCAAATGAAGGGGGGCGGAGCAGGAGCTTATACACCTGTCTCTGATGCCCTTGATCTCACTGTCTCTCAGATGGAGCGGATTCGTAAGGGGTTAGAAGCCCTCCGACTGTGGCTGCACGATTTGATCGAAGGTGGCTTAGCCGCAGCCCGTCCCCAACCAGCCGCCTATTGGGACGAGATCGGGGCGCGCTTGGTTGACAGTGATCTGCCCGAACTGGCGCTGAGTGTGCGTGGATTGCAAGCGCTCATCAACACGGGTGAGGACTGGGCTGAGACCGTTCTCGAACGCCTCGCCCGGCTCTACCTAATGATTGCAGGGTTTGGTCATTATGATCAGCTCAATCCTACCCAGCGGGGGGATCTGCGTGTTGCACTGGGCTGCCTCCCACGGTTGGATTCCATCCCCAAGGCATATCGGGTACGGGACTGTTGGCATGTCATCGGTTACCACACCACCAGAGAACAATCTTCCAGCCGCAGTATCCCCGACTGGCTCGATGAAAACGTTGTACACCTTCACTGCACATGGTTATGGGGCGAAAAAAGCGGGCGAATAGCCCTGACCACTGCCCGTGCATGGCGCACCAAAGATCAAAAGTTCGGGCTGACTCCGGGCGCAAGTCTTGAGGGAGAAGTGGCTTTTTACCCCAGCGCCTATCCACTTCGAGGGTCATTTTACGGTCTCGAAATTGAAAAGATTATCCCCGGCATGGGGCTGATCCCCTTTGGGCGTATGCAACCTTATTCGTTCACCCGGATGCTCGACGAATACGCCGAAGCATTGGGGCGCAATCCCTTCCTCGAACGGTTCCCAGCGCTTCTGGCTGGGGCCCTGCCCGCCCGGAATGGCAAATTGTGGGCGATCCGCGATGGCAGTGAGGGCACTATTCTGCCTTTGGTTCGGGGATGGAAGTTCAACTGGGACTTGATCGCCATCAGCGGCGGTGCCTCCTTTACAATTTTTGGGGAGTGGGATGGCAAGGCATTTTTACCGCTCTCCGCATGGGCAAATGAACGTGTCGTCTCGTGGTCTTAGGGGTAGAAACCAGAGGCAGATGAATGTCCAACACACAGGATTTGTTCACAACAGCACTGATCGGCACCCGGCGGCGCGAGGTGAAGCCCGCAGGGGATAACACACCTTTGGGGCAGGCCATAAGTCGGTTCCAACCTCAGAATAAAGCAGAACTGCTGTTAGGTATTGTGGCCATAAACAGCATCTTTCGGGCGGCAGGGGGAGGTGTACCGGGCACAGACTGGGTGGTACCCTCCGGTCATCCGGCCGACCAATCCCCCACAGTTGCACCCGAAGCGGTGCAGCGCCTGAAACAAATCTTGGAGGGCAAGTTTCAGAACATTCTGCCCGAATGGCTGGAACTGCTGCAACAGTGTCAGCGGCGGGTGCCAGAGGAGTTTTTACCCGCAGTGCTGGAATTTGGGCTTCAACATTTGCCCGTCCAAAGGGTGCTGAGCAGGGAGATGATCGGGGAGCGGGGAAAATACTTAGCCCAACTCAACCCCAATTGGGGATATGTGTTGGGGATGATCGATGAAAGTGTGTGGCAGTTTGGCAGCAAAGCCCAGCGGTTGCATTATCTGAGGCAGGTGCGGAAATTCGATCCTCAAAAAGCGACTGAGATGCTCACCGCAGTCTGGACGAACGAGGCTCCAGAAGTGCGCGTTGAATTCTTGGATACGCTCTCAATTGGGCTGAACATAGGTGATGAGCCATTTTTGGAAAGCGCCCTTGATGATAAGGATGAGCGCGTCCAGTACAATGCCGCCTCTATGTTAGGCAGGCTGCCCAACTCAGCGTTGGTGGCCCGGATGCACGCACGCCTTGATCCTATCCTGAGCCTCGAACAAGTGCCGGTGCGGGGTTTTGGTGGGTCGGCTTCCTCACCTCGACCAACCCCATCTGGCGAGGCACTGAAACCAGAGAAGCTCCCCAACTGGAGCAATGGACTGCGTTCCGCGTTGGGTGAGTCCGGCAAAACGAGCGAGGAACCAGAGTCCGTTCAGGCTTCCGGCCGCATCGGCGACACAAGCCCATCCAACCCAACTTCGGGATGGGCTTCAAGCCGTCCGGGAAGCGCCCCAAGCGCGCCCTTCCGCCCTTCAACGAACACGCCTCCGGCCACTCGTGCGGCGGTGATGGTGAAACTGCCCGAAAACCTTGATCAGAACATGAAGCGTGATGGGGTGCGAGCTATACCCTCCCGTATCCCCTCAGATCGAACGAGTGAAAAGCACCAATGGCTGCGCTATATGGTCGCTTTTGTGCCCCCAGAATACTGGCGGCGCAAGTTTGACCTTAACTTCCCTGATCTGATCGAAGCGGCAAAAGCAGGCAACGCGGGGCCTTCGCTCATTGGTGGTTGGCAGACTGCGGCGCGCTATTTTCAAGATGAGGACATGATCGAGGCCCTGCTCGATACGGTTATCAACCCGGTCAGCAGTTTTGGCGTTTTTGGCGGTTACCAAATCGACGTTCGGTCGTTGATCGCATCCCTTTCGCCCCAACGACGTGAGTCCTTCCTGCAGCAGTCCTTTACCAAACGTGCACCGCTGGCCTTTGATCGTCAGGGGTTGATCATGCTTGAGTGCTGTACCCATTCATGGAGTCGGGATTTCAGCCTGTTCATCTGCCAGCAGATCGGGGCTTCCCTGACCATGACCAATGTCAACCAGATATGGTCACGGCGACGGGTGGCATCAGGTGGGGCGCTCACCGACACCACATGGAGCTGGTGGAGCTGGTTCGGGCTTTACATCGCCCCCGAAGCGGCTGAGCAGATCGAATCCATGCTCTCACCGCTGCGGACGATAGTCCCGGTCTTTAGTGAAGTGCTATTGATGTTTATTGAGCTGCTGCGGTTCCGCAGTGAAATGCGAAAGGAACTCGGTTTATGAGTAAACGTACCGCCACCACCTCTCGTAATGGTGCCTCTGCCCAAAAAGCTGCGGCTGTTGAAAACAAGCCCGCGTTCTCGGTACTGCGTGAACATGCGGAGCAGCAGTTTAGCCACGAACTGGCCGAACTGACCAAACATGACACCCGCCAGCGCCCGCCCAACTGGAAACTTTCACCGTGGGCGGTGGCAGTCTATCTCTTGGGTGGGAAGCTGGATAATGGCTTTGAGATCAGCCCCAAGTACATAGGGGCACGGCGGGTGATCGAGATCGCCATTGCGACTCTGGCGACAGATCGGGCGCTGTTGTTGCTTGGGGTTCCGGGGACGGCCAAAACGTGGGTCTCAGAGCATCTGGCAGCGGCGATCTCCGGCGATTCGACCCTACTCATTCAGGGCACTGCGGGAACCAGTGAGGAGCAGATTCGCTACGGCTGGAACTATGCCCGACTGCTGGCCGAAGGGCCCTCGCAGGCGGCCCTTGTGCCCAGCCCCCTAATGTATGCCATGTCGGAGGGTAAGATCGCCCGGGTGGAGGAGATGACTCGGATTCCCTCCGATGTGCAGGACTCGCTGATCACGATCCTGAGCGAAAAGACCCTGCCGATCCCGGAATTAAACACCGAGATACAGGCGGTGAAGGGGTTTAATGTGATCGCCACTTCCAACGACCGGGATCGGGGGGTGAATGAACTTTCAAGTGCACTTAAACGGCGCTACAACACCGTGGTGCTGCCCCTCCCGGCCACCCCAGAGGAAGAAGTAGACATCGTTCAGCGGCGGGTGAGCAGCTTGGGACAGGCCCTTGAACTGCCTGCGGAAGCCCCGGCTCTGCGCGAGATTCAGCGGGTGGTAACGGTCTTTCGAGAACTTCGCAGTGGAGTCACGCAGGATGGCAGCGCCAAGCTGAAATCACCCAGCGCGACTCTCAGCACCGCCGAAGTGATCTCGGTGGTCACTCACGGGCTTTCCCTTGCAGCCCACTTTGGTGATGGCACCCTTCGGGCGCATGATCTGGCTGCGGGCATCATGGGTGCAATTGTGAAAGACCCAGTGCAGGATAAAGCCATCTGGCAGGAATATCTGGAGACCGTAGTCAAAGAGCGTGACGGTTGGTCGGACCTTTATCGCGCCTGCAAAGAGATGATGGGGTAAACCTCCATGAAGGATTCAGGGATTCATGTGCTTGGGGTTCGACATCACGGCCCGGGTTCTGCCCGCAGCGTGCTGGAAGCGCTGGAGCGGCTTCACCCTGACCTGATCCTTGTTGAAGGCCCCCCAGAAGGAAATGGTGCGCTGCCCATTGCCTCTGCGCCTACCATTCAGCCGCCGGTAGCCTTGCTGGTTTACGCCCCGGAACATATGGATCGGGCTGGCTATTTCCCTTTTGCGGAGTTCTCGCCAGAATGGAACGCACTCCAATTTGGGCTGAAACGGGGCATTGTGGTGCGTTTTATGGATATGCCCATCGGCCACCGGATCGCCCTTGACTTGATCGAAAAGCAATCCCAACCGCCTACCCCACCAACGCTTGGAGCCACCCCTTCAGAAGCATCCGTGGAGGGCCATGGGATGGATGAAGACTCCCAGAGTGACGCCCCTGAAATCCATCAAGACCCACTCTATTGGCTGGCCCGTGCGGCTGGATTCAGCGACGGAGAGCGCTGGTGGGATTACATGGTCGAACAACGGCGCCGATCCGATCAAGGGGGGGATATTTTTAAGGCCATCCTGCACGCCATGACCGCCCTGCGGCGCACGGCCACCCAGCAGCCAGATCGATATGGGCTGATCCGTGAGGCTTTCATGCGTCGTTCGATTCGGGCGGCGCAGATGGAAGGGTTTAAACGGATTGCGGTTGTCTGTGGGGCGTGGCACGCACCCGCCTTATCCCCAAAAGGCTCAGTCCGGGCTGATATGGCCTTGACCAGCAATCTGCCCCGTGTGGAGACACAAGCGGTATGGGTTCCGTGGACACATGGGCGATTGTCGCGCCTGACGGGTTACAGTGCAGGGATTGTCTCCCCCGGGTGGTATCATCACTTGTGGACCACCAAAGAGGATGTAGCCACTGGTTGGATCACGCAGGTAGCGCGGTTGCTTCGGGAACAAGACCTAGACGCCAGCCCTGCCCAGATCATTGATGCAGTTCGGCTTTCGGAGGCCCTTGCGGCCTTACGAGATCGCCCCTTACCCGGTCTGCCAGAGCTGAACGAAGCGATTCTGGCAACCCTGTGTTTTGGCAACCCAGAACCACTCCGGATGATTTATCGTAAGCTGATGATCGGCGAGCGTATGGGGCGTATCCCCAATCACGCCCCGACTGTGCCCCTCCAACGTGATCTGGAGCGCACTCAGACAGTTTTGGAGATGCCCGCCGAACCCACTCGTAAAGACATGACCCTTGATCTGCGTGAGGAGCGCGATCTGAACCGAAGCATCCTGCTCCATCGCCTGCGCCTGATAGAGATACCATGGGGAGCGCTTAGTTTTAATCCCCGCAATCCGTTCGCCTCGCGGGGGCAGCCCGCTTTGGGGCAGTCCACACCGGGGTCCTCACTGTTACGCCGCATTCAGGGCGGTTTGGGACGTCCTGCAGAGGAAGTCGAGACCGACAAAACCGGCACCTCGCTTGAAAAGTGGACGCTCGAATGGCGGCCGGAGTTTGCAGTTCGGATTATCGAGATGAGCGCATGGGGGCACACAGTACAGGAAGCCGCCACTGCCTATGTAATCGCTTTGATCGTCCGCACCACCGAACTCCCCAAACTGACCCGGCTGATCGAATTGACCCTGTTGGCTGACCTACCGGCATTGATCGATCCCCTGATGTCCCAACTTCAGGCACGGGCAGCGCTCACCAGCGATGTGAATGTGATCATGGATGCCATCCCTTCACTGGTCAAACTGGCGCGTTATGGCAATGTGCGCAACACTGACTCTGCGCTGCTGATCCGCATCCTGCGTGAGCTGGTGCTGCGGGTTTGCGTGATGCTGCCCAACATGAATCTATGGTTGGCCCAAGAGCCTCAAAATGAGATGCTGACACGGATCAACCAGATGCATGTGGCCCTCTTAAACTGGGGTGAGACCGATCTGTGTGATCAATGGCTCAAAGCGCTGCATGAGATTATCGGTAGGTCCAATGCCCCGGCTCTGCTCACCGGACGCATGGTGCGGCTGCTCTTTGAGGCTGGGGTCATCGGGGTAGACGACCTGCGGCGTGAGGCTTCAAAGGCGCTTAGCCAGAGCAGCACCCCTGAATACGCGGCCAGTTGGCTCGAAGGTTACCTTCGGGGCGGGGCTGTGCTGCTGCTTCATGATGAGGTGTTGTGGGGAGTGCTGCGCCTTTGGGTGCGGGAGGTCAAACCAGCGATGTTTAAGTCCGTACTGCCCGTGCTGCGACGGGCCTTCACCACCTTTAGCGCTGCGGAACGGCGCAAACTGGGCGAACGCCTGCGGGCCGGGGGCCGCACTGACCCCGATGAGCCGGTGATCATCGACAGCACACGGGGCGAAAAGACCTTAGCGGTTTTGGCATTATTACTGGGAATCGAAGGTTAAGGGGAACCATATGCGGGATCAACTGAATCTGGCACAGATCGGACGTTTTGAAGACCTGAGCGCATGGCAGAAAGCGCGGGCGCTCACTCAGGGATTGTATCAACACCTTCAGGGAACGGAAGGGTTGTTCCAGCAGATCAAGAGTGTGGCTGTAACAGTCATGTCCTCCCTTGCGGAGGGTTTTGAGCGCGGTAATGGGGACTTCCCCCAGTATGCCGTTTTTGCGCGGGCAAACTGCGCCGAACTACGCTCACTGCTGTATGTGGCACTGGACGCTAAACTGATTGATGACACCACCTTTGAGCAGTTTCATTCACAGGCCCTTGAGCTGGGACGGTTATGTACGGATCTGATGCGTTCCAGCAGCCGCGCTCGACCATGGCAGGAAGGCATTCAACTATGAGCGATGAGTCCAATATCCAAAGGTGGAATGGTGAACCCACTGAGGAAGAACTGCGCCGCTGGCGGTTGATTTTGGGCGGTGGTGGGGGCGATGGCATCCAGTACACCCTTATTGATCCTGAAGATATGGGGATGGACAGTGTCCTTGAAAGTGTTTATGGGCAAAATGAGGGACAGGGTGGTCTGGGCGATTCCGCCCCCAATGTGGCCCGTTGGTTGGGTGACATTCGCCAATATTTCCCGGTCGAAGTGGTCAAACTGCTGCAACGGGATGCCATTGATCGGCTGAACTTGCAGCAGCTTTTGATGGAACCGGAGATGCTTCTCAACACCGAACCCGATGTGCATCTGGTGGCCACCCTGCTCTCGCTCAATGAGGTGATGCCTGCGGAAACCCGTTCGACAGCTCGTCAGGTGGTGCAAAAAGTGGTTGAAGAACTGGAGAAAAAACTGGCCACCCCAATGCGGCAGGCGATTTCTGGAGCGATCAACCGTTCGGTGCGCAACCGCCGTCCCCGTTACAACGAGATGGACTGGACACGCACTATCTTGACCAATCTGAAGCACTATCAGCCTGAATACCAGACCATCGTGCCCGAAAAACGGATCGGGTATGGACATCGCAAAAACGCCCTGCGAGATGTGATCTTGTGCATCGATCAAAGTGGTTCAATGTCCGCCTCGGTGGTTTATGCAAGCATCTTTGGAGCTGTGATGGCCTCGATTGCGGCCCTGCGTACCTATTTGGTGGTCTTTGATACCGCTGTGGTTGATCTGACTCAGTCCCTGAGTGATCCTGTCGATCTGCTTTTTGGGACGCAGTTGGGCGGGGGCACAGACATCAACCGGGCCCTTGCCTACTGCCAAACCCTGATCACACGTCCACAGGAGACCATTTTGGTTTTGATCAGTGACCTTTTTGAAGGGGGCGACTCAGAGATGATGATCCGGCGGGTACGTTCCCTTGTGGGGCAGCGGGTGCAAGTCATCACCCTACTCGCCCTGAATGATGAGGGGTCACCGCGCTTTGATCAAAATGTGGCTGCGATCTTTGCGGATATGGGGGTGCCAGCCTTTGCTTGTACCCCAGATCGTTTCCCTGATTTGATGGCGGCCGCCATCAATCGACACGACCTGAGCACATGGGCAGCCAATCACGGGATCGTAACGGCTCATGCAGTTAACCCGAAATAGGTGTTGCACCGTTGCCCTTATCCCCGGAGGTAGGTCTCGCCCTTACGAAAATCCCACGTAAGGGCAACCCCACATGAGCGCCCGCCGCGTGGGATCAAAGACTGGGCAACCCTGTGCGACTGCCCCTAGGGAAATGAATTTTGTGGAGGTGTAACTCCACACTCCCCTAGATCTCTTTAGTATTCCCTTGTTTCCATAATTTCTGCAATTTGCCATTGGGGCGGATTCACAAACATCCCGCCGATCCCTTTCCATACCTGCTGCATCGCAGCAAGAAGCGCCTCCGCCTGATCAAGACGGTCAAACTCGAGATCGATAATCACGGTGCTGGGGTTATCAACTGGTCGCAGTATCCGATAGCGGCGCACACCTGATTTCTGCCGACCCGCAGGATCATTGTCAAAGGCGGCTTTCCAAGCATCATAATTGCCCACGCCGTGTTCGATATGTAAATGGATCATCGGGATGCCTCACTTTTTGTTAGGTGTATATGTTTTTGAGCGGCGATCAACTACTCCGTTTTATTTGCAGGCGAATCCGCTGCTGATTCGCCGTCTGAGTTGAGATTGACGCTGGCCACCCGCGCCCGCCGCGCCTGACGGAAGTTGGACGCTTTGGTCTCCAACTCCCGGAAGTACTCAGTATCAACGATCTCTTTGATACTGGACTGCTTTTTGGATTCGTCGATCTCGATCTTCAGTTCCATCACCTGTTTCTTTAGGGTGGCTTCACGGGTGGCGACTTGTTTACCCATGTTCTGGAATACCTGCGCCAACTGTCCCAACTCGTCGGTACGAGAGGCCACCATCGAAATCTTTTGGGGATCAAAGGACTCGCTCTGTTCGCTCAAGTCCTGTGCCACCCTTGCCAAAGCCTGAACAGGACGCACGATCTGGCGCGCCAGCAAATATCCTGTGACGGTGGCGAGGATGAACGCCACCAGTAACAGGGCCCCAATCAAGATCACAGTCTGAATGGCCAGTTCAAGGGCATTCACGAGGTTTCGCTCCGCCACAACCGTGAAGGTCTGATCGCCGTACTGAAGGCTGTCGGAGGCGACCACAACGGTAGGGCTGTCTAAGCCTGTGCCCACCTGACCAGCGGCAGGTAAGGTGAAGGTGCGCCCTACCAACACCACCGAAGGGTTACGGTGAGCGATCACATTCTTTTGGGAGTCGAGGATAAAGACACTCTCACCACTGCTAAGATTGATATTGCCCAACAAGTCCCAGATGGGCTTAAAGCGCACCCTTGCAATTAAAACCTGATCAACTGTGCCAGTGCGCACGTTCATCACGGGCATGGAAATGATCATGGAAGGCTCACCATAGACCTGATCGATCTCCACCGGGCCATAGTACATTTTGCCGGTGGTCTTGGGCACTTTGAAGGCGTCCGTCTGGGCCCAACTCTCAAATTCAGTGGGCGAAACCACCTCCAAACGAGAGATACGCACTTCTCTGATACCATCCTGATCGGTCAGGATCAAGTCCTGAAAGGTCTCTGGATAAGAGGGCAAAAACGCCAACAGATCGGATTTGCGTTGGGGGGGATTACCGGGCACGGCCTTGGCCACTGTCTGAAGTTCCCCGACCATGCGGGTGATAAAGCCGTTGACTTCGGTGGATACACGGCGCGCTACGGTGCTCTCAAACAAATGCGCCTGCTGAAGGAGGACGCTGAAACTCCGAATCGAGGCCGCGATTCCCACGAGCAGCAGAGGCCCTGTGGCCACGATGACAAATGCGACGGTTAGTTTTCTACGGATGCTGTTTCGCAAGTTTCACCCCTTCACTGGTCGCTCACAGCGGGCGACTTCCGGTGCTTTTTTAGAATGTTCTGGCTTGTGTCGGTTTGGCTGCTTCAGTCGGCGCGGGTGTCGGATTCGGCGTTGGGGGTACGGCTGACGGCACCTCGGTTGGCCGGGTTGTAGGCGGCACGGTTGGCGCTGTGGTCGCTTCTGGGGTAGCGCTGGGCGCGGCGGTTGGAGTAACCAGCCGGGCCGGCATCTTATAGACCACATGATCTGCCTGACGCAGTGCGCTATCAGCAAGCGGCAGCCCGATCTGGTTGGCAGTCCATTGGTTTAAGGTCAGGAAAAACTCCGCCGTTTCGATGGGCAGATCTCCCGGATAAACCCCTTTGAGCACCTGATCGACGAGGCGTGCGGATTGTTTTCCGATGGCCACGAAGTCGAACCCAAAGGCCAAAAGAGCGCCCGCATCAACCTGCGGCCCGTTGGGCACGGCCAGTGGCAGGCGGCGCTTGAGAGAGGCATCCACGAAGTAATTAAGCTGCGAGGCTACCAGATTGTCGGCCAGAAGCAGTAGTCCATCAACATCAGCAGGAATCTCATCAATGGCCTTGATGATCTCATCCGTATTTTTAACCGGACGCGATTCGATCTGCACTCCCAATTTGGCGGCCGCTTCGTTCACCACTTGAAGATTCAGCACCGCGGCCCGGTCATCGGGGTTAAAAGGCGCATAGATCTTTTTGAGTCCGGGCACTACCCGCACAAACCACTCTAGGCGTTTAGCTTCGTTCAGCCCATGGCGAATCCCGGTGTAATTGGTGGTCCGCTGGCGAATCTCTTTATCCGTCACCAGCGCTGCCCCAATGGGATCAAGGACACTCACAAAAACCACCAACTTCTGGGTGCCCGCCGTAAGCTTCTGAGCACGCTGAGCCACTGGGGTACTGACGGCCAACAGAAGGTCTACATTGAGGTCTAGATATTTTTGGATATTGGGTTCAATATCCTCTAACTTCCCCACTGGCCCATCATACAGGTAGCGGATGTTCACCCCTTCCGCCCAACCCAATGATGACATTCCCTCCTTAAACCCTTGAATTACAGGCTCTAGGACGGGGGCAAAGTTCACGATCCCGATGGTGATGACTCTGCTGCCAGTAGAACATGCCGGCAGCAGAGTCATCAACGCAAGGGCAGCCACAAGCACCAAGATGGTCCGACGATCAGAGATGCGCATTCGGCTCATGAGCAGTTCAAGTTCTGGTTAGTTGGTTGAAGGTACGATTAGTGTAGCAGAAATCTGATAAAGGCAAAACTTAGGACGCATCCCGGATCAGAGAGTTTGTGGGGAGTACTGCTCTTAAAACAGTCCCTCAGCCCTTCGTGCAGATGGGACTGAGAGACCGTTTGAAAAGGGTGGGATTGATGCAGATTGAACCTATTTGCCCTCTATTTATCGAAAGGG
>JACSRJ010000032.1 GCA_014879835.1 Anaerolinea sp.
GGTGCATCGGAGAGAGAACCTGAACATCGTTGATGGGGTCTAAATCGAAACGCCGGGGAATGCGCTCCTGGATCACCTCAACCAGCAGATCTGCCGCCGCCTCTGGTTCTTCAACCGAGAACAAGAAAAAATCCTGCTCGCTGTTGGTCAAATCAGGCATTTTGCCCTGATTGACCCGGTGCGCGTTTTGGATGATGAGGCTGCCTTCCGCCTGTCGGAAAATGGAGACCAGGCGCGTGACCGGGAACTGCTCACTGCGGATCAGGTCACGTAATACGTCACCCGCTCCAACGCTTGGAAGTTGGTCCACATCGCCAACCAGGAGCAGGTGTGTGTCTGGCGTAAGCGCTTTTAGGATGTTGTAAAACAGGATCAGGTCCAGCATTGAGGCTTCGTCGATAATCAGCATATCAACATCAAGTGGATTAGCCTCATCATGAACGAACCCCAGGGGTGGCTTGAAGCCCAGGAGACGATGAATGGTGGATGATTCTTTGCCTGTCGCCTCAGACAGCCGTTTGGCAGCTCGTCCCGTTGGAGACGCCAGCGCGTAAGTAGCAGCGCGTGCGTCCAAAGCATCAATCACAGCTTTGAGCGTTGTGGTTTTGCCAGTGCCGGGTCCGCCCGTCAAGATGCTGATTTTGCTCGATAAGGCAGCAGTGACGGAATTTTGCTGCTGCTCGGTCAGATGATGCGCTGCGACCGTCATTCCGGTTTTACCCGCAAGTCGTGATTGGGGCGAGCGCAGCATTGCCTTCAAGCGCCCAGCGATGCCGCGTTCACTATGCCAGAATGCAGGCAAGTAAACCACTTCAACCTCAGTCTCATCAGATGCTTGGGGCAGCATCTCGACCCTTACCTGTTCACTGAGGCGCAGGGTTTCAAGCGCCTGTTCACAATCCTCAACCGAAACCTCAAGCAGGGTTGCCGTTTTCGAGACCAGTTCCGCACGCGGCGCGTAGGTATGACCTTCCTCGCTTAATGCATTCAAGGCGTGGATCACGCCCGCCGCAATGCGATGGGGTGAAGTGAAGGGCACCCCCATCCTCAGCGCAATCTGGTCAGCCGTTTTGAATCCGATCCCGTAAATATCCTGCGCCAGCCGATACGGGTTTTCTTGGACTTGCTCAATGGCGGCATCACCATACATTTTGTAGATACGAACGGCGAGTGTCGTATTGACACGATGACTTTGCAGGAAAAGCATCACTTTCTTGATCTGTTTTTGTTCAACCCAAGCACGACTGATAAGCATCGTTCGATGCTTGCCTACCCCTAGAACTTCGAGCAACCGCTCGGGGGTCGTATCCAACAATGCTAACGTCTCAAGCCCGAACCGCTCTACGATGCGTCTGGCCGTAACCGGTCCTACCCCTTTGATAAGTCCGCTGCCCAGATACCGCTTGAGCCCTTCTACGGTCGCGGGCGCAATTTGCTCGACCGAGACTGCGCGGAACTGACTGCCGTATTCTTTGTGACTTGCCCATTGTCCAGATAACCGCACCGACTCGCCGGGCTGAATCTCGGGTAGCGTTCCCACGACCGTTGCCAAACCATCCTTGCCAAGCAGTCCCTGATTGACCCGCTGCGGCTTGATCCGAAGCACCGTATAGCCTGTTTCAGCGCTGTAAAATGTAATCCGCTCGACAATTCCTTCAAGAACGTCCATTGCCTACTCCTGTTCAGGGGGACTATCACCTGAGCACACGACCCACACAGCCGAATTCGAGAGTCAAGCGGTGCTGAGCAGTGCGAGGACAGCGTCTGGTTCTGCAGGATCCTTTGTCCAGAAACATTTCCATCGACTGTCCATTAGTGTAGTTTGCATTATGACTGACCCCTGATGGCTGTGTGAGCACTCAGCGCCGATGCATAAACCCATCTAGCTCTACGCGGGCGCGGTCTAACATGGGCAGCCCTTTGACTTGTTTCACCTTCAGTTTGAGTTCCTTCACAAACGGCATCAGCATCCCATAGAGGAGACTGTCCCGCACCCGAATTTCGGTCGGCATCGCCCCACTGTTGACCAGTTGTTTCAACGCGGTCAGCCCAACCTGTCCCCACATTTTCTCTAAAGACGGAATCGGTGAAAGGAGATCAAAACCGAGAATTTGGTCATGTGTGGCGTCGAGTGCCATGAGCATATAGGGGAAATAGGGGCGTTGCCCGTGCTCGCCAATGGCGGTAGGCAACATGAATACATCGGCTTCCACGGTGTACTTCTCCCGTGGCAGTCGCTTAACTGCCTCAAGCAACGCCGGGTCAACCTCAATCACCAACCGTAATGGTGCGGGCTTCTCAACGGGCAGGATTTGATCTTCCCAGTGCAGGGTTTCACCGTTGCGCTGCGGCACTCGCACCAGATAGTGATGGTCGTTGTACGGGTCGAGGATCTTGGGTTGCTGCTGAACCCTCGGCGCAACGACCGTTACCTGCTCCAGAATATAGTGGAGGAATTGGGCTTCACTGCTCTCGAGGTACCAAGGGACATAACCGGGGCGGTAGCTGCGAAACTGCGGCCACACCTGCCGCCCCCGATACTTCAACCCCAAGGATTTGATGAGGTGCAGGTCGTGCTTGTCCAGCATCTCCCGATCCTCGAATGATGCTTGAAGCTGAGGGGTATTGAGTAGATCCTGCGGTTGCACATAGGGTCCCATATCCTGCATGTGCTGGAAGCCATACAAGCCGTGTGCACCCTGATAGGCAGAGATGGCATAATGCTCACCTGCCATTCCCATGATACTCACAAACGCAATCTCACCGGTCGTGGGATGCTGGACCCCAAAAAGGTCAGTTTCTTCCATCCACTTCCAAGGTGCGAGGGCACGCACCTGGTTCATGAGTGCAAATAGCGGTCGGCAATCGTCTGGCACTGCAAGGTTGTTTCCTGTCATGATGGTTTCCTTGGGTTCCATTTCCCCTCTATTATGCCAGCGAGACACCCTGATAAACAGGTAGCCACAGGAGACGTAGGAGGAAAGTGAGGCGGTTACCGTAGCTGTAGGGTAAACAACGGGGCAGGATTAGTCTGATCTGGGAGCAACACAGTACGAGGTACTGGTGCGAAGGTTCAACGCGATGGTTCAGGGCGTCAAATAACCTGTTTGCCCCAGAACTATCGATTGTACTACAGGGTGGTGAATGGCGGAGACCGGAATGACCATTTCCGGGTTATGCTCACGTGATATGCACCCGGAGGGCTACGAGACCCTATCACGTGACTCCCTGTTCCGTATCGTGGAGCGGGTTCTGGCCGCGTTTTACCAGAATCGACCCCTTTCCCAAAAACCAGCAAGCAGCCTGATCCCCGAAAAGCAAAGTCGCAACCTGGAAATCGTGCAGCGGTTCCTTGCAGGTGAGCGTGCCGTTGATTTGGCGCAGGAATTTGGCATCTCCGTGCGCCGGGTGAATCGCTTGGTGCGGAGGTATGAAGGGCGGAAGTGAGGTGCTTGAGAAGGGCACGATCTAGGGGAGGCTATCACGCGATTGGGGACGCTGAAGGGTTCGCTTACGGCAGGTAGGTAACTTGCCCCAACCATTCGGACTCATCACTGGCGACGATGATGAGTTCGAGTATGTTGATCACTTCGCCAATGGATGTTTGCTTGTGGATAAGGAACAGACCCGGCACGGGGAGCCCTGCTTTGACGCGATCATAAAAATAGCCGCGCATGGTGTTGACATCGTGCGAGAGGACGATATAACCCTGTTCGGCAGCATATTCCAGCACACGGGGATCATCCGCCCCGGCGATCTCGGTATCCTGCACGCGAGTGAAGCTGGCGTTAGCGATACGCCGCCAGACTCCGCGTAGAATATCGTTGTTGAAGTTTTCGTCCGCGAGGAATCTCATCCGGTGCTGTCTCGTTTGGCTTGCAGGCGCGCTGCCAGTTCCGCTTGGGTGACTTTCGGCGGATGCTCGGCTTCCCATTCACGCCGCAGCCGTTCAGCTTCTTCGTCCATGCGACGGATATACTCATCTACGGTTTGACGATGGCGCAGATAGTAGCCGATGGCGAGATAAACCTGATCCAGTGTGAGCGTGGTATACATTTGCACGATATGTTCGGGGGTTTCGCCGCGACGGTAAGCCTCAACGATTAAATCGAGCAGCACCCGGGTGCCGCTGACGCGCATTCTGCCGTCTTTGTCAGTATGAATTGGGATCACTTCAGTAATGGTCGCATCTACCATCACGAGAACCTCTTCCTCTACGAACCTACCCTCATGCAAAATGATTGTATCACGGATGAAGTATGCAACAGAGCCGTAAATGATTGAATGAAGGTACACCAACACGCCTTCGATGGCGTAGGGAGAGGGATTATCGTTCACGACGGTTCAGGTGTTTGTCCCCTCCCCTCGGTACTGCCCCTATCCCTTCACCCGTTGGGAAACTCACCTGCCCGCGCACATCGTTTACAAAGGCGGCACCGCCCACAACCGCACACACGAGGAACGACAGGGGATCAACGCATGTCCCTGCTGGATCAACAAGGTTTGCCGGATTGCCGTTCGCGTAGACATACCCATTCCACCCCGTGCTGCCACCCACCCCCAGCACTGGATCCACGCTGGTGAAGGCGCCCATCCGGGGATGGTAGTAGCGCGCCCGCAGGTAGAGCAGCTCGTTGGGATCGGT
>JACSRJ010000196.1 GCA_014879835.1 Anaerolinea sp.
GGCACCGCGAAGCGGTCGCACAGGGGGGATGAGGTTAATCATCGAAAGGTGACTTCTCAAATGGCTTCTGAAAGGACCCTCTAACCCTGAAAGGAAGAGAGCTAGAGGGTTGAGAGCGCTTTTATGGGCTGAACGGCTCCCGGATTCTCATGCATTCGCCCTAATAGTTGTTGTTGGGTAAGTTTAAAATTTCTTGAAGTTCTAGTATAATTATCTGTAATTTCAAGGTACTGAGAGCACCATTAAGGGTGGTCAGTGCCCATCGTTAAAGAGCCGGAGCAGACGAATTATGAGTTCAGCGCCCCGCGTTCCCGCCGTTAGGGCGGTACTGGTTCATGAAGGGAAGTTTCTGTTAGTCCAGCATCACAACCAAATGCCTGAAAATGCCGGGAAATGGGGACTTCCCGGAGGACGTATCGAGGCCACCGACACCAGCCTTTTAGGGGCCCTTCACCGCGAACTTCATGAGGAGTTCGCCATGACGGTTGAAATTGTCGGTTTTGTGGCAATGTACTTTTTTCGAGAGCGTGCTCACCATATTTTTCTGGCAAAGCCGCGATCCTTGAACTTTGTGATCGATCACAAAGAAATCGTAAACACCCAATGGTGGACGTTGGCCCAAGTGCGTGAACATCACGACTGCGGACTGCTTCATGCGGGGTTTGAACTGGCTGCCATCCGGGCTAGTGTGGCCCGCTACAGCACCTTTTTAGGGCTAGATCAGGCAGCGGCCTCTCGCGGGGCATAATCCTCATCTGGGTCGCATCTACATTTCCAGAATACCGGGGGTTGTTTGCCCCCGGTTTTGTTTTCACCCCATCGATTTCACATGGGTGAACCCTACGATTCTGGTATAATCCCCCACGTTTTTAATCCGTTCCGATTCTCAGGGAATTCACTGCATGGCTTTATCGAACGAGCAGTTTGCTACTTTGGTGTCACTTCTGGCGAAGCGTTTCCAAACGGACGCTGACCGGAAATTTGTGCTGGACATGGCGTTTGCCGAAGAACCAATGCTGACCCAACTGGTTGACGGGCGCAATATGGATGCGGAGACCTTCGCCTCTGCCCTGATCACCGCCTTAACGGCACAGGATTATCGCACCAAGCGCGGCGAAACCGGGATCGTCAAGCTCCTTAAGACCATGCGTAAGATCGAACCAAGCAGCGCCGAAGCTTATGAACCGCTGATCAAAGCACTGCGCGGACACCGTAAGCCAACCCCTGAAACCGATTCCAATGACGCCCCCGATCAAGAAGCACCAGAACCGGAAGAAGACAGTGATTCACGCCGCCACCGCCGCCGCAGACAGTCCAAGGTGCGTCGTACTGTGCGTAAGATTCGCAAAGCCTTTAAGTGGCAGGTGCTGGTGGCGATCATCCTTGTGGTGACCATCATCCCTCTTGCGGCCGTAGCGATCTTTACCACGGACGCTTCCGTGCGGGTGCAGGAATCGCTTTCCTCGGTGCAGCGGGTAGTCAAAACCCTCTCTGGGCGGACATTCCTCGATTTTTCTTTAACCGATTTGGATCGCCTTCAGGCAAGTGTCACCGAACTGGTCGAAAGCCTTCAAAATGCTCGTGGGCAGCTTCGCACCCTGCGCCTCTTTTCGTTCCTGAACGCGGATCTGGGCACAACCTATGACATCCTCACGGCCGCCGAATTGGATGCCCATGCAGCTCTCGAGATGCTCAATGGACTGCAACCAACCCTCTTTTTCCTGATCGGGGATGAAAGTTCGCGCAACGTGAACGCCCAGATCACTTCTGGTGAGCGGATTGTAGAACTGCTCACCATCGGGCAGAGCCAGTTCACCAATGCAGCCGATCAACTGGCTGAGGCCGAACTGCTGCTCAATCGCCTTAACTTCCAGAATCTCTCGCAGCGGTTGGTACTACAAGTGCAGGAGATCATCCAGTATCACGATCAACTGAAGTCACTCAACCGTATCCTTCAGGACGCCCCGGAATTGATCACCAAAGCCTTCGGGCTGGTAGAGCCGCAAGATTATCTGGTGCTTTCCCAAAACAGCGATGAACTCCGGCCCTCTGGGGGGTACATCAGCACATGGGGCTGGCTGCGGGCGCGGCGTTTTCGGATCGTGGACTTTGGTTACAGTGCCACCACCAGCCTCAGTCCCAACCCCCCCCCGGACAGCATGGTGAGCAGTCTGAACATTCCCGACTGGTGGATCAAGTTTCCCCGCCCCATTTACACTGCATGGGATGGCAGTTGGTATGCGGACTTTCCTAGTACTGCCAAGATGGCAGCGTGGTACTATGACAATGGCAATAACCCCGCCTCGCCTGTGAAAGGGGTGATCAGCATCGACCTGATCGGTTTTGAGTACCTGCTGGACGCCATCGGGACGGTGGAAATCGCAGGTTCCAGTGAGGTCATCTCCTCCGCCAATTTCCGCGATGTGATTTACCGCATTCGCTCAGAGCGTGGGCGGGATGATCCCCATAAGGAATTTATCGCTACCGTAGTGCGCGAGATTTTCACCAATTGGCAGGGCATCAGTGGCGACAAGGCCGACAAACTTTTGGCGGCAGTCCTGCGCGCCCTTCAAGAAAAGCACATTATGATCTATTTTCAGGACGAGCGCCTGAACGCGGTCATGAATCTGCTCGATTGGTCAGGGGCGCAGACCCCCGGCACCAGCGACTACTTGATGGTAGCGGATGCCAACATGGGGAACAAATCCAACAGCACCATCCGCCGAGAATTGACTTATGACGTCAAGATTCAACCTGACGGCAGCCTGCTTAGCCGTGCCACGATCTCTTACCAGTATTCGGCTGAAGATGCCCTGAACGATCCCGCAGTGCGGGCGGAACATTGGGGCAGCACCCCAGACTACGGCAATCTCATGCAGGTGTTTGTGCCGAGGGGCAGCCAACTCACCAGTTCTAACAATATCGAAGATGCGATCATCACCGATGAGGGCGACAAGTTCTCAACCTTGGTGGCTTACGTGTTGGTGCAGTACGATACCACTGAACGGTTTCAGGTCGCGTACACCACCCCCGTGGTGGTTGAGCGATTCGGTTCCTATAACCGCTATCGTCTAATCCTTCAGAAACAGCCGGGCACTCGAAACGATTTGGCGGTGGTACAAGTGACCCTACCCCCCGGCACACGGGTGGTCACAATCAGCCCGGAACCAACGACCAGTTACACACTGGACAACCCGATCATTGAGTTCCGCGTGCGCCTCAATGTGGATCAGCAGATCGAGATCGTTTATCAGTAAAGCAGCGAGAGTCTATGGCGTTTCTGAACGATTATCATGTCCATACCGATAACAGTATGGACTGCAAATTCCCGATGGCGAGCATGTGTGAACAGGCGTTACAGTCCGGGGTAAGAGAGATCGCGTTCACCGATCACCTGAACCATCACCTGCTCGATCTCGATCTGGGTTTTTACCGCGCTGACAAATACTTTGCTGATGTGGAGGCATGTCGGGCCCGATACCCAGACCTTAAAATCCTTGCTGGGATCGAATTGGGTGAACCGCATCGTTGGTGGAAGCGGATCGCGCCGATTGTGGACAACTACCCTTATGATCTGATTTTGGGGAGTGTTCATTGGGTAGGCAAAGAGAGCATGTTTGATGCCAACTACTACCGAGGCCGAGAGCCGCAGCAGGCTTACCATGAATACTTTGAGGAAGTGGTTCAGATGGTGAATCATGGGGGGTTTGACATCCTCGCCCATGTGGACCTGCCCAAACGTACTGCCTACGGCATTTATGGGGCTTTTGATGCGGCTGCTTTGGAGGACGATTTTAGAGCGGTGTGGCAGGCGTGCATCGACAATTACATCACCCCGGAGATCAATACCAAAAGTTTGCGCCTTTCGGTGGCGGAGGCTCACCCCAATATGGATGCCCTGCGCTGGTATGTCGAGATGGGCGGCAAACGTCTCACCTTTGGCAGTGATGCCCATACCCCTGACAGCATCGGGAGTGGTATGGGCGAAGCACGCCGGATCGCCCTAGGAGCGGGGCTGCACTATATCTGCCATTTTGAAGGACGCCGCATCATTCAGTGGTCACCTCTGTAGCCTATAAACGAGGGATGGCACTTTCATGACACAGACATTTTTTCGGTGGAATGGTTCATGAGCGACTCAACTTTGTACCCGCAGCCTGATGTCCCTCAAAATGAGGGAGAAGTCACCGCGCCTACCTTTGAGGATCTGACTCTAGGGGAAGCGGTGGCCCAATTCCTGCGAGACCCTCTGAGGACTTTTGCAGCCTTACGAACGGCCCTCTCAACCCCGCCCGAACAACGATCAGCGCTGATCCTCACCCCCACCGTAAGCCGTGCCTCTGTTGATCCCTTCTGGACAAGGCTGATCGAACGCTTTCAGGCCCTTCTGCTGCCCATCCTGATGACCACAATCGTGGTGATCGCCCTCTTCATCTCGATCACCTTTGGCTCGCGTGAGGTGCGCCTTAGTACCACCATCCCCGTAGGAATCGGGGTGATGTTGGCCATGGGTCTAATTTTTGGAATAATGGCGTCCCAAAGTTTGGGATTGGTGCGACTGCCTACCCTCACTTTCAGCCTGCTGCACCCCAAACGGGTGGCTAATGCCGAGGAGATGCTCACCGTTTATGGGATACGGATCGGGGCGGCTGGCACGGCCTTAGCCACAACCCTCGGGACATGGACCTTCACCCGCGACAACCAACTGACTCCCCTTGGTTTGGTTTTGTGGGGCGGCAGCATCGTCTTATGGTTGTTTGTGCTTTATGATCGCCGTGAAGAACCGTTTAAGCACCTTTTTCAGGGGCTGCGCGATCTGGTAGCGCGTGCTCGTCAACCTTTCCATCTGAGGCTCTCATGGCTAAGCGCTGCACTCATTGCGATTTTGCTGGTCGGGGCCATGTTCCGCTTTAACGGGTTGAGTCAGTACCCGCCAGACATGACCAGTGATCACGTGGAAAAAGCCCTTGATGCGATGAAAATCGCCAATGGCTTGACTCCAGTCTTTTTCCCTAACAACGGTGGGCGTGAGAGTTTCCAAATGTACCTGATCGCCTTTGCCCAACGGGTGACAGGGCTGCCTTTTGGTTTTGACCTGCTCAAGCTGGTCACGGGTCTCGAAGGGATGTTGGTGATTCTTGCGGCTTTCTGGTTGGGGCGGGTATTCATCGGGGAAGAAGACCGCCATCTGGGCAACCTCACCGGGTTGATCATGGCGGCCATGGTAGCCATGAGCTACTGGCATACAATCCTCTCCCGGTTGGGGCTGCGGATCGTGCTGACCACGCTGGGTGTGACTCTGCTCCTGATCTTCCTGACGCGGGCAGTGCGTTACAACCGCCGCATGGATTACCTTCTGGCAGGGCTGATGCTCGGTTTTGGGATGTACTGGTATCAGGCCATGCGCATGACCCCTCTGCTGGTGATCGCCGCGGCGCTGCTGATGGTGGTGATCCGAGTACGCTCACTGCGGGCGCTGGCAGGCACAATCTTTAATTTTGGGGCGCTGGTGCTGCTTTCCGTGGTGATCTTTGTGCCCTCTGCCCGCTATTGGGAGCAGTACCCAGAATACTTCTGGCAGCGCACCGAAGGGCGGCTTTTTGGCGACAGCATCATTCAAGTCAAGAATGAATTGGGCCAGATCATCGGCTACCGACAGGCATCAATCGAAGATCGGATCGCTGCCTTTAGCGAAAACCTGCCGCTGCTCAATGAGAGTATGCGCCGGGCTTTGATGATGTTTAATGTCTCTGGGGATCGGGCGTGGGTTACTGGGGACCCCGACGGCACGCCCGAACTGGATATTCTGGCCGGATCATTTTTGCTCATGGGTTTTGGGGTGCTGGTGGTGCGGGGGCTAAGGCAGCACGATCCTGCCGATTGGCTGATGGTTTTGGGTTTGTTTATTATGCTTCTGCCGACTGCGCTCTCTATCGCTTTTATGGTGGAGATTCCGAGTGCAACCCGGGCCAGTGGGGCCCTGCCTATCGCCTATCTGATGGCGGCTTTGGGCATGGCCGTTTTGCTTAAGGCCTTCCTCAATCAGCTTCAGTCAGTGCGCACACGCCGTCTGGTGTATATCGTGGCCGTGGCTGCGCTCTTGATGGCAGGTGTGGGCAATGCCCACGCTTATTTTGAAGAAGCCATGAAGGACTATCGTACCTCCACCTTCCCCTATGCCGAGGCCGGTCGGCTGCTGCGCGGCTTTAGTCAAAGCACCGGCTCCGTGGGTAACGCTTTTATGATCGCGTGGGATTACTGGTGGGATTATCGGGCTATCGGTATGGAAGCGGGTGAGCCGCTTTGGGGGAACGGCGTCCTCCGAGACGATCTGCGGTCGCGCCTGCTGGAAAAGATGAGCTATAACCTCGGCACCAAGTACGAGATTCGCCCCGACCGACAGATGATGTTTTTCCTCCATCAAAGTGATACCGATTCCCTAAGCCTGCTTGAGGAAATGTTCCCCGGAGGTGAGGTGATCGATTATCCCTCGTTCCGTTTGGGGCGAGAGTTCCGGGTGTATGTTGCGCCGCCTGTAGGCTGCGAGTGGGTGGAGCAAAACCTCGATGCTGTGGTTGATGCCTGCCTAAAATAATCGTTGGTGAGGAACCCGACCTAAATCTGTGTATAAGATCAACGTCCTAAATTCGAGAAGACCATAAAACCGCCTATGATGTCCTACGCGCCCGAAGATAAGCCAACTTCATCTGACCTGCCGCTGGAACTTACGCAGACGGCAAAGCCCTTTTTCACCCCGCTGAACCTGATCACGGCCCTGCTGCTGACAGCCATTTTTGCGGCCGGAATCTACTTCCGTTTTGTGGGGCAGAATTGGGATGACTTTACCCATCTGCACCCTGATGAGCGCTTTCTGACGCAGGTCGCTCAGGACATTGGCGGGCCGCTGCGCATGACTGGCACTACTGCCGATCTACAAATGCAGGCGTGTCTGGCCCGCTACCCGGAAAGCGGCGGGGTGGGTCCGTTTTTTGACTCCAAATGCTCTAACTGGTATCCCAAGAATGTCGGACATGGGTTGTATGTGTACGGCGAACTGCCCCTTTTTGTGGTGCGGATCGCGGCTGAGATCACCCGTGAAGTACATCTGACACAGGCCAAAACCACCCTTGATGAGGGTGATGATATTGTGGCCCTTAACTGGTCGGGCTACAACGGGATTCACCTCGTAGGGCGCACGGTCTCGGCGGTGACGGAACTACTCTCGTTGGCGGTGCTGTTTCTGATCGGCTGTCGGCTTTATGGGCGATGGGTGGGGCTGTTGGCGGTGGCCCTTGGGGCGGCGGCGGTCTTTCCCATTCAGCTTTCGCACTTCTGGACGACGGACGCTTTCACCAGTTTGCCTGTCACCCTGACGATGTATTTTGCGATTCGGATCAAAGAGCGGGGACGCTGGGCGGATTTTGTGCTGGTGGGGGCGGCCATGGGCGCGGCCCTTGCCAGCCGGATCAACACCCTGCCCCTCTTTGGGGTGATCGTGGTAGCAGCGGGCATCTATGCGCTTCCGGTCTTTGATCTCCGGGTGGTATGGATCGAGCGCAACCGCCTGATCATGAAGGCCTTTTTGGGGCTCATCGTGGCCGGGTTGATGACCTTTATCACCTTCCGCTTTACCAACCCCCACGCTTTCACCGGTGGCCCGGGGCTGATGGGTGTCTTTAACATCTTTTCCAGCGAGGTCGAATCGCCCCGTGCTGCATCTGAAAGTGGGATCGCTTCACAGGTTTTGCGTTTGGTCTTTTATGATCCTTTCTTGGACGATGTGTATCAGGCCCAGTACCTCACTTCAGGTTTGGCGGACAGCCCCCCCAATCATCAATGGGCAAGCCGCACCCCTTACCTTTTTGCCTTCCAGAACATGGTTGTCTGGGGCATGGGTATCCCCTTGGGGTTGATGGGCTG
Source organism: Anaerolinea sp. (assembly GCA_014879835.1). GTDB lineage: Bacteria > Chloroflexota > Anaerolineae > Aggregatilineales > UBA2796 > UBA2796. Next base: position 7,921 of record JACSRJ010000196.1, read on the forward strand.
GTTCGGTTTTGGGTTGGCGTGGTGGCGCATCTTACGGGCGCGGGGCGACTGGACCAAACATCTTTTGCCTGCGGTGTGGGTGTTGGTCTACTTTGCCTACATGGGGCGTTTGTGGGTCATGACCATGCGTTACTACATGCCCCTCTACCCGTTCCTGATCCTCTTTGCGGCATGGGCGCTGGTTGAACTGGTCAAACAGGCTTATGCAGCCCGTTCGGCTCAACTGGTACAGCGCGTTTGGCGGGTAGCAGTGGCAGGGCTGTTGGTATTTGTGGTGGGTTTCACCTTCTTGTGGGCGGTGATGTACACCAATGTCTACCGCCATCAACTGACCCGGGTGCAGGCCAGCAACTGGATCTTCCGCAACCTGTCCTCTGCCCTTTCAGTCATCGTCACCCCGGAGAATGGGCCCGCCCGGATGGTGAACATCCCGGTCTATTCGGCGGCCCCCGATATAAACTACAGCTTGTATGAACCCGGAGCGCGTACCGTCTCCAAACTGGCCGTGACGGGTGACCCAGTGAATCAACTGCTGATCATGGGTCTGGTTGACCCAGATCGGGCAAAGGAATCCAAGACCTTCTGGGCTGGTATTGCGCTTGATCCCAACGGCTTGGATATGGTCACGACAGGGCGCATCACTGGGGACTTCTCCAGCCCCAGCAGCGCCTTGGGTGCACCTTACACCATCCTCTTTGAGAAACCGGTCACCCTGTCTTTGGAGCGTGACTATTATCTGATCACGTGGGCCGATCAGCGTTTGGCGATTACCCGCAAAAATACCGAAGCAGCCGAATTCATCCTTGGCAACGCGGATAATCCCAATGTCACGGTGGTGCGGCTGCCGGATACCGATGCTTTTGATCCGGGGCAGGCCTCCCATTTTGTGGATTCTCAGGGGATCAATGCCCTGTTTAAGGTGCCCTTTGCCGGGACATTCGACTCGGTCTACATCCCCCACCTGCTTAATCCTTTTGGGGATGAACGTGATACTCAGCTTCGGGTGCGCATTGTGGACAACACCAGCGGCATCGAGTTATCTGCGGGCGAGTTGAAGATCAGAGCCAACGCGACTCAGAGTTCCCAGTTTGGGGAGCCAGCAGTCATCAAGCTCGATAAACCCATCCAGAGTGCGGCCAATCAGAGCTTTCGAGTGCTTCTGAACACCCTTGACAGTGGCTTGGCACGGATCACGGGCACCGTGATCGCGGTGGAGGGGCCGTGGGATGATCCGGTACCGACCAAGACCTGCGCTCTACCGCCAGAGATGGAAGTTGAGGACGCCCCGCCGGGACTGTTTGATGTGGTGCACTGTGAAGGTATTGATCCTTACGGTTCGCTCTATCGCGGCTTGGAGTTTTACCTTGCGGCAGAGGATGATGCCGGCAAACGGACGATCCTGCTCGATACCCTCAACGAGACCGACTACATCACCATCAGCAGCAACCGTTTTTACGACTCACTGAGCCGTATCCCGGTGCGATTCCCGCTCAGCATCGCCTACTATGAGGCCCTGTTTAGCGGTCAATTGGGCTTTGATCGGGTGAAGGTCTTTAACACCTCGTATGGGATTGGCGGATTCAACATTTCCGACCAACACCTCCCCTTTTATGACAGCCCACCTTGGCTGAATGAATGGGAGGCGGAAGAGGCCTTCCACGTTTATGATCATCCCGCCGTGATCATCTTCAAAAAAGACCCTGCCCGCTACAACCCGGCGGTGGTGGCAGACATCCTCAACAGTGTGCCCCTTGCCGATAATAATCAGGTCTCGCTGAATCTAGAAGACCCCAATGTGATCAATGTGATCCGCTGGGGAGCGCTGCCAGCCACGGAAGCCCCTTCAGGGTTGATGATGGACGCCCCCCTGCGCAAGACCCAGACCGAAGGCGGCACATGGTCGGAGATGTTCAACCGCGAATGGGCGATCAACGCGCAGCCTCTGCTCACCGTCATCTTTTGGTGGCTGGCGATCCTGATCTTTGGGTTTGTGGCCTTCCCAATCCTGTTTGTGCTGCTGCCGGGGCTGCCCGACCGGGGCTACCCCATGGCCAAGATCGCGGGGCTGTTGATCGTGGCGTGGATCGCGTGGGCTGGGGGGGCGCTCAAGGCCCATACATGGTCACAGGGCGGGCTGCTCTTGATCCTGATTGGGATGGCGCTCGTTGCAGCCTTGATCATCTACCTGCGTCGGGCCGATTTTGTGCCCTATGTGCGCCGCAACCTGCGCCACTTTCTGATCGTGGAAGCGATCACCCTTGCCCTGTTTGTAGGCTTTTTGCTGGTGCGTCTGGGCAATCCTGATTTATGGGCCCAGTCTTTGGGCGGTGAAAAGCCCATGAATTTCGCCTACTTTAATGCCGTCCTCAAAAGCACCGTGTTCCCGCCCTATGACCCATGGTACGCGGGCGGTTATATGAACTACTACTACTTTGGGTATGTGCTGGTAGGCACCCCAACCAAACTGCTTGGGGTCATGCCCTCGGTGGCCTTTAACCTCTCGGTGGTGACCCTTTTTGCCCTGACCGGAATCGGCGCGTTCTCGCTGGCCTTTAATTTGACTGCGTCCCGTTATCTTCGGGGCGAACCCGATAGGGATCGTAAGCTGAAAGGCGATCAACCGCTGGTGGAACGCCGCCGCTGGGCCCTGCGTGTGCCCGCAGCGAACCCCTATCTAGCCGGAGTCTTGGCGATCTTGCTGTGTGTGGTCTTGGGTAATTTGGGCACACCCGCGGTGATCGCTACGGGCATTTCCCGTGCGGGGGAGTGTAATACCCTTCCCACCGACCTGTATGAGTACAAACGTCAGATATTTGAGCGCGAGAATCTGCGCCAGCCGGACTTTGATGAAGACCTAAAGCTGCGCGAGGATGCAGAAAACGCACCCATCAGTGAACGCATCAACTTCAGCGTCAATGCAGCGCGGGGATCGTTTGAGTGTATGCTGCGGGGCATTGGGCAGGTGATCTCAAGTGGTTACCTACCAGCCACAGGGCCTGATCGCTGGTTTTGGGCCCCGCGCAGCATCGTGAGTGAGATTCCCGGTTACAGCAACGAGATCAACGAGTTCCCCTACTTCACCTTCATCTTTGGTGATCTTCACGCCCACATGCTGGCCCTGCCGATCACCTATCTGGTGTTGGGCTGGCTCTTGGCGGAGATCATGATCGCCGGAACGCGCCGCCCGGTGTGGGTGGTTATTGGGGCCACGGCCCTTGGTGGGTTGGGGATCGGCATTCTGCTGGCGACCAATACTTGGGACTGGATTACCTACCTGATCCTTGGCTTGGTTGGTACAGGGTTTGCGATCCTGCTGCACCGTCCCAAATTTGACCGTAAGACCTTGGTGGGGGCGGGTGTACAGATAGCCCTGCTGTATGTAGCCCAAAGCATCGCCATGCTGCCCTTTAGCGCCTTTTTTGCGACCGCCTACAGCGCCGTAAAGTCCTTTCAGGGGAACAAGACCCCGATCTGGGCCTACTTCACCATGCATGGGGTCTTTTTGTTTGTGATCATCTCCCTACTGGTGTGGCAGAGTTCACGGCTGATGCGGAGTCTCTACGTCCGGGACTTTCTGCGGCGCGCATGGGTGATCCGCCTGATGCTGCTGGTGTTAGGTCTGACCCTGATCGCGGCAGGGGTGATGAGCAGCGTCAACCTTCAGATATTCCTGTTTGATCTGCCCATCCCACTTGCGATCATCCTGCTGCCTCTTATCGTGTGGTGCGCAGTGCTGATCTTGCTGCCGGATCAACCCCGCGAGTGGGTGGTGGTATTGGTTATGATCGGGGTTGGCTTGGCCATCTCATTGGGAGTGGAGGTGGTGGTGCTGGATGGTGACATTGGGCGTCAAAACACCTTCTTTAAGTTCTACATGCAGGTGTGGATGCTCTTTGCAGTCGCCTCCGGGGTGGGGCTGGCATGGTTGATCGCGGCCTCACGCCGCTGGTGGGGGGTGACTCGGGTCTCATGGATGGTAGTCTTGGGGATGCTGCTGGGCACAGCCGCAATGTTCCCAGTCACCGCGACTCAGGGCAAAAACGCGATGCGTATGGCGCCTAACGCGCCCCGCGCCCTTGATGGTGACGCTTACATGGAATATGCCACCTACTATGAGGGGGCGTCGGCAGTGCCCATGGCTAACGACTTGAAGATCATCCACTGGCTTCAAGACAACGTCAAAGGCACGCCCGTGATCCTCGAAGCCCATCAGTACCCATCGGAGTACAAATACAATGCCCGGTTTGCGATCAATACCGGGCTGCCCTCCCTTTTGGGATGGCGCTTCCATCAACAGCAGCAGCGCACCCTTGATCCCCTGCCCAATCTGGTGGTGCAGCGGGCTGCTAATGTCTTTGCGCTCTACAACACCACTGACATCAACACCGCGTGGCGGCTGATCCGTCACTATGAGATCGGTTATATCATCGTGGCCCGGCTGGAGCAGATCACCTATACCGCCGAAGGGCTGGCCAAGTTTGATGAAATGGTGGAGTTGGGCTTGTTAGAAGTGGTTTATGAGGAAAACGGAGACAAGATATATCGGGTTGATCAGGATGCGGTCTTTAAGGGCAAATTGGTAGGGGTCACCCTGCAACCCTGAGCGTTCATGAGTACAGTCAAAAGCCCGCTGCGTTATCCGGGCGGAAAGTCGCGGGCGGTGGATCGGATTTTGGCCCAAGTCCCGGACGCTATCCGCGAATACCGGGAGCCGATGGTCGGCGGCGGGTCGGTGTTTTTGGCGGTGAAGGGGGTGTTTCGCACCCGCCTCAGCCGCTATTGGATCAACGATCTGAACTTTGATCTGTACTGCTTCTGGAAGAGCGCCCGTGATGATAATGCACGCTTGGCAGTCCGCATTGGGGAACTCAAGGGGCAGTACCCACAGGGACGTGAGCTGTGGCGGCTGCTCAACGAGGAGGACCCCACCCGCAGCGACCTTGAGCGTGCCGTTCGGTTTTTCATCCTGAACCGGATCACTTTTTCCGGGGTGGTCGATTCGGGCGGGTATTCGGAGCAGGCCTTTAAGAGCCGCTTCACCGATTCAGCCATTGAGCGGGTGCGCAAACTGGAGCCGATGCTGAGCGGGGTTCAGATCACCCATCAAGACTATGAACCAGTGATGTCTGAACCGGGGGTGGGTGTGTATATATTTATAGACCCGCCCTATTGGAAGGCGACCGGATCACGCCTGTATGGGGTTGACGGGACGCTGCACACGTCGTTTGATCACGAACGTTTTGCCCAGACCGCAAAGGACTGCCCTCATCAATGGCTGATCACCTATGATGATTCGGATTACATTCGGGAGCAGTATCAGTTCGCTCAGATCACCCGTTGGGAATTGCAGTATGGCATGAACAACTACAAACAGACCAGCGCTCGCAAGGGGGGCGAGTTGTTCATCCGAAATTACTAAGGCAGGGATCAGTCAGAGAACAATAAGGATCATTCATGTTTGGAGAATGGCTCTCGCGTGAATTTGGCGCGATTTTAAGCTGGTGGATGCTGGTTGCGCTGGCCGGGGTAGCGGTCTTTCCGCTTCTCTACCGCTGGATGGGACGGCTTCCTAGCCGAGGGTATACCCATGCCCGCGCCGCTGGGCTGATGCTGGTTGGGTTTGTGTACTGGTTCGCCAACACCCTTGGGCTGATGTCCAACAATACCGGCTCCGCCGTGTTGGCATGGCTCATCGTCGTTGGGGTTGGCATTTATGCCTACGCCACCCTACCCGCCGCTGTGCCCCTTTTCAGTCGCAAAAGCGCTGAAAGCGGCGAGTCCACACCCGTCGGCTTGGGCGCATGGCTGCGTGATCAGCGCACCCTTGTGATCGCCACCGAGGTCCTTTTTGTGTTGATGTTTTTGGGGTGGGCCGTGGTGCGCGCACTCTACCCTGATCTGATCGCTACCGAAAAACCGATGGAGATGGCCTTTTTGTCCTCCGTGCGTCGGAGTGTGGTCTTTCCTCCAGCCGATCCGTGGCTGTCTGGGTATGCCATCAGTTATTACCACTTTGGTTATATCATCATGGGCACCCTTGCCAACCTCAGCGGGGTGAGCAACGGAGTCGCCTTCAATCTGGGGGTGTCGCTGCTCTTTGGGCTGGTAGGTATTGGGGTTTTTGGGTTGGTCTATGATCTGGTCATGCTGCGCCGGGGAGAACGGACTCAACCGGACAGACCACGCCGCCTCAATGGGATCGCGGCGGGGCTGCTTGGCGTGTTTTTCCTTGCCCTGATGGGTAACTTCGGCATGATCATGGTTGAGATGCCCCTCCGCGGTGGGATCGCCACCGATCAGTACCTCTCCCAGATCGACCTGATGCACCGTCCCAACGTGAATCAGTGCCCGCCAACCTCGATGGATGTCAACAGTTGGTGTTACTGGTGGTGGTGGGCCTACTCGCGGGTGGTTTATGACCGCACCCTCGATGGCGCGGGGTTAGAGATCATCACTGAATTTCCCCAGTTCAGTTTCATCCTCTCGGACATGCACCCCCATGTGCTGTCGCTGCCCTTTGTGATGCTTGTCCTCGGCTTAGGACTGAATCTTGTGGTACGGCGGCACAAACCGCGATTCTGGGAAATGCTGCTCTACGGTATTTTGGTGGGGGGCATGGTCTTTTTGAACTCGTGGGATGCGGTCTTTTTGGTCTTTTTTGTGGGTGCGGAAGGGCTGCGCCGCCTGATGGCCAACGGCACGGGGAAACTCACTGGTGGGGACTGGCGAGGGCTGGCAGGCTTTACCCTACAATTGTTCCTGCTCACGGGGCTGCTGTACCTGCCCTTCTTTTTGGGCTTTCGGACTCAGGCCGGAGGCTTTATCCCCAACGTCATTTGGATGACTCGCATCCAGCAGTTGTTTGTGATGTTTGGGCCCTTCCTGATCATCTTTGGTTTTTACCTTTACCGGGAAGCCCGCCGCGCCGGAACGACCTTCAACGGACGCTTGGCCATTCAGGCCTTGATCATAGGTGCGACCTTTGCCCTTGCGGCGGTGGTAACCCTCGCCGTGTTTGCGTGGATCAACGAGGATGTACGCTTGACCGTCTACCGCATCCTCGATCAATCGGGGGGGATCGGTCAGGTGCTGATCGATGTTTTGGGACGACGAATTGTAGGACTGCCCACAGTGGTGGTGTTGGGATCGATCCTGCTGGTGGTGATCGCCCGCCTGTTTGCCCGCGAACCCGAGGTCGCGTCGGATGCGCCCACCGATGCCCGTCAGGTGATCACCTATTCACCTTCAACGGGTTTCACCCTGCTGCTGATCGGGGCAGGGGCCGCACTAGCCCTCGCACCGGAGTTTGGTTATCTGCGGGATGGCTTTGGGACGCGCATCAACACCATCTTTAAACTCTATTATCAAAGCTGGCTGCTGTGGAGCGCCGCCGCAGCCTATGCCTGCTGGTCACTGATCGCAGAGCAGGACTTAAAACCCCGCCCGATACTGCGCACCGGATTCAGTTTGGTGTTGGCCTTTTTGATTTTCTCTGGGGCGCTGTACCCAGTCTTTGCGATCTACGCCCGCGCCATCAAGGAATCAGGCCGCGCCGATGGTTATGAACGCCCCATGACCCTCGATGGGGCCATGGCGCTGGCCGTTACCCCGGGCGATTATGAGACGATCCTGTGTTTAGCCAATTACGCCCGATCTGAAAAGGATGTGGTTGCGGAGGCCACCAAGCGCGGTTTAGCCTATAACCGCGATTATGGACGGGTGAGCGCCCTCACCGGTATTCCTACCCTATTGGGTTGGGATAATCATGAGGGGCAGTGGCGGGGCACTACCTTCACAGCCGCCAACACCACCACCTATATCGAAAATGGGGTACAGCAGGTGGAAACCCGCTATGATGCGGTCGCCAACTTGTACAACACCACCGATCCCAATGTGGCCATGGCCATTGTTAAACGTTATGGGATCACCTACATCTATGTGGGGCCCACGGAGCGCCGGGAGTTTAGCGAACTGGGACTGGCCAAGTTCGCTAAACTGAATCCTGTATGCGCCTTCGGGGATGCCGCCGTTTACAGCGCCGACTCCCTCGGAGAACTGCTTGCGCCGGAGAATCAGGAACCGAAATGACAGAGCTTTCACACCTTCATCCCGTTATGATCGCGCCCGAAAAGGCTGAAGTTACAGCAGCAAACCGGGTTGGATGGCAGATTCGTCTGCCGCTTGAGGCGATCTTGATCGTTTGCCTGCTGGTTTTTGCTTTTGTGATCCGCCTGCCGGAACTCGACGCGATCCCGCTCAATGAAACCGAAGCGGCCGAGGCATTCGCCGCCTACAAGGCCATTCAGCCGGGTTTTCCCGGTGAGACTCCTATTTCCCGAAACCCCCTCATGTTCAGCGCCAATCTGCTGAGCATGAGCATCGGCGGGGTGGAAACAGGCGTAACCCGCCTGCCTACGGTGATTATGGGAGTGCTGCTCACCGCCCTGCCTCTACTCTTCCGGCGTTGGTTGGGTGCCGCCGCCACTTTCATCTTGTGTGCCCTCCTGACCTTTTCACCCAGCTTGATGTTGGCCTCACGAGGCATGAGTGGGGCGGTTTGGTCATCAGCGCTGGCGCTTCTCCTTGTTTACTGCATCGCCCGTTATGCGGAGACTCGTCGGACGGTGTACGCCTCTGGGGGGGTGGCCGCGCTGGCGCTGCTGCTGTTGGCCGCTGAACCGGCTGGGTTCCTCACCCTTTTTGCCCTTGGGGTGGCGGGGGTTTTTGCCCTTTCCAGCAGCAGCGAAGACCGTTCCATCGGGGACTTAATCGGGCAGATTGTTCAGGGTTTTCCGCGGCCCAATGCGCTGTTTATGGCCTTGCTAACGCTGATCAGTCTGGGGACTGCCTTTTTACTCTACCCCCCAGCGCTGCGCAGCGTAGGCGAATCGCTGGGCGCGGGTCTGTTGGGGCTGGTTGAACGCCCCAACGGTTATCCGGTAGCCTTCCCGCTGCTGGTTTCGCTCATCTACGAACCGCTCATTTGGGTGATGGGTCTCACCGGTGTCTTTCTGAGTCTGTTTGGGGATCAGACCGGGGTGAGCCGTGAAAAACTGCTCATCCAGCGGGGGTTGATCGGCTGGCTGGTGGCTTCACTGGCGTGGTCACTGGCCTATGGGGGCGCGCAAGCGGGTCATGCTTTATGGCTCACGCTGCCGCTTGTGGGACTGTCAGGTTTGACCATTGAAAAGATGCTCGTTCCACCGGATGATCCATTTTTTAAGCCGCCTATGTGGGGTATCTGGCTGCACGCGGCGGGGATGGTCGCGGTGCTGCTGATCGCGGTCATCAACCTGATCTTTTTGGGACGCGAAATTCTGAATGTGGCCCCTTCGCTGACCCCAATACTTCAGCCTGATGCCTCCCGAAAGCTGATTCTGGTTGGGTTGGCGCTGGCCCTCTCAGTGATTACCTTTTTCCTATCGGGCAGCATCTGGGGGGCACGGGCTGCGTGGCGAGGTTTGGGTCTGGGGATCATGTTAGTTTTGGGCGCTTACGGTTTTGCCATGGGGTGGGGCGGGGCTGTCACCCGCGCTGACGATCCCCGTGAACCGTGGCACGTGCGTCCTGCCTCACGAAGCCTCAACCTGCTTGCGGAGACCCTCAATATCGCCTCCAAACGTGACACAGGACAGCCCTTCGAGTCGCTGGTGATCGTGCAGCAGCCAGCAGGATCACTGGCTTTTACCTACGGTCCTCTTGCATGGACGCTGCGCCACTATCGCAATGTGCGTTATGTGCAGGAACTGACCCCGGCCCTCAATGCGCCCATCGTGATCGCGCCGGAGACCACCGAAAACCCTGATTTGGGTGGTGATTATGTGGGGCAGGATTTTTCGGTGTGGCATGAGTGGAACGCATCGCTGATGCAGGGCTGGGATTTTGTGGCGTGGCTGTATGATCGGACGACCCGGTTGCCTCCAACGGGCATGGGTAAGGTGGTTGTGTGGCTGCGGGCTGATGTTTATGGGATCGAGGGTGCAACCACCCCGCCTGTGATCGTGCCCTGAAGATGGGAGATGCGCTGGGGCATGGAGGACAGTGAATCCCTGCCCCTCCTCCCCCCTATTTCCCCGATTCTCCAATCCCCACACTTCGGGCCGCGCAGATGCTGCCCCCACAAAAACGATCTTCCCTTGGGACGAAGTTTGCCTCGTCTGCCTGTCTCGCCTGCCCGGGCCAAGGAAAACCTCGCAACCGCCTTGGGCCTCCCCCAATGATACGTTGACGCCCTCCTCCTCCCGTGATAGACTTGCGCACAGACGTTCTAGTATGGAGACCTCATCCTTTTATGGCGCTCCCTTTTGACAAAATCGAGCCACAGGTGCAGCAGATGGGCGTGGAAGTTGCGGATCGCGGCTCCACCCTCGCGGAACAAACCATCAGCGCCCTTGATCTCCTTCGCCGGATGGATGATCTGGAGGCGATCTGGGCCCAGATTCTCACGGCCCGCCAGAATGACGCTGGCTTTCGGGGTGCAGCGCCCATGGATGAACCGATCAACGTTTCGATCCCTCTGCCCGAATGCCCCCCACTGGCCACGGTTTATGCGGCTGATGGCTCCCAGATTTATCCTGATCCTCATGCACCCGCCCCCTACTGGCTGACCAATATCGGGGTGTTTGTATACCATCACGGCGTGGATCGGCTGCCTGAAATTGTGGTTGAGCCAGAACTGTTCTTTCGGGAGGCCGATGTTCGGGATCGGGAAGGGCGGCTCATCCCCAGTGCAGTCATCAATGCCCGACGCACCGTCTACGAGATGCAGATGCTCTCCAAAGTGGCCACCCGTGACGCCGCCGATGCCGACCCCCGCATTGCCCTCTATGATGGGCCCCTGATCGGGATGCCGATGGGCAAAGATGTACCCAATGCCAATATGCTCGCTGCAGATTACCACGAGGCCGTGGATTTCATGTATGATCTAGGGGTGGCTTTGGCCGGTTACGTTGACCGTCCCTCGAGCCGGTTTATGATCTACACAATCCTGCTCATGACCCTTGAACAAGAGCAGATTACGCGGGGCAACGTGGGTGGGGCAACTTTTGAAGGGGTGAACGATCAAGACCTTTACAAGGTGATCCTCAAACCGGGGGAGCGTTCTGGGCTGATGATCCAGCAGAGTCCCCTCAACAAGGAGTACAAGGATCGGCATGGGGATCATCAGGAGATCTGTTTTTTTTATCTGAATACCGCCTCCGCCGGGCAGGAAGCCTATCTGGCGCGGGTGGAAATCCCGATGTGGGTGGCTCAGCGCAAGCCGCTTGTGAATGCAGTTCATGCGGTGTTATATTCGCAGTGCCAGATCACCGATAGGTATCCCTATGCGCTCACCCGCGCCGATGAGATCGCAGTGGTGCAGCCTGCCGAAAAGCGCCATCTAGAGGATATGATCGCAGTTGAACTGCTGCGTAACCGTCAGGCGCTGGAAGCCTCACGCAAACTCAATACCAAGAATCTGGCGCGGCATGGGCGTCGGCATTATGAGGGAGTCTAGGTAGTCTCAGTGGACGATTCACAGCTTGTGGGGCGCGTCCTCCGCGCCAGTACGACCGGTTACGCCTGTGGCACGCGCAGCAGTGACATTTCCGTGCCTTCTTTTGGGGCCTTTGTTCAGACCGAACATGAGGGCGGCGGGCTGCGCATCATCGGTCTGATTTATGCCATTCAGATTGATGACGATCCCCTTGTGCGGCAGTTGATCATGGCCAATTCACTCACCCCTGCGGCCATCCGTGATCAACGCGAAAATCGGATGATTCCCATTGAAATTGAAGTGGTCAATGTGGGCTACCTATGGCACGGCGAAACCTATCATAACCTACCCCCTCGCCCTCCTCTAAGCCTTGACCCGGTATACTTGTGTGATGCGGAGACCGTGCGCACTTTCACCGACAATGTGGACTTCTTTCGCCTGATCCTAAACACGGGTGAAGTGCCTGCGGAGGAACTGCTCGCAGCGGCGGTTAAACATGCGGCCAGCGCCCGTCCTCCGCGTGATCAGCGTGACTTTTTGGTGCGTGCTGGGCGTCGGCTGGCGCAGCTTCTCAGCCAAGACCTGACACGCTTGAATCATTTACTGAATCTGATCCGTCCCTGAAGGGGGAATTCCTATGAAACTCACATTTCATGGCGCGGCGGGGGAAGTCACCGGTTCGCAGCACTTGATCGAAGTGAACGGACGGCGCATCCTACTCGATTGTGGTTTGGTGCAAGGTAAACGCGCCGAAGCCTATGATCGCAACAAAAAACTGCCCTATGATCCAAGCAAGATCGATGTGATGGTGCTGTCCCATGCCCACACTGATCACTCTGGCAATATCCCTAGTCTGGTCAAAAACGGTTTTCGGGGAGATATTTTCTGCACCAGCGCCACTCAGGACTTGTGCGGCGCGATGCTCCTCGACAGTGCCCACATTCAAGAAAAAGATATCGAGTTTGTGAACAAGATTCGGGCGCGGGAGGGGCAGCCGCCTTTTAAACCGCTTTATACTCAGCAGGATGCGGTGAACGCCCTTAAGTATTTCCGCTCGGTGGGGTATGAACGCACCGTCGAGATCATGCCCGGCGTGAACCTCACCTTCCTCGATGCGGGGCACATGTTGGGCAGTGCGGTGGTACTGCTTAATATTGAGGATCGGGAGGCGGGCAAGGACATTCAACTTGTGTTCAGTGGTGATATTGGCGCGCCGGGGATGCCCATCCTGCGCGACCCCGCAACAGCGGATCGGGCTGATGTGCTGATCATGGAAAGCACCTATGGTGATAAAGACCATGATGATTACGATAACAGCACCCTGATCCTCAAGGACGTGATCAAACGCACCGCAGAGCGCCGAGGTAAGGTCATTATCCCCTCGTTTGCGGTGGGGCGCACCCAAGAAATCGTTTATACCCTGCACCAACTGGTGGAAGCGGGAGAACTGCCCAACCTCAAAATCTATGTAGACAGCCCCCTCGCGGTCAACGTGACGGCTGTCTTTGCCAACCACCCCGAATGTTACGATGATGAGATTCGGGAGTTCATCAGCGGTGCTGAATCCAGCCGCGACCCCTTTGGTTTTAACGGCCTGACTTACACCCGCTCCGTGGATGATAGCAAGCGTCTCAACAGCCTTGAGGAATCAGCGGTTATCATCAGCGCCAGTGGCATGGCCGAGTCCGGACGGATTTTGCATCACCTGCGTAACAACATCGAAAATCCCCGCAACACGGTGCTGATCGTGGGCTTTCAGGCGGAACACACCCTCGGCCGCAAAATTGAGGAAAAACAGTCGCCCGTGCGCATCTTTGGGGAGTCCTTTGATGTGCGTGCTGAAGTGGTGCGGATCACAGGCTTCTCGGCCCATGCCGGACGCACCGATCTGCTCAAGTGGGCGGGCGCGATTAAAAAGAAACCGCGCCGTACTTTCCTTGTGCATGGTGAGACCAAACCGCTTGCTGCACTGGCTCAGGGACTGCGCGATGAGATCGGCTTTGAGCAGGTGGATATCCCCAATCTGAATCAGAGTTTTATGCCGGAATATTCACTTAAGGGGCTTAACGGGCAGAATGCAGGCGGACCGTGGCGGATACTGCATTTTGACAGAGGGATCGGGGATTATGCTTTTTTTGACAGTGTGAAAATTACACTTTCAAAAACCACAGGAATTGCAAGCGCTTCTGTAAAACTTGACAGTCCGGAAGATTCAATTCTGAATTTTGA
>JACSRJ010000031.1 GCA_014879835.1 Anaerolinea sp.
CTCTAGGGTGGGGCGGGCAGTGTTGGTCGCGGTTGGAAAGAGGGGCGTCCGGGTGATCAACTCAACGGCAGCTAACACGGGTGACGGGACCGGCGAAGGGGTTGCGGTATCGGGCGGACGTTCCGGGGTGGCGGTGATGATGATCACCTCTGGGGTGGCCGTCACTGGGGTTTCGAGAATGCGACATCCGCCCATGCTCAGGCTCAGCCCGATCAGCCCCATAAAGATGAGTTTGCCGGTTTTTCGGGTTACGGCTTTCCGGCCCATTCTTGCCTCCACGCATCACATCGGTCAAAGAGGGCGCAGTCATAAAAACCAGTCATCTGGCGGGTGAACTCCGCCGCGCCTGCGGTGCGCACATAAGTCCCGTGATCGGCATCCTGAGGAACCCACAGGGCGGTGAAGGCTTCGGGATCAACCTCCAACAGGCGGGCAAGCTGACGCTCTGCCCCCGGAAGGGTCGATTCTTTGCTCCCGTAGACTAAAAACAACCCCCTTGGCGGGATGTGTTCGAGCGCCCCAAAAGGATCAAGCACCGCCGGATCATCCCCAGTAAAGAGGCGGTAAGCACTAAGCGAGCCAACTTGCATAATCCCGTGGAGGACATTGGCTGGCGTGCCGATGCCCATCAATTCGTTAAGGTTGTGATACCCCCCTTCGGCCACTGCACCGCGCACCTCTGGGTAGCGGGCCATAGCCATGGTGGAGGCAGCCCCGGCAGAGGAATATCCATGCAAGGCGATCCGGGACATATCCACCCGAAAACCTTCGGGGTTAGCCCGCAGATAGTCCAGCGCCGCGCCAATGTCCTCCACGTCACGATAGCCCAGACTCAAGGTTTTACCCGCACAGATGCGCCCTTCGTACATCAGGATATTGTAGCCCGCCTTGACCAGCAGTGATGCCTCCTCCAGCATCGCCCCGCGCCCACCGGCATAAGCAGGGGGCACGATGATGGTGGCCTCACCCCGGTAGGAAGCGGGATCGCCAGCCATGTAAAATCCCCGATAACTGCCCCCACCCGGTGCAGGGATACTGATCTCACGGAAGTCCACCCCATAAGCATCGGGGGTGCCACCATCCGCGCAGGGCGGGTGGAGCAGCCCAAACATACTGGTGAAGCCAAACCCAAAAGGGATCAGGATCAGGGGCAGCACAAAAAAGATCACAAAGATAACAATCAAGCGCCGCAATCTACGTCGAAGGGTCATTGAAGGTGGGTCTTGGGGCGTGTTCATGGGGCGTTGCTTTCCAAACGTTTACGGTTCGTTCGGGTGGCCACAAAAACCAGCCCAATGCTGGCCACATACAGCCCGATCAGGATAACCATAATCACGCTCATGGTCACCGGGTCAACGGTGGGGGTGATCAGCGCTGAAAGGACTGCTGCCCCTACAATGGCCTGCCGCCACCACCTGATCATGCCTTGCGCCGTGACCAAGCCCATCCGCCCTAACACGTAAAAAATGAGCGGGGTCTCAAAAGCGGCCCCATGCCAAAACAGCACCGCCGTCACAAAGGTGATGTAGGCATCGGCCGTCCAGACCGTCTCAAAAATATCCCCCTGAAAAGTCTTGAGGAAATTGATGTAGAGGGGTACAAGGAAGAACCAAGTGAACACCACCCCGCCTAAAAAGAGGGCTGTGGTACCCGGCAGGGCCAAAAAGACCCAACGCCGCTCGTTTTTGGTGAGCGCCGGGATCACAAACATGAAAATTTGATAGGTGATCATGGGCATGGCCAGAATTGCGCCCAACATCAGAGCCACCCGGAAAAAGGTGACTACAGAGTCAGTGGGTTCTAGCAGCGCCAGTTTATCACCATAACTGCGCGAGAGGTACGAGATCACCTCATTGGTGAACAGCAGGGAAATCAACATGCCGATTAAGACGGCTGCACCCGCTCTGGTGAGGCGCATCCGCAGTTCTTCGAGGTGTTCAAAGAACCCCATTACATGGGTTTCACCCTGAGCAGAAACCTCTGGTGGGCCCGGCTTCAGATCATGGTCGGGGGGGCTTATTGGGGCAGCCATGCGTCGTACTTGGGATTCTCCGTTGTTTTGTCGTTTGGCTCAGAAGGGGCGGATTCCCCTTTGGGATCACGGTTGGAAGCCGCGCTGGTGTTGGTACTGCTCATCCCCGGTGCATAGTCCGAGAGTTGAAAGGCATTTTTGGCGCTTTGGGCCGCGCTGGCCACTTCATTGATGACCCCTGAACTGCTTTTACCCATCTCTTTATCGACCAGTCTGTTGGCCTCATCCAGCAGGTTAAAACCCCGCTTGTTTAGCGTAGGCGGCTGTTTGGGTAGATCAATCTGAGCGGCTTCAAACTCCTTGCGAATCTGACCCCATGCCTCATCCACCATCGCCCGGAACTTGGCCACATACTGCCCCAAAACATACGACCATGCGATCATCCGTTTGGGCCCGGCAAAAACGATCAGCACGATAAAAATGACCACGATCTCCGCCGGGCCAATGCCGAGGATGTTCATCGGTTAGCCCTCACCTTCGGGTTTTCCTTTGCCAGCAGCAAGTGCACCCAAAACCCCATTCACAAACCGGGCGGTGCTTTCCGCCCCATACTCCTTGGAGAGTTCGATGGCCTCATCAATGGCCACTTTTATCGGAGTCAGACCCGAAACCACAAACTCAAAAACGGCAATACGCATGATGTTTCGGTCAATGACCGCGATCTGCTCCAGTGGCCACTCCGGGGCGTGTTCTCGGATCAACTGATCAAGGTGGGTTTTGTGTTCCAGAACCCCATTCACCAGTTGGTAGGAAAAGTGCCGAGGATCCTCGGCAAGCGGCGTCTCCTCCAACCGGGCGGACATTACCTCGCCTACCGGATGATGGGTGCAGTCCAGTTCATACAGTGCTTGTAACGCCAGTACCCGTGCGGCGCGGCGACCCTTTACGACCACGTTACACCCAACCTTTAACACATTTTTGAGAAGTCTTCATTCAAACAATTGTACCTAATTCGGGGAACGCATGTCACACATCGGATAGACGTTACGCACTTGCCCTTATCCCCCTAGCCTCCTTCTCCCTCAGGGCGAAGGGGGAAAAGAGGTTCTTGAGGGGGCTTCCCCCTCAAACTGCCCCTTTTGATCGATACGGGATAAACAGGCTCAACTGCATAAGTCCTAATAGGATTCAATCGGGTTCAAGGTTCAGGGCGATTGCATAAAAATTGGGCGCTGGTAAGCGGGCGCCGTAGACAGTGCCCCTCCCAAAACGGGTCTGGCGTAGGGGCACACCTCGGTGTGCCAGACAGGGGAAATTTCTTGCCCTTGCCCGATTCAAAAGTGAGACTCTGGTGATCAACAATCGTGGTGTTTCATGATATAATTTGTCCAAAGAAATTAGAACATCTGAACGAAGGACGCGGTGATCGCACGACGATACCTCCTCTATTTGCTCACCACTGTAGCGCTGCTGGTTTTTGGTCTGCTGAGCATTGTTATTCCCGCCCTAAGCAATACTGTTGATGTCGCCTTTACCCCGGATGTGAACGGCACCGTCAACGCTCGTTTGACCTCTATCGCAGGACAGGAATCCCTCAATCTGACGGCCACCGCGATCATCGCCACCGCTGTTCGGCAGGCCTTCACGGCGACGGCGGAGAGCCACGCCACCTTTGAGGGCACCATTGCCGCTGCCTTCACCGCGACGGCTATCCCCCAACAGACTCAGGTGGCCCTACTTCAGTCCAATTTAACGGTGACAGCCTTCAGCCGAGCCACTGAGGCGGTCAAAGCAGCCCTTCAGGCAACAGCGGACAGCCTTTTAACTGCCCCCGCTGCGACCAGTACTGCGGAGGCCTTCGCTACCCTTCGGGCTGGGTTGGATGCAGCGGCCTTGACCCGCACCACAGAGGCCCTTGCTAATCTCGCAGCCACTGCTACCCAAGCAGCACAGGCCACCCTTCTGGCTCAGCGTCAGGCGCGCTTTGATTCGGCTGCCCCCCTTCAATCCGGCAATATTAACGCGCTGGAACTTCTGGGGATGATGCGCCAAGGAGGACCGGTGGAGGTTTCCGCGATCAGTCCGGATCAAGGTAAGTTCGCGGCCGCCTACGAGGGGCGGGTGATGATCTGGGAGGTGCGCACCGGCGCGCTGGTGGCCACCCTTGATCACGGTGCAAAGGTTAATGCCATGCACTTCAACCTAGACGGCACGACACTGGTCACGGCCTCCAACGATGGCGGGGTCTGGTTGTGGGGCATGGATGCGATCAGCC
This sequence comes from Anaerolinea sp., assembly GCA_014879835.1. GTDB lineage: Bacteria > Chloroflexota > Anaerolineae > Aggregatilineales > UBA2796 > UBA2796. The sequence continues at coordinate 4,248 of JACSRJ010000031.1, forward strand.
TCAAGAGTGCGGTGCGAGGGCATACCGAGCCGATCTTCCAGATCGCCTTCAGCCCCGATGGTAAGATGTTTGCGACCGCGGGCGCGGATCGCACCGTGATCTGGGATGCGCAGGCGGGCAGCGTCCTGACCATCATCCCCAGCGGGTGGGCGTGGACGGTGACCTTCAGCCCCGATCAACGTTTTGTGGTTACCACAGGCGGCGACGGCGGGATTCGATTCTGGGGTGTGTCTGCACCATAGGTCTCGCGTAAGATGATGTGAGAGGCCGTTTGAAAAGGCCGGGATTTACGCAGATCGAACCTATTTGCCCCCCATTTATCGAAAGGGGAAGGTTGAGGGGGATGCCCCCTCAAGAACCTTATCCC
>JACSRJ010000113.1 GCA_014879835.1 Anaerolinea sp.
AAATCGGATCATCAACATGAGGACGATGTTGCCGGATTCTTTGGGGGTTAACGTTAGAGGACACGACAGAAGCCCCTCAATCTCCACGCTAATAGCTCAAACTTCAAGGAAACCGCAATAATTCACGCCCCTTGGACTCACTCACAAGCATGAGGCGATCCCGGTGGGGGATCGCTTTGTTTTGGTTCAGGGGTGCCGTTCCAGTGCCCAAAGCAGCCCTCCGAAGGCGCTGAAGACTACATCCAAAACACGGGAGAGCAGCGCGATGGCAAGGGCATTTTCCGGGCTGATCCCAATAGTACCCAAGATAAGGAGGTATAACCCTTCCTGTGTGCCCCAGCCGCCGGGGGTGATAGGGATGAGGGTAAGCAGCACTGTCACTGGCACCACCAGCCCAAGTTCGATCAACCCGATCTCCAGCCCCAGCGCCCGCACCCGCAGCCCAAACGAGACGATCACCAACACTTGAATCAGGACGCTGATCACCACCGTCAGGAGGAGGGTGCGGCCTGCGCGGCGGTACTGTCGCCCTGCCTGATAAACCTCATGGATCAGGTGCCCAAGACGGGGAAAGCGCTCTATCCAGCGAAGTGCCCACCACCACAACTCTGGCAGCAGAATCGCGCCCAAGAGCCCAACAGTCCCAGCCAACGCGGTTAATGCGGCAAAAGATAATGTGGTGTACTGAAGCAGTTCCGGGCGCGTCCACAGAGCCAGCGCCGCGAAACTGAGCAAGGCCACCAGTCCAAAAAGCCGCTCTACTAAAACTGACACAACCCTGAGTGCGGGCGAACGAGTCTCGTTGAGCATCAAAACGCGAATGGCATCCGCACCCACCATGGTGGGCACAAAATTGTTAAAAAAGAGCATCACCCAATAGTGGCGCACCAGACGCCTCAAGGGTACCGCAGAGCCGCCAGCCCGAAGCACGATCTGCCAGCGTAAACCGCTCAGGAGCAGACTCACCCCTTTGAGAGCCAACGCTAATGCCACAAAAGCCCAACCGAGGCCCGCAAAAAGTGGCGTGATCTCGGCCCAATTCACGATACGGGCAAGCAGCGCTAACAATCCCAAGCCCAAACTGAGGCGCAGCCATCGGCCAAGCTGAAGCCGGGGTCTGGTGAGGATCGGACTCACCTTCGCTGCTGAATGATCCGCTGGCACAGTTCCCAATACCTCCACCCGTAGGTTTCCCATGAATAATTGCGCTCGATAGTTGCCAACCCCGCTTCGCGGAGGCGCAGACGAAGATCCGGATCAGATTCCAGCATCTTGAGCGCGGTCGTTAATGCTTGCGCGTCATGCGGCGGCACCAGCAGTCCGTTTTCCCCATGGGTGATCAGTTCGAGTGCCCCACCTGCTGCCGCACCAATCACAGGTACCCCACAGGACATCGCCTCTAAAAAGGTATTGGCAAAACTATCGCCATACGAGGGCAGGGCAAAAATATCGGCTTCACGAAGCAGATCAGCCGTTTGTCCTTGTGTGTGATATCCAAGAAACTTCACCCGATCATGGAGATTCAAACGTTCGACCATAACACGGAGATCAGCTTCATAAGCGCCCTTTCCGATCAAACGTAGTTGAAACCGCTCTGGGGGCAGATCGCGCATCGCTTCCACGAGATACTGAAATCCCTTAAGGGGGATCAGTCTGCCCGCCCCGATGATGATCAGCGGCTGGGGCTTCTCACGAAAGGGCGTAGGGTAAAACATCGTCCGATCCACACCCTGAGGGATCACCTCAATCGGTAAATCAGGGGTAAGTCGAAGGGCGGATTGGCGCAGATTCTCGCTGTTGGTGGTCACCGCCGCGGATTGTCGCCATGTGCGCACATTAAAGGGGGTGAGGAGCCGATGGAGCATTGCAAAAGAAGCAGAATCGCGTCCGGGAACGTCCAGTCCGTGCAGAGTCATCACTTCCCGGCGGTGGCGCTTGAGAAAACTCAACAGTCCTGCCGGAATGCTCGAATAGTAGATGAGCACATCAAACTGCTTGAGGCGAAGGACTAAAAAGCGAATCCCGCCGAAGATCAGAAACCAAAAGATGCCTCGTTTACCCGCTTCATGAATGCCCTTACGCCACGAAGGAACGGGGATAAAACGCACTTCTGGGGGCAGTGTAGGAAGGGACTCAAAGTCGCCTTGTGGGGCAAGGACAGTCACCTTAACCCCGCGCCCGGCAAGTTCGCGGGCAAGGTAATAGGACCCCAAACCTGATCCACCCCCGATGGGAGGAAATTCATTATTGATAATCAATACACGCAATCGATATGAATCCTTCACATATGGCACTGGCGGCTGTGATGCAGCGTCTCTCAGCACCTATCAGGTATAATTGCAGCCCGTGCATCAAAGGAGAAATTCCCCGGTGAAGTTTACGGTACGTCCCCTGCGCCTTTTTGCGGCAGCGGCCTTGATCGGGTTTGTGATCCTGCTCACGGGGGAGAGCGATGACCCGATCATATGGCGTTACAGCGCTCGTTATGTGGCCGTGCTTGCGGGATACGGTGCTGCGGTTACGGGCGGTGTGTTTATCCTCTCACGTCGGCTGCCTACCCTGCCTGCTGGGGTATGGTGGTTGATCGGCACAACCTTGGCAGGGATCGCTGCATGGCTGCCGCTGCTTGACCATACTCCATATCTTAACCTGACCCTCAAGCTGGTGTTGATCACCTTTGGGCTTGCTTTGATCAAAGCGGCAAACCCCCGGTTTACTCATTGGCGCGCAGCAACATTACTCTACCTCACCCTTATCTTGACTACAAGCGCTTTAACGCTCACAGCCTATCCGCTTATGCACATTAGTGACGAGGGGTGGACGGCCAACGTGGGGCAAACCTTTGTGGCTGAAGGGGTAGTACATTCGCGTATTCATCAGGGGATTTTTGGGGTGCCCCAGCGCTTTGTGCCGTTGGGCAATATCCTGCCCGGTTATTGGTTTGAGGCGGCCGGAAGTGATCTCTTTCAGGCGCGCCTGATCAGTTTTTTTGGAGGGCTGCTGCTGTTAGCCATGACCTTCACCACCGCCCGCCAGATGGGGCTTGGGGGCAGCGGGGCCCTGCTGTCAGTATGTGTCCTCGCGGGCAGTTACCCTTTTCTGCTCACCAGTCACTTCTTTCGGCTGGATGTTTATCTGGCGCTGGTGGGCATGACTGCTCTGTATTGTTATGGGCGCAGCCACCGTCAGCACATTTGGGCATTTGTGGCAGGGCTGCTGCTTGCGCTGGGTGTAGAACTGCATCAAAATGCGCTCGTTTTATGTGCCGCAGCAGGTGGATTGATGACCTTCGGGGTGATCGTCCGTTCGATCCGGCTGCGCCACCTCAGCCTCAAGCCGCAGGAAATCTATTTTGTGATCGGTGGGGTGTGCGGCGCAAGTCTGTTTCTAGCTCTTCACGTCCTGTCCGACCCAGACCTGTTTATGCGCCAGTTTCGCAATGGGGGATCATGGCGCGTGGAACTTACCAGTACTAGTCCGGGAGGCATCTTTCGGGTACTGGTCGAGATGGTGAGCAAATTTTGGCAGGCCTCACCGCTGGGGCTGATCGTGTGTGGCGCATCCCTGATCAGCGCCTACTTTAACCCCAAGGCGCGTCTAGGATTAACCCTGAGCGCCTTGATCTTGCTTGCGCTGAACTTCTTGCTGCCTTCCTACCTCGAATACTACGCGATCCTCATTATGCCCCTGCTGGCGGTGCTGGTTGGGATGGAACTGAAGCGACACTTTGGGGACAACGATGTCCTCTCACTGGTGGTGTGCGCAGCGATGGCATTTCCCCTGCTGTTAACAGCCCTTCAACACCGCCATGAGGCAGTCAATGCTCGCCTCCTCACAGCTTTTGAGAAAGTGAGCACAGTTTTTAAGGAGGATGCACGCATTGCTGCGCCTCAGATTTTTGTCTTTGCCATGCCCCATAACCCCAACCTGATCGCCCTTTTTATGCCTCGGTATGCTCAGTGGACGCGCCAGCCCTTCAGTGGTGTGGAAGTGTGGCAGAAGTTTCAACCGGAGGCGTTCATTGTGTACGGCATTTATGGCGGTGAAGAAGACCCTGCTGCTGAGAACTATCGGCAAACACACGGCTTTCAGGAGGTGATGCGGATCAACGATCTGCCCCAACCCTTGATCGTGTATGCGCTCCCCACTGCCCTTAAAGGGCTTCAGTAGATGCCCAGTTGAGGCGGTATCTCTCTTAGCACACTCTCATCTTCTGCGCAGGTTTTTTACAGAAAGCCGTTAGGCTGTTGTGCAGGTTTGGCAACCAGAGCGAAAACCGTTATGGTTTTTACAGGTTAAAGCGGCGATTATTTCGCCCAGAAATGAGCAGGAACAAGCATCCATGAAGACACTGAGCAAACTTTTACGCTGGTCGCTGATGGCGGGCGGCGTCCTGTTTTTTATTGGGTTGGCGCTGTTCGTCTTTGTGCTGCGTCCGGGGCTAGAAAGCCGTCGGGCAAGCGCCACCGCCAGTGCCGTTTATATTGAGCGACGCACCCTTGATGACACCCTCAACGCTTCGGGCGCACTTCGCCCTGCCCAAACGGTTAATCTAAACTTTGAGACCAGTGGCAAAGTTGCCCTGATCAACGTTCAGGTGGGCGATACGATCAAGGCGGGTGAAGTATTGGCGGAGTTGGACAAGACTAATCTCGAACGCGCTCTAGAGCAGGCAAAACTGACCGTCCAGATTCAGCAGGCCAATTATGATACCCTGATGCGCCCCCCCACTGAGGATCAGATCGCACGGGCGAAGGCCGCGCTGGCACAAGCAAAAGCTGCCCTCTCACAAGCGCAGGTGCAGTTTGATAATCAGAAAAATGCGATCATCACAAGCTGTGCCAGTCTCAGCACGCTTGAGACAGCCCTCAAAACCACCGAGGATGCCTACAAGAATTACATCACGGATGGTTACCAATTTGACATTGAGTTCCGCCCTGACCCCAACTCTGCGGCAGGACGGGCGTGGAAAAGCGCCCGTGATCAGTTTGAGGTCTCCTCCGCACAGTGCGAATCGGCACGGCGAGTGCAGCAGGGTGATGCCAACGTGGTTTCGGCGCAGGCACAGGTTGATCAGGCACAGGCGGCCCTTGATGCGCTTCTTCTGGGGGCCACCGCAGAGCAAAAATCAGCGGCAGAGGCGCAGTTGAATCAGGCCAAACTGAATCTCAAGGCGGCGGAGGAAAATCTTGAGGATGCGGTGCTGCGTTCACCCGTAGAAGGGATCATCGCCACCGTCAATATCGCTGTTGGGCAAAACTTAACCCCCAGCGGACAGCCAGCTTTTTCGATTGCCGATACCACGACCATCTATCTTGAGACCTCCGTGGACGAGAATGATATTCCTCGTGTGGCTGCGGGCCAGAAAGCCCGTTTTACCCTTCAGGGGCTGCCTCAGGAAACGGTCTTTAAGGGGGTGGTTGAGAGCAAAAACACCGTTGGTCAATCGAACCAAGGGGTGGTTGCTTACCCAGTGCGGATCAAACTCGAAGATACCCCCCCCACTTACCTAAACATGACCGCCGATGTGGAGATCGTCATCGCTACCCGCGAAGATGTACTGGCTATCGCCACCCGGGCCATTCGCCGCGCCGCCAATGGAGATCGGTACATCGTGGTTGAGCGCAGCGACGGCACCACGGTTGAGATCACCGTGGAGATCGGTTTATCGGTGGACGATGTGACCGAAATCAGCGGCGCGGACTTGCGCGAAGGGCAGAAAGTCCTGATCGAAAGCCGCAACAACGCCTTTGGAGGCACCAACTGATGGCGGATATCGAGACCAAAGGGCAAGACCTCTCGACTCAGTCACTGCTGCCGGAAGTGCCCCATGCCCTGACCGATCCCCTACCTGCGGCGGTGATCCCGGCTGAAGCACACCCGATCACGCCTGTGCTGGGACACACACCAGCAGTGCCTCAACCAGCGCACCAACGCAGGCGGCGGCGCGTCGGGCTGATCGCGCTGTATGCGGTAGTGGTAATGGTGATCTTTACCAGCGGGGCGCTCTTTGGTTACAGCCAAGGGCCTCGAATTGCGACTTGGGTTGCAGCCGGGGGCGCAGCAGCGGCAGCTTTCCAGAAGTTTCAGCCATGCTTTAATGACCTTCAGAACAGCCCGGCCTTTCGTGGGGCGATCAGCCTCTTTCGCCGTCCCACCTTGGAGCCGGGGGTACCCACTCCGACCCCGCAGCGACGCACCCTCGACCCGGACGCCATCAAAGCGGTTAGCGGGGTGCTGGTGAGCATCAGCCCGACCCAAATCACCCTTGAATCACAAGGGGAGGCGGGTGGTACATCAGGGGCGCTGCGTGAGACCTTAAACTTCTTCGCCTTTCATCGGATCGTGACTTCAGCCGGGCGCGAGATCACCCGTGAAGGGCTGCTGAGTGGCGATCAAGTGGATGTGCTGGCCTTTCGGATGCAAGAAGGCGCGCCCCATGTGGTCATGTGTGTAATGGTGAATGTTGACCCACAATGAACGATATACCTGTCAATCTCAAAGCGATGATCGAGGCCCGCGGTTTGACCAAAGTCTACAAGATGGGCACCACCGAAGTCCGCGCCCTGAATGGGGTCAGTCTGGATGTGTTCCAAAGTGAAATGGTCAGTGTGATCGGTCAGAGCGGCTCCGGCAAGAGCACCTTACTGTCCATTCTGGGAGCGCTTGATCTGCCTACCAGCGGTAGTTATAAACTGGACGGGCGCGAAGTGGCAACCATGCGCGACGATGAACTGGCAGCCCTGCGCAATCAGCGGATCGGTTTTGTGTTCCAGAAGTTTAACCTGCTCGCCCGTAGTACAGCGCTGGCCAATGTGGAACTGCCCCTAACCTATGCTGGTGTGCCCTCACGACAATCGCGCAAACGGGCCGCGGAGACTCTTACCCTTGTGGGCTTGGGGGATCGGCTCGATCATAAACCCAACGAACTTTCAGGGGGGCAGCAGCAGCGGGTGGCAATCGCTCGGGCCTTGGTGAACAACCCCTCGATCATTCTTGCTGATGAGCCAACCGGTAACCTAGATTCCCGGACTGGCGAAGAAATCCTCGAACTTTTCCACAAGCTCCATGAGGAGCAGAAGATCACCCTAATCGTGGTCACCCATGATCCTAAGATCGCGGCCCAGTGCCAGCGGGTGATCAAACTGCGCGACGGGGTGGTAGTGCCCGATGATGACACTCGCCCATTGATGACATACGAGGCCTTACGCAATGCGACCCTTTCAGAACATTCGGATAGCCATTGAGGCGCTGCGGGCGAATAAACTCCGCTCCGCCCTGACCATGCTGGGGATCATCATCGGGGTGGGATCAGTGGTGTCACTGCTCTCAGTGGGGAACGGTGCTCAGGAGAGCATCCTCGCCCAGATCAACGGCATCGGCACCAATTTGGTCACGGTGGTACCCGGCGTCCTCACTCTGAACACTTCCAGACCGCCCGCGGCGGGATCCATCGGGGCCGGTGCTCGCCCACTGACCGACGCTGATGCACGGGCTATTGAGGAGCGGGTAAGTAATATTTCTGGGGTTGCCCCGGAGTTCACTGCCAACGGAACCACGATCACCTTCAAGCGCACCAATATTCTGGCGGCAGCACGGGCTGTGACCCCTGATTATTTGATGGTGCGGAATCAGACCATCGGGGAGGGCCGGTGGATCGAGTCCAGCGACATGTCAACGGCAGCCCGGGTGGTGGTATTGGGCGCGGATGCAGCCGAAAGCCTCTTTGGCGAACTCAGCCCCATTGGGGAACGGATCAAAGTGGCCAATGTGCCCTTCACCGTGATCGGAGTTCTCAATCGGGTCGGTGGGGGCTTTACGGGTAACCCTGACCAAAGTGTATATGTGCCCCTGACCGCCGGTTACCGCAGCTTGTTTGGCTCACGCGCCGCCTATCGCGGTGATAACCGGGTGAGCGTGATCTACATTTCCGCACTGAACAATGACGAACTTGAGACCGTTGCGGAGGAGGTGACCACTGTCCTGCGCAGTGAACACCGCCTCAAGATCGACGATGAGGACGATTTCACCGTGCTAACTCAGGAGCAGTTCTTGAGTATCGCGGGCGCGATCACTGGGATTTTGACGATCTTTCTGGGTGCAATCGCAGGCATCAGTCTGCTGGTAGGGGGAATCGGGATCATGAATATCTCGCTGGTGAGCGTTACCGAGCGCACCAAAGAGATCGGACTGCGTAAGGCTGTGGGCGCAAAACGGCGCACCATCCTGATTCAATTTCTGGTCGAGACCGTGACCCTGAGTGTGATCGGCGGCTTCGCGGGAATCTTCCTCGGTTGGATGGTCGCCACCCTGATCAGCGCCACAGGTGTGCTGCAAGCAACCGTGACTCCCAACTCAGTGGCATTGGCAGTGGGATTCTCGTTTATGGTGGGCTTGTTTTTTGGCATCTATCCCGCCAGTCGTGCAGCCGCGCTTCAACCCATTGAAGCCCTTCGTTATGAGTGATTGAGACCTTCTCAACAACGGACGGAATACCATGAAAAAACAACTGATCCTGCTGCTCACAGCGGGCATACTCACCTTTGGCTCCCTGACTGCCGCGCCAGTTCAGGCGCAGAACAACAGCGAACGATTGTTGATCGCCCTACTCACCAGTTCCGCCGCAGAAGATGCAGCCGCCAGCCAGCAGGCGATCAACGGGGCACGCTTGGCAGTGGAAGTGATCAATGCGGGTGGAGGCGTCCTTGACCCCAACAGCCCGGAAACCAACCCGAAGCGTTTCACCTTTGAACTGCGTGAGCGATCCGCACCTACTGCGGCTGAAATGCGCAGCGCCATTCAAGCCAGCATCGAGGATAAGCCAATAGCCATCGTCGGTCCTTTTGTGACTGCACAGGCGAATGGCAACCTTGATCTAGCCAACACCAATCAGATTCCCCAATTGGTAGGCACCCCCGGCGATCCTACCGGAACTGGAGTCACCGGGCAGTATATTTTCCGCACCAGAGCCGCTCAGGACACCCAGAGCCGTGATCTTGCCCTGGCCTTGATCCGGGATCGTTACTACACCGAGATCGCCACCGCCGCGGACACTTCCACCGATGGCGCTGATGGGGTTGATGCCTTCAGCGAAGCAGCCCGTACCGCTGGCGTGACTATCGAGACGGAAGTCAGCTACAGCGCCGACGCCACTGACCTGAGCGCAGCGGCACAGACGCTGTATGACGCCAACCCAGAGGTTATTGCGGTCTTTGGAAACGCCCGGACTGCGGCGCTGATGGTCACTACCTTGCGGGGTAAAGGCTACGCCGGGGTGATCGCGGTCAATGCGCCTGCGGATGAATTCGGGCGCCGGGTGGGGCCGGCGGGCGAAGGGGTGATCCTGCCTGCTTTGTGGCTGCCTCAGACTCAAGACCGGGGCAGCGCCCGTTTTGCTGCTGCTTACCGTCTGCGCTACAACCAAGAGCCGGATTACCACGCGGCCCTTGCCTTTGACAGTGTGGTGATTGCTGCGGGTGCAGTCAAGCTTGAAGGTGGCACCCCCGAAGATGTGCGCGCTGCCATGAGCGCTTCGACCGGATCGTTCGGCGGGGTGCAGGGCGTTTACCGACCCACCACCACCGGCGGTGGACGACTCATCAACACCACCCTGATCTACCGCATTGGGGCGGATGGAATCGTGCGCGAGGAAGCCCGCTACGCTGACGGGAACTGCGTCCGAAGCTGCGCTGATACCTCACCCCGGGACATCAACGCCCTAACCACAGGCCGGGATGAGATCGTGACCATTGGTTTTGTGGCCCCGCAGGTGGGTACAGCGGGTGAGATCGGACGACGGGCACTGGAGGGCGCTCAACTTGCGGTGAACGAGATCAACACCGCGGGCGGCATTTTGGGCGCAAACAACACCCGCTACAAGATCGAGCTGCGCAGCTTGAGCGCAAGCACCCCGGAGGAGACCCGGGCTGCCATCCAGACCTTGATTGCCGGAGGGAGCGCGGCGATCCTCGGCCCGACTCTGGTCTCGCCCCTGCTGCCCAGCCTGAGCCTTGCCCCGACCGCACGGGTGCCCCAGTTGGTGAGCGCTTCCTCATCACTGTTGATCGGGGCCAACAACCAGACCTTCACCTTTTTGCTGCGCCCGGCGGATTCGATTGCAGCCGGATCACTGGCGCGTTACCTGACCGACATTCGCGGTTATACCCGACTGGCGACGGTCTCCAGCACCACCAACTACGCGCAGGATGCGGTAGGCGCTTTTAACACCATCGTCAAGACTGCGCGTGGAGCAGATATCGTGGCCGCGGTCAGTCACCCTGTCACCGAGACCAACTTCACCAACAATGTGGCCGCGCTGATCGCGGCCAAACCAGAGGTGATCGCGGCTTACACCAGCCCAGAGGCAGCCGCCGCACTCCTTAAGGAACTGCGCGCCTCCGGTTATGAGGGGCTGTTTGCTTATGGGGCGATCACACAAGCGGAGTTTTTGTCCCTGCTGAGCAAAGAAGAAGCAGCGGGGGTGATCGGCACGGGAAGCTGGGCCCCAATGGCCGATGATCAAGCCAGCCAGCGTTTTGTGGATCGGTTCCGGATCACCTTCAGCGAACTGCCCGACGCTCACTCTGTCGCTTACTACGACGCGGTGTACATGCTGGCATCGGTGATTCAATCCGGCGGCCCTGCCCCCGCGACCATTCAGAGCAACCTTGCTCGGCTTGATCTGTTTGCCGGGGTGCAGGGTGAATATCGCCCCGGATCGTTTGGTTTGGGGCAGTTAAGCGGAACGGTCATGATCTTTGCGGTAGACTCAGAGGGGACCCTTGAGGAGATCAGCCGCTGGATCGGAGCAGACTGCGTCAATTCCTGCTACTGAGCGCTGTAACTGAGTGGAGCCTATGCCCGCGATCCGAATCAACAACATTGACCTTGGCTACGATACTTTCGGCAGCGGACGTCAAACCCTGCTGCTGCTGCACGGCGGGTTGCTCTCGCGGCGGCAGTGGCAGCAGCAGGTATACCCTTTCTCCAGCCGTTTTCAAGTGATCACCTGTGATCTGCGAGGGCATGGGCAGTCAGGCAAGTCTGAGGGGACTTACGCCATGCCCCTTTTTGCCGATGATGTCAGCAAATTGATCGCAGCCTTAGGGTTGGATCAGGTAGTGGTTTGTGGGCATTCTTTTGGGGGCATGGTCGCACAGGAGCTGGCGTTGATGTATCCCGATCAAGTGAGCGCCCTGATCCTTGCCGAAACCAATTATGGCCCATCCGCTGGTCTTGGGGAGACTCTCACTGCTCTTTTGGGGTGGTGGGCATTGGCTTTAACATCTGTTGAGCGTCGGGCACAGATCAGCGCGGATCGCCACGGACACTACAACCCTGATGCAGCCCAGTACCTCCTGATGGAGATCAACCAGCACGCCAGAGATAAAGCCAACTACCTCAACATCTTCCGCGCTTCGATCAGCTTCAACAGCAAGCCCCGCCTCAAATACCTTGAATGCCCCACCCTGCTTTTGGTGGGTGAGTTCCATCCTCAAAGTCACAAACCCGCACAGGCGATGGAGCGGCTCATCAAACATGCCCAACTGCATGTGGTACCGAATGCGGGATACCTGCTCAACTGGGATGCACCGGACACTTTCAACCGGATGGTGTTGGAGTTTCTAGAGCAGTTGTGAGCAGGGCACAGCAGCCCCTTTCACCCCACCCGAAGGCAAAAACGAACGCGCCCCCATCGGAATCATCCGGCGGGGGCGCGCAAAACTGCCTCAGAACCTCACACCCTTAGGGCATGGCTGCGGAAAGCGTCGCGCAGGCAATGCACACATTGCCCGGACGGATGATCGCATAGCCTGCCTGTGGATCTTCCTGATCGTAGCGGGTGAAGTCGATGTTAAAGATGATCATCAACCGCACCCGGCCAGTGCTGCGTAGGAAAGCCACAGCCTGACCCAGATACTGCGCCTGCTGCTGCGCAGTGGTGTTTGCACCCCATGCGAAGCCGGCGGGCAGCGGCCCGTAACCTTCCGGCGAGACATACCCCAGTTCGGAGAAGCACGCAGACTTACCGGGGAAGGATGCCAGCGCCCGATTCAACATGGTGGGCAGATAACGAGTGGGGTAGTTATCGCGGGGATCACCAGAGGTCTGGGTAGCCGGGACAACCCCTTCGTTGTAGTGAACGCCGATGCAGTCAGCAAAGTTCGCCGCACCCGCACGGGCCAGATCAGCATAGTAGGTGTCGTCGTTCTGAACCCGCGCCCGTCCGAAGGCCCCTTCTGCGCCCGTAGGAGCAGGCGCGCCAGTGATCACCAACGTTGCCGGGTTGCCCGCTTTGATCGCGGCGTAAGCCTTTTGCAGAAGCTGGACGTACAAAGCCGCATTGATCTGCCCGGTGGGCCATTCGCGGTCAATGTTCATCTCGTTCCACACCTGAATCGCATCCGCGCCCGCACGGGCCAGATTGCCCACGTAGGCCGCGTAGGAATCTTGGTACTGGGCGTTCAGGACCTGATTCTTGTCGCCTACGACGCCAAAGAACACCTTAAAGCCGAGGGCCTTGGCATTCTGGAGAATTGCCTGAGCGTTGCCGTCGTTGACCTGAATCTGGAACTTGACCCATGCCATCTTGGCGCTGCGCAGGACGGCTTCGGTATTGGGGTTAAGACCGGTCACCTGACCCCCAAGTTCAAAGCTGCTGCCGCCTGTGGGAGGAGGATTCACCACCACTGGTGGCGTTGTGGGTACGGGTACGACCACCCCTGTTCCCACGGGGATACGCAGTTTTTGTCCGACATAAATCAAGTTGACATTGGTGATCTTGTTTTCCTGAGCAATGGCCGCGACGGTGGTCTTAAAGTCACGGGCAATCTTCGCCAGCCAATCGCCGGGCTTAACGATATATTCCACCACTTGACCAGCGGGTTGAGTGGGGACGGGCACAGGGGTTGAAGTGGTAGCCGTCGGCGGCACCGGTACGGTTCCGGGGGCGGGGATCAAAAGCACCTGTCCCACATAAATGAGGTTGGGGTTGGAGAGCCGATTCGCCTGCTGAATGGCGGACACTGTGACCCCATAACGCAGCGAAATGCGGAACAGGTTCTCGCCCCGCTGCACGGTGTGATAAACGGGCTGCTGCTGCGGCTGCTGTGCATTAATGACGACGCTTGGTACTGCCACGGCCGCCATCAGGCAGGCAAGCACCACGAGGAATAAGACTCGACGCATGAAGCATCCTCCTGACTGAGTGAACGGAACGCACCCAATCGAGCGCGGCAGTGCGTTACCCCAGCAAATGCGCGCTCAACAGTTTCAGGGGCAAGTATAGCACGTTTCTTAGTGCGCAAACCTCGATTCTAGGTCTGAGTTAGGGCAGTTGCCTGAAAATACCCGACTCTGCCCTCATTTGTCCTTTGAGGAGCAACCCAGTGCAAGCCCCACCAATTGCCCGGAGCAAGCGCTCAGGGATATACTCCTTGCCTATCAGCCATTAGTGTGCGCAGGGAGTTGCCCTGATGCCTCAACTCGATGCCCAGACTTTCAAAGACATTGTTGGTCTGTTGACGCCTTTTATGGACACCGAAGACGAACGTCAGGCGATCCTCGACTCCGTTTTTGTTGGACATGCCACTCGCCCTGATATTGACTTGAGCGGCGCGCCCGAAGCCTTCACCCGGAGCATGATTCACACCCTGATCCGCTTTGGGGAAATCGAACCCGGTGAGCAGTCGCTGAGCGCCTTGCTGCGCTTCATCCGAGAGCAGGTGGGTGTTGACAAACAGCGCCGAATCGATGGTTGGATTGCCGCAGCCAATACGGGCAAACGCTCCACCTTCCCAGCCCGTATCACACCCCCGGCACAAGCCACTGGCCCACGGATGCCGCTTGTGGTGGCGCTTATCGGCGCTGCGGCGCTCGTGATAGCAGCCCTGATCGCCATTCTACCCGGAATCATCAACCGGAACGATCAGCAGGCGTCAGCGCAAACGGACGAGGCTCAGACTCGCGTTTTTCGCACCGATCAACCCAGTACTACCCCGAATCAGGAAACCCTCATCGCGGAGGTCTTGGCCACCGAGACTCAGCGGGCCGCGGTGGTGGTTGGGGCTTTTACCCCAACGGCAACGCCCAATTTATCCGGCACAGCACGGGCTGCGGCCAATGCGACCCTGACAGCTGCTGCCTTGGTATCCTCCCCAGAGGCGTTTACACCCAATTCGTTCTCTGTCATTGACGGAAGCAATGCCATCCGTCTTGCCGAACTGCGCCGTATGGGCAGCGGGCGTGGTCGAATCTATCGAGCAGTCTATGCGCCGGATGGCAAAACCATCGCGGTGGTTGGTACGCTGGGGGTGTGGCTCTATGATGCCCACAACCTTGAGGCTGTTCCAAGGCTCTTTGATGGGCACACGGAAGTGGTCACCAATGCAGCATGGTCGGAGGACAGTCGCTACCTCGTCTCCAGTTCGGGGGACACCACTTTGATCCTGTGGGAAGTGGCAACCGGACAGCCACTGCGTACCCTACGCGGGCATCAGAGTTGGGTCACCAGTGTGGCATGGTCGCCCGATGACAAGTACCTTGTCTCGGCTTCATCCGACCAGACTCTGATCGTGTGGGAGGTGGCGACAGGGCAGGCGCTACGTACCCTCACTGGGCATGAAGCACCGGTGTACAGTGCAGTATGGTCGTCGGACGGCAAGTATCTGGCCTCGGCTTCTGATGACAAGACTGTGATAGTGTGGGAGGTGGCTACAGGGCAGGTGCTGCGCACCCTGCGCGGTCATCAGAACGTGGTGTACAGTGCGGTATGGTCACCGGATAACAAGTACCTCACCTCCGCTTCTCTTGATCAGACCGTGATTGTGTGGGAGGTGGAAAGCGGAACAGTACTGCGCACTTTGCGTGGACACGAAGATGCGGTTTCCAGTGTGGCATGGTCACCGGATGGTAAATACCTCGCCTCCGCTTCGTGGGATCAGACCCTGATTGTATGGGATGCAGCGACTGGGCAGGGGCTGACCACTTTGCGCGGGCACGAGGGTTCAGTAAGCAGCGCCGCATGGTCACCTGATAGCAAGTATATTGTCTCCACCGGGGATGATAAGACCCTGATTGTGTGGGAGGCGATAACAGGGCGGATGGTCAACACCCTGAACACTCATGAGAAGGCTGTGCGCACAGCGGCATGGTCACCTGATGGTCGCTACCTTGTCTCTGGCTCTACGGGGAACACCTTAACTGTCTGGGACGCAGTAACTGGAAAGGACCTCCGCACCTTGCAGGGGCATGTGTCCCCCGTGACGAGTGCTGCATGGTCGCCAGACAGCCTGTATCTTGTCTCCGCTTCGTGGGATCAGACCCTGATCCTATGGGAGGCGGAAACGGGGGAGGCGCTGCGCACCCTACGTGGGCATGAAGGCTCGGTGGGCAGCGTGGCGTGGTCACCTGATGGCAGCTTCATCGTGTCTGCTTCAGATGACAAGACCCTGATCGTATGGGAAGCGGCCACCGGAGCGGCCGTGCGTACCCTACGCGGGCATGAGGACACAGTGACCAGTGTCGCATGGTCACCGGACGGCAGTTACCTTGTATCGGGTTCGGAAGATCAGACCTTGATCGTGTGGGAAACGTCCACGGGAGCGGTGCTGCGCACCCTACGCGGGCATGGGGCGACGGTGACCAGCGTCGCGTGGTCGCTGGAGGGAAGGTATATCGCGTCGGCCTCCCTCGATCAGACCGTGATCGTATGGGAGATGGAGACGGGGCACGCGCTGCAAACCCTACGTGGACATCAAGACTGGGTGAACAGTGTGGCATGGTCGCCAGACAGTCGATACCTCGTTTCCGGTTCGGGCGACAACGCCCTGATCCTGTGGGAGGCGGAGACGGGGAAACGTTTGATCACGCTCACCGGGCATAAAAGTGCTGTGAACAGCCTCACTTTCAGTTCCGATGGGCGTTTTATCCTTAGCGGCTCCGATGACGGCACGGCGCGTATTTGGGGGCTGCCGTAAAAGAGGGGAGCGCGGGGGCCGAACTGCGCTATACTGTTACCCAATACGGCGATAAAACATCTGTGCTACACTTGAGTAGAAGACGAAGTAGGTTACAGTTACACCAGTATGGACACACAAAAAGCATTTACATTCATTGACCTCTTTGCGGGAATAGGTGGCTTTAGGATCGCATTTGAGCGTGCAGGCGGCCAATGCGTATTCTCGTCCGAATGGGATAAACAAGCACAGATAACTTACTTCGCCAATTACGGTGAAACCCCTGCTGGTGACATAACCGCAATACCCACTGTGAACATCCCTGATCATGATGTTTTAACCGCTGGTTTCCCCTGTCAGCCTTTCAGCATAGCAGGGGTCACAAAAAACAATGCACTTGGCAATCCTCACGGTTTCGGACATGAGACCCAAGGAACGCTCTTTTTCGATGTGGCCAGAATCATCGCGGAAAAGCGCCCTAAGGCATTTGTGCTCGAAAATGTGAAAAACTTGAAGAACCATGATAAAGGCCGCACATTCAGGGTTATTGAAGAAACGTTGGTTGATGAACTGGGTTACTATGTATATTACGATGTGATTGACGCAAAAACAGTAGTTCCTCAGCATAGAGAAAGGATCTATATTGTGGGGTTCAGGGAGCCGAGAAAGTTCAGCTTTCCTAAACTTCCTGATCTGCGGCCCCAAATGCGCGACATCCTAGAGCCAAATGTGGACTCCAAGTACACCTTGACGGATCATCTTTGGAAATATCTGCAAGACTATGCAGAAAAACATAAAGCGAAGGGGAATGGGTTTGGATTTGGATTGACCGATCTCAGTGGCACTTCGAGGACTCTGAGCGCACGGTACTACAAAGACGGTTCTGAAATATTGATTCCCCAAACGGGCAAGAATCCTCGCCGCCTCACCCCCCGCGAATGTGCAAGATTGATGGGTTTTCCTGACGGCTTTAAAATTGTGGTCAGTGATACCCGCGCCTATAAACAGTTTGGGAACTCAGTTGTTGTGCCTGTCATTGAGGCCATAGCGCGGGCTGTAATCGAATGTCTTCTAAGCGCACCACTAGAGAGCAGTGATACGGTGTTTCTGGCCCGTCAGCTAAACTTACCCTTAGGATGATCAAAAACACGCCGCCGTGTTCCCATATAGGGCGCATGAACACCTTGGCTGCCTAAGTACAGCCCACAAATGCACTGCATTGAGGATTTTGCGGGCGCAGTCATTACGCAAAAGTGGAGACCCCCCATGCCAGTTCAAATTGAATCGAGCGAGTCGATACAGTACCTCCAGCGATTTCTTACCCACAACAAAGCAAGGGGAATGGTGGCAGAACTCTCGCTTGAGTCTGAACTTGGGCAAAACAAAAGCGTTTTGGAACTCAAGCTCATGCCCGGCGGCTGGCTGCTATCCCCAAAGCTTGACACACCGCAGTATTACCGCTACATGATTTCAGTACTCCCTGTTCTTTACGGCAGCCCTGAGGAACTGGACAGCGCTGTTAGCCTTTTGGAGAAGGATCGAGGATGGCAAGCGTTGGCGACGTTCCTGTCACAGAGTGGTATCGGGATTATCGTTTCTGGAGCGTCACCTCGTGGGACGTTTTCGGGTTTGAACAGCCTTCAATGGAAAAATTACAGCTATCGAAACGAGAAGCTTTTTGCTGCGAGTCACGATGAGCCCTTTGCCTCTTGGCCGGGAGAGCGCGGAAGAGCCGGAAAAGGCAGTCCTTGGCAGCCAGACGTCCTGAGCAGGTTTCAACAGGCAGCACACAGTCAGTTGACCGAGTTAGCGATGCGCCAAGCGTTCTTTTATGGGTATCTCAAGGAGCAACTGCACAAACCCGTAGAGGATCCTTACGATGTTGATGCCTTTGTCGTGGGTTATACAGGGATCGTGATGCCCGTTGAGATCAAAGAGAAAAGCCCTACTGATAGGGGCGATTTTGGCATTGATGCTGGGCGTATTCTGATGCTGTTAAGGCTCTGTCTGGCAACCGATAGTAATGCCCTATACCTAATCCGCGAAGTGGGCGAGGGTGAATCTAGAGCGTTTGTGCGTTGGCGCTATATCACCCTGTCAGATATGGTCATTGGCTGTCGGTGGAATCTCCAAGCCGGAGGCAGGAGCATGAGCGGAGGGGCAACCCAAACAGTCATGATTTCCGGTACTCTATTCAGGGACTTCAGCCTCGATAACCTATCGGAAGGCTGGCTTTCAGAAAACAAGAGTCTTCAGGGATCTGCGCGGGCTGCGGTAGGTGAACTCACACAAAGACTCTCCCATAACCTGAACCAGCAGCGTTAATGAATAACCCTTTAGGCTCGGTTGTCCGGCCACTATGTCCAATATGCCCATTTCTAGAGCGGTGTCCTGCCCGTGGCATGGCACCCTAAAAAAGAGACATCATCACCACCTGAATACTTCATAACCGATCAATGGGGTCACGATGAAAACACTTTGCTTCCGAACCCTGATATTTTTAGGCATAGGGCTGATCGCCGGTGGGGTGGCGCTTGGAACTGCGCCTCAAGCACGGGCGCAGGAATCAGCACCAGCGGTCTATGTAGGTGCGGAAAACTGCGCCACCTGCCACGAAACGCGAGCGGAGGCACACAGCCTTTCGCGCCATGCGCTCACCCTGCGCGAGGTGAGCAGTGATAAATCCTCGATCAAGGCGGACTTCAGCAGCGGCGAGAATGAGCGTATGGTCACCTTCCCCGATGAGACCCAACCCCGCCCCTTCAGCGCTCAAGATGTGGCCTATGTGGTCGGCTCTGGCACCCACGTTGAGCGCTACCTGTACCGGGTCAACGACAACACCTACCGCTTGCTGCCCGCCGAATGGGACTCTGCGCTTAGGCGGTGGCGTCCCTACAAACGCGCCGAAAACTGGGAGAGCGCAGCTTATGACTGGGAACAGAACTGCGCTGGCTGCCACACTACTGGACTTGATCTGAACCAAAAACACTGGCAAGACAGCGGTGTTCAGTGCGAAGCCTGTCATGGGCCCGGCAGCACCCACGCGGAACTTGCCGAAAAAGCTGGTGAACAGCCAACCCCTGCTGAACTACTCGTCATCCGAGAGTCAGTGGTGGTGAGCGCCGATGCTCAGGTTTGCGGACAGTGTCACAGCGCTGGCATGGAGCCAACCCGCGGACTGCCTTATCCCCTGAACTACCGCCCCGGCGGAACACTTCTGGATCAGGCGACCTTCACGCTGGTCGGACTGCAAGACAGTGATCATTGGTGGTCAAGTGGGCGGGCCAAACACAAAAACATGCAGTTTAATGAGTGGAGCGTCTCCGGCCACGGAAATAACCTTCAGTCCCTCAAGGACAGCGCCGATGCTGATGCTTCTTGTCTGCGCTGTCATAGCGCCGATGAGCGCCTGAACAACGTTCTCATTCAGTCTCACCAAACGGGGGAGCGTCAGGGTGAACCGCCCGCGCCGCTCACGGTGGCGGCGGCTCAACATGGGGTGACCTGTGTGAGCTGCCATGATCCCCACCTTGACACCCGCACCATCAAGCAGCCTTATCACCTGCTGGACACACCTGATCGTCTGTGCGTCTCGTGCCACACCGATCAGGGCTTTGAAGGCGGCGTCCACCATCCCGTTTACGAGATTTTTGAGGGCAAACCCATTGTGGAGGAAGTGACCGCGCTGCTTGGGCGGCACGCTTCGATCAAAGCCGCACCCAAGTGTGTTGGCTGCCATATGGCAAAGGTCACGATCAACCAGATCAAGTACGGCAGTCATGTGATGACCTCGGTAATCAGCGGGGAGATCAGCCCGGAGATGGTGCGCATGACCTGCACCGGATGCCATACCAGCAATTCACCCGCGATGATGCAGACTTTTGTGGAAGATATTCAAAACAAGACCAAACAGCGCCTGAAAGCTGCACAAGAGGCCCTTCAAGCGGACAGCC
Organism: Anaerolinea sp.; assembly: GCA_014879835.1. GTDB lineage: Bacteria > Chloroflexota > Anaerolineae > Aggregatilineales > UBA2796 > UBA2796. Next base: position 19,910 of record JACSRJ010000113.1, read on the forward strand.
CTCTGTGGGTGCGCACAGTCCTCGCGGCGGTGGAAGGAGACGGCAGTCTTGGTATTCACAACCCCCGCTATGTGGCGGCGCTGCTGCGTGCTGTGGAGAAAGTGTTAGGGCTGCGGCAGTAACCCTCAATCCGACTTTGCTCTGGGTGGGTTGCGGGGACAGCGTTCATACTGAGGCATTGACCAACCTTGAAGGAACGCCATCCCCGCCATTGGGGACATTAACATGGTGGCTGATCAGCCCATGATCAACCCGCCGTCTACCGAAAGCACCTGCCCCGTGATATAACTTGCCTCCTCAGAGGCCAAAAACGTGACCGCATGGGCAATATCTTCCACCGTGCCCCACCGTTCTAGAGGGATGCGTTTCTTTAGCTCCTCTAACATATCGGGGGAGACGGTAGCGGTCATATCGGTGGTGATGAACCCCGGCGCAACCGCGTTCACCGTGATGCTGCGGCTGGCGACTTCACGGGCGAGTGATTTGGTCAGCCCGATCAGCCCCGCCTTGCTGGCCGCATAGTTGCTCTGCCCGGCTTGCCCCGCGATCCCCACCACGCTGGTGATGTTCACGATGCGTCCATAGCGTTTGCGCATCATGGCCCGGGTGGCTGCTTTGGAGCAGTTCCACGCGCTTTTGAGGTTGGTATTGATGACCACATCCCAATCCTCTTCTTTCATCATCATGATCAGCATGTCGCGGGTGACCCCGGCATTGTTGACCAGAATGTCGATCTTGCCAAAGTGATCCACAGCGGCTTTGATCAAGCCTTCGGCCTCTGCCAGTTGACTGACATCTGCTTTGAAGGGCAGCACCTTCCCTCCGGCGGCGCTGATCTGGGCTGCAAGTTCCTCAGCAGCTTGGGCGCTGGCGTGATAGTTGATCACCACTGAAGCGCCGCCTTTTGCCAGTTGCAGTGCGATAGCGCGTCCGATGCCTCGGCTTGCGCCCGTGACTACCGCTGTCCGATCCTGTACCCCTGCCATATCCTGTATTCCTTTCGTTGAGTGTGGTGACCAGTATAGCCTGAAGTCCACTCTGGCTTAAAGGGCACAGCAGAATAAGGTGAGGACTTACGCAGTTGAGTCGATTTGCCCTGCATTTATCGACAAGGGAAGGAGGATGATCTTTCAAGGGTAGGTTTTTAACAAAAGGGGCAACTTGGGGGGAAGCTCAATAGCCCTCACCCCCCTTCCCCCCCTCTCCCGACCGCCGCTTCGCGGCTAGGAGAGGGGGGAAGACTTTTGTGGGGGCGTCCCCCACATCCCCCAGATCGGGGAGTTTGAGGGGTTTTGTCCTGTTCACCAACATTAGCCCTCATCGAGTCCGGGATCATCGTCCC
>JACSRJ010000085.1 GCA_014879835.1 Anaerolinea sp.
GTCGGGCACGGCGTCGGGGCTGGGTTGGGCCCTTAGTTGGTTGGTGGTCGCACTCGCCTCCCTGAACCTGTTTGCGGGGGTGTGCGTGGGCTGTCTGATGTACTATCAGGCGAATCGAATGGGCTTACCCGGCTTCAGCCGCGCACCTCTGAGTAAATAAGAGCACTTAAGGGCAAACAAGGCAAGGTCAAAACACCATGATCGAACGGCTTCTGATTGCAGTAGGCATTATGACCCTTGGGGCGGTTGCATGGATCATCCTCAATCGGTTGAATCTGCGCCGGATCGGGGCACAGGCAAACGCGGATCCGCTTCTGGAGTCCCTTCGTCCCGGCGTCCCGGTGGTGGTGTACTTCACCACCCCTTTTTGCGCTCCCTGCCGTGCCCAACAGCAGCCTGCTCTCAAAGCCCTAGAGCATGAGATGGGGGATCAGGTTCAGGTGATCAAAGTGGATGCGGTGGAGCGTCCAGAGGTGGCAGATCGGTGGGGGGTCTTTTCCGCGCCCACCACCTTTATCCTTGATGGGCACTTTCACCCCCGGCACGTCAACCGTGGGGTAGCGACGGCTGAAGTCCTCAAACGCCAAATTCAGACCGTCGCCTGAAGCAGTCTTCAACAGGTGTCTTCAGAGACACCCACAAAACCAATCAAAAAAGGGCAGGATGAATATTCCCGCCCTTTTTATCTTTATCGGTTATCCGATCTGGCTTAACAAAGGTCTTTAGTGACCGCCGCAGCCGCAGCCCCCGTCACTCGACGTTCCGCCTTCACTTTTAGTGCGGAAGGATGAACCACAGCCGCAGCTTGAGACCGCATTGGGGTTGTCAATCCGGAAGCCACCACCCATCAGGCTGTCCACAAAATCGATGGTTGCTCCACTGATATACATGAGGCTGGTCGGATCGATCACGATGCGAATGCCATCCTGCGCTTCGATCAGCGTGTCGTATTCCTGAGGGTTGCCTTCAAAAGCCATTCCGTACTGCAACCCGGAACACCCCCCGCCAGAGACAAACACCCGCAGCGCATGATCAGGAATGTTGCGAACAGTGAGCAGTTCCTTGATTTTGGCCGCGGCCATAGGCGTCACTACAAGGGTAGGTTCGTCAACCACATCAGTTTGGGTGTTTTCTTGCTGAATCAAGTCAGTCATAAGTGGATATACCTGTGGGAACAGTCCTTGCAGCCGGACTCAAGATTTAAGTGGAATATAACATAAAAATCGATGAGCGTCAATTAAACTGATGGCGATCAGCAAAATAGCAGATCGCGCTTCTCTGCTGACTTGATGGGGGATGGTTATATCGGTTGCTTGTGATCTTCGTCCAAGGGTTCGTTCCATCATCGGGATCGGAGGCGGTCGCCCACCGCGTGGGCCCAAATACCGGGCAGCCACACAGGGCTGCCCCCTCAAACTTCCCAATCTGGGGGTTGTGCGGAACGCCCCCACAAAAGGTTTCTTCCTGCTCCCGGCCGCGAAGCGGTGGCCGGGAGCGGGTACCGCGCAGCGGTCGGGGGTGAGGGCCACTCACCCTTTGTAAACATTCTTGAAGCTTTCGCCCCCCATAATCTCCGGTTCGCTCTTGCGCCAATTTCGTGATAACATCTTTTTCAGGAATTCGTCTGCCCAAGGATTGAACGCTCCATGCGCGTTTTAATTATTTCCGACATTCATGCCAATCTTGCTGCGTTTGAGACCGTCCTGAAAGACGCGAAGGGCGCGTGGGACTACGTCTGGTGTCTAGGTGATGTGGTGGGTTATGGCCCTGATCCCAACGAGTGCTGTGAACTGCTGCGCACCTTGCCTCACCTGTGTCTCGCCGGCAACCATGATTGGGCTGCCTTAGGTCGTCTGGACATCCGCACCTTTAACGCCGATGCCCGCAAGGCCGTAAATTGGACTCAGGAAACCCTGAAGCCCGAAAATATCGCCTATTTGGATGCCCTACCCACCACCTTTGTCCTCGGCCAATACACCCTAGCGCACGGTAGCCCTCGTGAACCTGTGTGGGAATACATCCTTGATCCTTTGATCGCCGCCCTGAACTTCCCTCATTTTGAGACCCCCTACTGTTTGGTGGGGCACACTCATACCCCGGTGATCTACAAGCAGCTTTCGGACAAGGGCGACACCGACGCCATGCAGCCCACCTACCGCCAGCCTTCACAGTTGAATGGACATCGGTTGATCATCAACCCCGGAAGTGTGGGCCAGCCCCGCGACTCCAATCCCGATTCGGCTTATGCCCTTTTGGAAGTGGAGCGAAACCTGTTTGAGTACCGGCGGGTGCCATATCCGATCAAGGTCACTCAGGATAAGATGAAAAAAGCGGACATGCCGGAACGTCTTATTGCTCGACTAGAACACGGTTGGTAGATGCGTCCGCTGCGCCTTGAAGTCAAAAACTTCCTCGCCTACAAACAGCCCCCGGCTTTGAGCTTTGAGGGGCTTCATACGGCCTGCCTAAGTGGCCCCAACGGCGCGGGTAAATCCTCCCTGCTCGACGCGATCACATGGGCCTTGTGGAAAAAGGCGCGGGCCAGCAGTGATGACGAACTGATTCACATGGGCGCAGAGGAGATGCAGGTCAGCTTCGACTTTGAGCAGGAACACGCCAAGTATCGGGTGATGCGCAAATACACCCGCAAAGGGCGCGGTCGGGGCGAGGTCAACTTTCTTGCGTGGGATGGTGAGGCGTGGCGCCCGGTGGGTGGATCCGCCAGTGATACCCAGCACGCCATCGAAGACGTCCTCCATCTGGATTACAACACCTTTGTGAACTCGGCCTTTATGCGACAGGGTGAAGCCGATTCGTTTACGGTGGCCAGACCCGCCGAACGGAAAAAACTTCTCAGCGACATTCTTGGACTGAATCAGTGGGATCATTTTGAGGAACGGGCTAAGGCCAAACTGCGCCAGATTGAATCCCAGATCGAATCAACCCGATACAGCATTCAGGACACCAAACAGCAGATCGCGCAGGAGCCCATATTACGCCAACGGGCGGAAGCAGCGGAAGCCCAATATGGGGCTGCGCAGCAGGCACTGGAAGCGGTGCAGACGCGCTTTGATCAGATGAGCGCAGTCCCGGCTGAAGCAGGCAAACTCAACGCGGAGTATGAGGCCCTCGGCGCGCAGATCAAACGCACCGAGACCGAGCGTAAAAATCAAGAGACGGCTCTTGCCCGGATCAAAACGCGCTTGGAGAAACTTCAGGCAGCAGTGAACGCCGCCGATCAGATTGAGGCAGGGTATGCCCGTCTGATCGAACTTGAAGCCGCGGAATCGGCCTACCACGATAAAGTGAACGCCCACAGCAAACTTACGGCGGAACTACTCAAAGCCCAATCCCGACTTTCGGAGGCCCGTCAAGTGCTGGAAGTTCAGGCTGATGCCATGCGCAGCCGCCTGAGCGCCCTTGAAAACGCCCTTGCCCGCTTCACTGAAGCGGTGCAAAAACGCGAGACGGTGCTTGCTGAACAAGCCGCTCTCGAAGGGCTGGATCAGGAACGGGAATCGCTTCGAGAGACCCAGAAACAAAGTGCAGCAGAGGCAGCGTCCCTCAAAACTCGGATCGAACGGCTCAACGAAGAAGTGGAAGAGCTGCGCGGTAAATATAAGACCGTTCGTGCACATCCTATTTGCCCTGTGTGCCAAACCCCTTTGAGTGATGAGCGCCGCGCTGAAGTCCTCGCTGAATATGAGCAGCAGGGCACATCCCGCAGAGAAGAATTGACCAAAAGTGAAGCCCGCCTCAAGGAACTGCAAACGGACGATATTCGCCTCACCGCCCGTCTGCGAGACGTCGAGAAGATGTTGAAGCGCCGCGAGTCCGTTAACAAGCGCGCCGGCGAGATCGAGGCCCTCATGAACGAGGGCGCGCAGGCCGAAGCGGAGCAGACTGAAGTCATCGACAATCTGACCTATCTTGAAGGACTGCTCCAATCTCAACACTTCGCCCCTGAACTGCGTCAGGAGATCGCTGAAGCGGAGTCCCAAATTGCGGCGTTGGGCTACGATGCGGCCGCACACAAAAGCCTGCGTCAGGAACTTGAACAACACCGTCCTTTTGCCCGTCAACTGGATGCACTCCATCAGGCCCAAACTGATCTGGTCGAGGTAGAAGGTGAGTACCAAAACGGACAGCAAACCCTCAGCGATCTGGATGCGCGCCTTGAGGCGGAACGTCAGGAGCGCTCCACACGGGAGGAGGCGGTCAAGGGCATTCAAACCCAAATGCGCCTGTATCAGGAAGTGCAAACCGAAGTAAAACGGCAACGGGAGATCACCCAGAACGCCCGTGATGATTTTCAGGCTGCCCGTCAAAATCTCTCTGCACTGGACATACAGCGCAAACGGGTGTTGGAATTGGAAGCGCGTTTAGAGGTGCTTGAAAATGAGCAGATGATCTGCAAAACGGTGCAGGAAGCCTTTGGCAAAAAGGGCGTACCTGCAATGCTCATTGAGCAGGCGATCCCAGATTTGGAATATGCCACCAACGACCTCTTGCGGCGGATGACCGATGGGCGGATGAACGTCTCATTCCGGCTTCAGCGGGCGACCAAATCCGACACCGTGGTTGAAACCCTTGAAGTTGAGATCAGTGATGAACTGGGCACCCGAAACTATGATCTGTATAGTGGGGGGGAGGCCTTCCGGGTGAATTTTGCGCTGCGGGTGGCCCTAAGTCAGTTGTTGACGCGACGTGCCGGGGCGCGCTTGCGCACCCTCGTGATTGATGAGGGTTTTGGCTCTCAGGATGCCACTGGACGAGAGCGCCTTGTTGAATCTATCCGATCCATTCAGGATGATTTTGATCTAATTTTGGTGGTCACGCATATCGACGAACTGCGTGAAGCCTTCCCCGCTCAGATCGCGGTGCAGAAAAATGCCGATGGCGCTACCGTGTCCATCCGCTGAGGGTCTCACCCCATGTCCGGAACCCTTTACCTGATCCCGCCCGCAGCGCCTGATGATTTGACTCTGCGGGCGGCGCGCCTGCTGCGCGAATGCGTCTACATCTTCAGCCCTAATCTCCCCTATACCGCTCACATTCTCAGCCAGATTGGAACGACCGCCCCACACGCGCCCCTGCCTTCAGCCTCAGACCTCTTAAAAACACTCCAGCGTGGGGACGTGGTGATCTTTGATCCTTGTCTGGGGGGCGAAGCAGGACGGTTGGTTCAGGCGGCGATTCAACAGGGTGTTAAGGTGTGCGCCATCCCCGGTGAATTTGTGCCCCTTCCGGCCCTACTGCGGACGGGTTTTGCCAACGATTCGTTTGTATGGCTTGGGGAATTGCCCTCAGAGTCGGAAGCGCTTGAAGCCTGCCTGAGTCCATATGTCCATGATCGCCACACCCTCGTTCTGAGTTTGCCAGAAGCGCAGCCCGGATCGTTGCGGGTCATTGAGCGCATATTGGGCACCCGCACCGGGGCCCTCATTCAGGGCAAAACGTTGATTCGAGGGCAGATAGGGGCTTTGCTTGAGTCTGCATGGTCTTTGCCGCCGGGGCAGATCATCCTTACCTTACAAGGCGCGCCCGAATCTCCACCTGAAGTCTGGGACGAAACACAGGTGAGGGCGGCCCTTGAGACAGCGCTTCAGGAAGGTGTATCGCGCCGGACAGCGGCCAAGAGGGTCGCGGCACAAGCGGGTTGGGATGCTCGTGCCGTGTATGATCTGAGTTTAAAACGCTGAAGAGCGCTGCTCCCTTTGCCTCCCCAATACCACCTAGGGACCCATCGAGAAATAAGGGTAGGACTTACGCAGTTGAACCTCTTTAGCCCTTATGTATCTGAAGGGGTAGTTTGAGAGGAAAGCCTCTCGAAGTCCCGATCCCCCTTCTCCCGCGTGCGGGGCAAGTCCGCAATGCCTTAAGGGATTAGGGCGTCTCCAACCCGTGAAGCTCCATCAAGACCTGATCGTGAAGCAGTTCAGAGGCCGGGCCATCGGCCACAATTTTGCCCCCATCCAGAACGATCACCCGGTTGCACAGGGTTTCGGCCAGCCGCATATCATGGGTGCTGATCAACATGGTTTGCTGTTGAAGCGACCCCAAAAGCTGAATCAAGCTGCGGCGGGTGCGGGGATCAAGTCCCGCTGAAGGTTCGTCCAACACCAGAATTTTCGGCTCCATACTTAGGACACTGGCGATTGCGACCCGCTTCTTTTCACCCCCACTGAGGTGGTGGCTGATGCGGTTTTCAAAGCCGCCAAGGCCCACCGCCGCCAGCGCCTGAGTGACCCGACTGCGCACCTCATTTTCTGGCAAGCGCATATTGAGCGGGCCAAAAGCCACATCTTGATACACACGAGGCGAAAAAAGCTGATCGTCGGGGTTTTGAAAGACCAAACCGACTGAAGCCCGGATCGGCCCCAGATTGGCCTCCGTAAGGGGCATCTGGGCAATGGTGAGACTGCCTGTTGTGCCGCGCAGCACCCCATTCAGGTGCAGCAGCAGGGTTGATTTGCCGGCCCCATTGGGCCCGATCAAGGCCACTTTTTCCCCGGCGTACACCTGAAAGGAAACCTTACTCAGCGCCGTCTGCCCATCAGGGTAACGAAAGGACAGTTCTTCAACCATAATCACAGGACTGCTCATCGGACTCCCCTAAACCACAGGAACGCCATTATCTGGATGAGGGCCACTGCCAGCAGCGGGATCGCACCCACAAGCACTGATCGCCACTGGAAGGGAGGCGGGTTATAACCGCGCAGTTCACCATCAAACCCCCGTGAGAGCATCGCAGCGTAAACGCGCTCACTGCGTTCGTAACTGCGCAAAAACAAGCTGCCCACCATGCCCCCCGCCACCCGCGCCCGCCACCAGAGTGAACCTCCTGCGCCTTTTTGATCCGGCAGGGAAGCGCTCCGTGAGGCCCGCGCCCGGATCAAACGTTCGGCTTCCTCACCGAGGGTGAACAAGTAGCGGTACATAAAAGCCGTGATCATCACCAAGGTTGAGGGCAAGCGCAAACTGCGAAGGGCCCACAGTAGATCGGTAAAGGGCGTGGTGAGCGAGAGTAGGATCGCCGCTTGAGCCGCCAGCCAACTTCGGAGGGCGATGCCCATGAAACGCACCACACCTGCATCAGAGATCACCAGTCCGCCCAATCGCAGCAAGGGCTGACCGGGGGTGGTGAAGATCAAGGTCAGGGCCGCGAGGGTGAAAGGCAAAGCGATCCCGCCCAACCGGGCCAAACGCCACACGCCTACCCGGCTCACCACGGCCATGCTGCCCAGCACAGCCCAGATCAGGGGATAGGCGGGGAACGCCCCTTCTGGGGTAAGCAGGATGCCAAGGATCAGACCAAGACTCATCACGACCTTGATCCTCGGATCAAGGTCGTGAAAAAGGCTCTGTCCACCCTCAAATCGTTCCTTGAGGGACAATGGGTTCATCACGATGAGGTTGACTTATCCGCCTTGGGTGCTTCCACCAGACGCGCCACCCCATAACTGACCCCGGCCACCACCAGCGTCCCGATGAGACCCGCCACGATAGTGGAGGCAGCCGAATCTTGGATGAAGGGCACGGTGTAGTCCGGTAGGACGTTAAAGGGTGGTTCTTGGGCGGCACTCAAAAAGCCATGATCCTCAGCGACCCGTTCCAGCCCATCCGGGTTGGGATCAGCCAAAGGTGAAGCGAAGGTTACGGCCAGCGCGATCAACAGACCGACCGCAATCCAGCCCGATCCTCTGGCCGCGGTTTTGACCGAACCTGCGATCAAATCGGGGCGGGTTTGCTGAATGAAGGCAAGGGCCGCAACCGTGATCAGAGCCTCACCGATGCCGATCAGGGCATGAACGCCAGCCATTGTCGGTAGGGCCACCGAGAGGGGCGAGGTGTTGGAAAGCGCAAGCTCAAGGGCGGTGGCGATTGCCGCAAGCTCGACACTCAGCCATGCGCCCAGTGCTGTCGCGGCCAACTGCGCCCCCCGTCCCTGCCCTAACAGTCTGCGGATCAGGTTGTAGGCCGCATAGCCTGTAAAGGCTGCGATCACCCCCATGTTAAAGGCATTAAAGCCGATAGCCAGCAGCCCCCCATCTTGGAACAAAAGGGCCTGAACCCCTAACACCGAAGTCATCACCAGCACCGCGGCCCACGGCCCCAGTAAGATCGCTACCAGTGCCCCGCCCAGCAGGTGACCGGAAGTTCCGCCCGCAACCGGGAAGTTGATCATTTGGGCTGCAAACACAAATGCTGCCAGAATCCCCATCAAGGGGATTTGTCGATCTTTAAACTGCTCACGGGTTTGACGCAGGGCCAAAACGATCAGGATGGTGAGCAGAACCCAGCCCACAAGGGCAACGGGAATGCTCAGGAATCCATCGGGAATGTGCATCGCCAAAAATGGAGGAAACATTACCCAGTCCTTTCAAGGGCACAGAGTTTTTGTAATATCCTACAGATGTAGGATATTGTAACACATTGACTCGAAGGTGGCAGAAAAGAGGCGCATGTTGGACAAAGCCCAAACGGTTCTCAGTCAAATCGAAGCGCGGGGGGAGCGGCTCACCATTCAGCGCCGGGTGGTGATTGAAGTGTTGTGCACTTCTGACTCGCACCTGACCATCCCAAGCATTCAGCGCCAGATAGAGGCAAATTTCCCGAAGGTGGGCAGTCTCTCTGAAGCCACCATTTACCGGATTCTGGAGTGGCTCAAAAAATTAGGGCTGGTCTCTCAGACGGATCTGGGGGAAGCGGGGATCACCTACTCGCTGCTGGATCACCCCCGCCATCACCATCTGATCTGCCTAAACTGTGGTATGGTTTTTGAACTGGATGACACGTATTTTGCAGACCTGCGCCAAAAGCTGCTGGCCGATTATGGCTTTTTAGCGCGGATCGATCATATGGCGGTCTACGGGCAGTGTAAGGGGTGTGCCTCCGATCACGAGGGAGCATCCGATCCGGTCTGATCGATGCCAGTGGACTCAGGTTCGGTGGGCAAAAAACTGGGCAGCCCTGTGTGGCTGCCCTTACCGATGCGCTGAACTGGTCATCTGCCTACAGGCAGGGTTCCTGATCAAAAAACGAGGGGATTAACCCTTCACCTGAAGTGGCGCGGTGGGTTTGATCAAGCCCTTGAGGGTCTCTGCGCGGCGCTTGAGATTGGTGATCTGGGATGCCCCGTTGAGAAAGTCCACCATCTCATAAAAGAAGTGAAACACTGGGGCGAGTTTGCCGTAGGTATAGCCCCGCACCCGATTGATCAGGCGGGTTTTGCCGTCCGGCAGCTTTTCGAGGAGCAGCAGTACCGTCTGTTCCATGGGCTGCTTGAGCGGCGTGGGCAGATCAAACGCCCCATAGACCAGATACTCACCCGGTTTGAGATCGAGGATTTGATACCCACCATCCAGACTCATCCCCACTTCTGGGGCGGGCAGATCGGCCCGGATGTAAGAAGCACTGGGCACGCCTTCATTGTTCAGCCCATCAAGGCCGTAAAAACCGGTGTGATCACGCCCCATCTGGGCGATCCATGCCCAGACCGTCTCTGGCGCAGCGTCGATGGTGATGGCCCGAGTCGCGGAGTACCCAGTAATGGCGATAAACTCGTCGCCGGGTAAAGCGCGCTCTGCCTCATCGCCTTCGGCCCCATACTTAAGCATCTGAGGGCGCAGTGCAGCCCGATATACCAAACCGAGAACGATTGCCAGCCCTACCGGGTTGACATGGATATGGAAGGTCTTTCGTGATGACATCTCGCCTCTTTCCTATACGTGAAGCGACCCGCCGAACTATAGATCGAATATGCGCCCGCTGCAACCTGCTCTTTGGGGTGGGGCTGCTGGCGCTGATCGGAGTCCTTTGCGGGGGGGTGTCCGGGGCCTTCGCCCAGCCCCCCCGGGCCGATGATGATCCACCCTGTGGGGAACCGGTGCGCTGGCTGTGGCGGCCTCAAACTATGTGTGCCGAAGTGATCTTTGAGGTGTCTCCCTCCCCCGGTCAGATGGCCATCGGCGCGATCACCTTCAACGATGAAGGGGCGCTGGTGTTCACCCGTCCTGATACACGCCAGATCATGCGTCTGCCGCTGGATTCAAGGGGTGTACCGGGTACACCGGAGGTGATCGCCCAAGGGCTGCCCGAAGCGCCCCTTGGGATCACTTTTGAACCCACGGCGGGCGTCCTTTATATAAGCGCGGACAGCCTGATCATGAAGCTCGACCCTGTTGGCACGGTGACCGTCCTTGTTCGGGATTTGCCCGGTGGGGCGGGGCGTTGGTTAAGCAACATCCGGGTCGGGCCAGATGGCAGACTCTATGTGGTGAAGGGCAGTGGGTGCGATTCCTGTGCAGAGGATGATCCCCGCCGGGCAGCGCTGCTCAGTTTTGCCCCCGACGGCAGCGATCCCCAGATCGTGGGGCAGGGGCTGCGTGATAGTTTTGATCTAGGATGGTTTGAAGGCGCGCTGTATGTGGTGGATCATGAACGTCCTGAATATCCTGCCGAACTCAATCGTCTTGAAGGGCCGGGTTCTGATTTTGGCTTTCCGGGCTGCGCCGGGGATAAACAGCCGACTCTGCCGGGAGTTACCTGTGACCATACCAGCGCGCCTGTGGTGCCTTTCCCCCCGGACAGCCACCCTACCGGGATGGTCTATTATGATCACGATTTGTATCCTCAGCTCAAGGGCAAACTGCTGGTGGCGTTGGGTGGATCATGGAACGGGCTGGAGGTCACAGGCTACGAGATCAGCGCGGTTGATCTGCGGCAGGCCAAGGTGGAGCGCTTCCTGCCAGTGATCAACCGCTCCAGTTCGGATGCATCCCTGATCCGGGCCTCCTTTTATCCCGCTCACCTGTTGGGTTTGGCGGTGGATGGCCGAGGTTGGATTTACGCCAGCACAGCCGAAGGGCGCATCTACCGCTTTCGGCCCTTTCCGGGGCGCTGATTCTGGGGCAACACCCACATTGTCTGGTGTAAGAGTGGAATCATGGGGGATCGGCTTGTGCCTGCCTTCGGGTTCACGGTAGACTCTTGGGACTCAGAGTGGAATCGGAGATCGGGCGATGGCGGAGTTGAGCTTAACGGTAAATGGGCAGGCGATCAGACGGGAGATTCCCGAATGGCGCACACTGGCGGAATTTCTCCGTGATGATCTAGGGCTAACCGGAACCAAGATCGGCTGCAACGAGGCGGAGTGCGGCATTTGCACGGTGTTGGTTGATGGTACGCCCGTCAATTCGTGCATTTATCCGGCGCTGCGGGCCGGCGGCTCCGAAGTGACCACCATCGAGGGCTTGGCTCATGGTGAGCAGCCTTATCAACTTGATCCCCTTCAACATGAATTTATCCATCATGGGGCGGTACAGTGTGGCTTTTGTACCCCGGGGCTGATCATGACCGCCCGCGCCCTGCTGAATGGGAATCCCTCACCCTCTGAGGATGATATTAAACACGCCCTCAAGGATACTTACTGTCGCTGCACAGGGTATACCAGCGTGATCCGGGCGATTCAATCTGCGGCCCGGGTAGAGCAAGGCGAGACGCCGATCACCCCGGCGATTCCCGAAACCGATCACGCTGATCTGCGTGTGGTGGGGCAGTCGGTGCCCAGCCAAGAGGCGGTGGGTAAGGTCACGGGCAAGGCCAAATATACCGATGATTACCACTTTCCGGGGATGCTTCACGGGCGTACCCTTCGGGCCGCCTATCCCCATGCCCGGATCAAGGCCATCCGCACCGAGGCGGCCAAGTCTGTGCCCGGCGTTTATGCCGTCCTGACTCATGCCGACGTGCCCGGACGCAACCGTCACGGTCTGGTACACCTTGATTGGCCGGCATTGTGTGATGACAAGGTGCGATATATGGGCGATCCGGTGGCGGTTGTGGCGGCCGAGAGTGAGGAGATCGCGGCGGAAGTCCTGCACCTGATCGAGGTGGATTATGAACCGCTGCCTGTTGTGGATGATCCGGAATTGGCCCGCCGGCCCGAATCGGCGCTGGTGCATGAACAATGGGAGACTGGCAACCTGCTCAAACATATCAAAGTGCGTCACGGTGATATTGAGCAGGGTTTTGCTGAAGCCGATGTGATCATCGAACGTGAGTATCGTACCGCAACCACCGAACACGCCTTTTTAGAGCCTGAATGCGCCATTGGGGTGCCCAAAGGGGTCGAAGGGCATGAGGTTCTGACGGTGTATGTTGGCTCCCAGATTCCTTATCAAGATCGGGATCAGGTGGCAGCGGCGCTGAATCTGCCTGCTCATGAGGTGCGCATTGTAGGAACCCTCATTGGGGGTGGCTTTGGCGGTAAAGAGGATATTGCCGGGCAGATTCACGTAGCCCTGCTAGCAAATGTCACCGGACGGCCGGTGAAGATGCGCTATACCCGTCAGGAATCGCTGATCTTTCACCCCAAACGTCACGCCACCCTGATCCGTATCAAAACGGGGGCAAAGCGGGATGGTAAATTGACCGCAGTTCAGGCGGAGCTGTACGGTGATGGCGGTGCTTACGCCAGCCTGAGTGATAAAGTCCTGACCCGAGCCACGACCCACGCCACCGGCCCCTACCTTGTCGCCAACGCCAAAATCGACTGTTACGCCATGTACACCAACAACCCCGTCAGTGGGGCATTCCGGGGTTTTGGGGTCACCCAGTCGGCCTTTGCGGTTGAGTCCAATATGGATTTGTTAGCGGCGACACTGGGCATCGATCCGCTTGAACTGCGGCGGATCAACGCCCAGCGGGTGGGCGCGGTCACGGCCACGGGTCAGCTCCTGCGCGAGAGTGTGGGACTGCTGGATTCGCTTGATAAAGTGGCTCAAACCATGAACGCTGAAACCCCCGGTGGCTTCCGCTGGTCATGGCGGGAGGGCAGCAAAGCCTATGGTTGGGGGGTGGCGTGCGCCTACAAAAATACAGGCTTAGGCGGCGGCGCGCCCGATAAAGCAGGCGCAGAGGTGGAGGCCTTTGAGGATGGTTCCTTTGAGGTGCGCACCGCCTCAGCCGATATGGGGCAGGGCTTGGTGATGGTGGTGGCCCAATGTGCCGCTGAGGAACTGCATGTCCCCTATGCCCGGATGCGAGTCTTGTTGAGTGATACCGCCCGCACCCCCAACGGTGGCCCGACCACCGCCAGCCGCCAGACTTATGTCACGGGCAACGCGGCCCGGCTGGCAGCGGCCTCCCTGCGGGATGCCATGACCCGCTTTTGCGCCGAATATTACGACGTGCCGCCGACTCAAATTCGCTTTGAGGAAGGGCTGATCCGTTACGATGGACAGTCAGTCGAAGTGGGCGAGGTAGCACGTCTGATGAAAGCGGAGGGGGTGCGTCCTTCGGCTTTGTATGAGTACACCGCGCCTCAGACGCAGCCTTTGGGCACAGGTGGCGACATGCACTTCGCCTTCAGTTATGCCACCCAAGCGGCACTGGTGGAGGTCGATACCGAGACCGGCGAAGTCCGGGTTCTGACGGTGGTGGCCGGCAACGATATTGGCAGGGCGATCAACCCCCTGTCGTTGCAAGGGCAAATTGAAGGTGGGATCGTGATGGGCTTGGGCAATGCCCTGACGGAGGCCTTCATCACGGAACAGGGCGTGCCGTGGACGCACCTGCTTGCCCGCTACAAAATGCCCAGTATCCGGCACAGTCCGCAGATCATCTCACACATCATCGAAGCCCGCACCACCGACGGCCCTTACGGGGCGAAAGGGGTGGGTGAAATCGCCTCGATCAACACCACCCCGGCGATCACCAATGCCATCGCCCACGCCGTTGGGGTGAGGGTTTACAGTTTGCCGGTGGATCAGGATGCGCTGCTTCGGGCGATCAAAAGCGGCAGCCGGGAACTTTACAGTGCGTGGCAGGATGTGAAGTAGCCCCGAATATGCGGGGGTGAGGTGGGTACAGTGATCCTCGCCTCACCCCTGCTTCTGAGTGACCCAACTAAACACCGGGGCCACAATCCCCGGACGATTCTGGGCCAACTGCGAGTCCACACTGCCATCATCCAGCACTTCAAAGCCCAAACACTGCGCCTGCTCGTCAAGGTGCTGCAAATTGGGGATGCCCGCAACCAGATCGATCAGGTAACTGCCGGGGCGCAGATAGTCAGGCGGCAGCGGGCAGCGGGTGGTGTATTGGCCCGGATCGATCATCGCGTTCAGTTTGTCCAGATCGTGATCCATGTTGGTGCTGACCAGCACACAGATACCCTGATTGTTCCACAGCCGGATGGAGATTTGAGGGTAACGAATGGGCGCACGCACCCGAAAATCAATCTCCACCTGACAGCCCTGAGTCACTAACACCGTAGGGCTGGCCTTGCCTTCGGCATCCAGCACCCGTGCCCCGGTGAAAGCGACGTCGCGCACCCGCTCACGCGGGCGGGCGCTCAGATCAAAACTCACCTGTCCAGAGAGTTGGATGCTCTGCTCTAGATATTTGGCCACCACCTCAGCCGCCGTCCCATAGTGAATCGCCCGCCCCTGCTTCAGCAGCAGCCCGGTATGGCACAGGCGCAGCACCGCCGACATATTGTGGCTCACAAACAGCACCGTTTTGCCCGAACTGGCAACCTCGTCCATCTTGTTCAGGCATTTGCGTTGAAAGGCCGCATCACCCACCGCCAGCACCTCATCCACGATCAGAATCTCTGGCTCTAGATGGGCTGCCACCGCAAACGCAAGGCGCAGATACATGCCGCTGGAGTAATGTTTGACCGGGGTATCAATGTAGCGCCCCACTTCTGAAAAGGCCACGATCTCATCAAAACGGCGGTCGATCTCACGCCGCTTCATGCCCAGAATCGCGCCGCTCATGTAGGTGTTTTCGCGTCCAGTCAGTTCGGAGTGAAAGCCCGTGCCCACCTCTAGCAGCGAACCCACCCGCCCATCAACATCGACATAACCTTCACTGGGTTGGGTGATCCGTGAGAGGATTTTGAACAGGGTGCTTTTGCCCGCGCCATTGTGGCCGATCACCCCCAACACCTCACCCCGTTTGACTTCAAAGGAAATGTCCTTGAGGGCCCACATGGTCGAAGGCGGCCGCGGTTTGGGTGGGCGTCTTCCCGCGAGCCGCTGGGCCGCGTGAAGGGGGGACAGAATGGCCTGATTGAGGGTCTTGGCGAGGGTCTGATAGTTCTCCCGAATGGCCAGCATCCGAAACTGTTTGCCCAGATGCTGCGCCCGAATCACAATGTCACTCATACCAACCTCACCTAAACCACATCGGCGAAGGTCTTTTCGACCCGCCGGAAATAGGCGATCCCACTGAACAAAAGCGCCAGCGCCGCCATACTAGAGATCAACACCAAAGCCACTGGGGGGGCGGCGATCCCGATGGGCTGCCAGTTGAACCCCAGAAGTTCCGCCCCCGGAAAGGTTCGCGCCGCCTGCCCTGCGCTGAGCAGTGACCAACGAAAGCCATCCACCACCCCCACCATCGGGTTGAGGGCGTAGATCGAGCGCCACGGCTGAGGCAGCAAAGTCGAAGGATATGCGATGGGTGAGGCGAACATCCACAACTGCACCAAAAAGGGCACGATATAACGCACGTCGCGGTAGTAAACGTTGAGGGCGGAGAGCCACAGCCCCACGCCCAACGCGGTGATCAGGGCCAGCAGCAGCAGCAGGGGCAGCCAGACCACTGAGGCCGCCGTGGGAAATACCCCAAGGATGATCATCATGCCCAACAGCACCCCAAAGGAGATGAGGAAGTCCGGCAAGCCCGAAAGCACCCCAGACATGGGGATGATCAACCGCGGGAAGTACACTTTTTTGATCAGGTTGGCGCTGCCCACCAGACTGTTGGAGGCCTGCGTCAGACCGTTGGCAAAAAACGTCCATGGCACAAGGGCCGCAAAGCTGAAGATCGGGTAAGGAATGCCATCCGAAGGGACTTTGGCCAGCCCCCCAAAAAAGAGCGAAAAAACGACCATGGTCATGAAGGGCTGGATGATCGCCCACGCAACCCCCAAAAGGGTCTGTTTGTAGCGCACCACAATATCACGCCATGTGAGGAAAAAGAGCAGTTCCCGGTATTCCCAGAGTTCACGCAGTCGGAGCGCTGTCCAGCCCCGCGTTGGGCGCAGGCGGAGCGCTGTGGGGGAAAGCAGGGGCGCGTCATAGTCAATATTCAGGTCAAGGTTCAGCGGGTTTTGGCCAGATTGATCAGTCATGGATTCCGTTCAACTCAAAATGCGGGCAGATTATACACACACCCCGGCGATTACGGGAATTTTAGACGGACAGCCCCGGGTGGCTGCCCTGCCGGGAATGGATTTTAAGAGGTGTAAGCCCTCAAGCGCCCCCATCTAGGGCTGTGGGGGATACGCCCGCATAAGGTTACCCCCCTCTCCCAACCGCCGAGTGCGCCTAGGAGCGGGGGATAAAGGGGATGAGTTAGGGCGCTTGCATGAATTTTTCCTGTCTGGGCGCAGATGCATCTCGGTGCGTCCCTACAAAAGACCCGTTTTCGCAGGGACGCCGTTCAGGGCGTCCGTCTGCCAGCGCCAGATTTTTATGCAATCGCCCTAGGGGTGAGGGCTATCCCTTGACAAAAATTTAGATTAGTCTAATAATATAACGAAGGTTGACATAATTTCTGATAGGGGGACATCATGAACGGCATCAATATGGGACGGATTTTGGCCGATGGCGCGTTGTACAGCGCCGTGCTTGGGGTGTTGATTGTGGCATCGCTGGCCTACAATGCGCGGCTGTGGATGCAGGACTTCCCACAAGCGATTCGTGACGCGATTCCCCCACTGAGCCGCACCGAAAGACGCCAGCGGGCCATATTCGGGCTGGTGTTCATGGTGGTCACTTTTGGGCTGCCGCTGTGGCTGTCCGGGCGGTTGGAAGCCCAGTATGG
Source organism: Anaerolinea sp. (assembly GCA_014879835.1). Taxonomy (GTDB): domain Bacteria; phylum Chloroflexota; class Anaerolineae; order Aggregatilineales; family UBA2796; genus UBA2796. The sequence continues at coordinate 16,843 of JACSRJ010000085.1, forward strand.
CGGCACCGTGCCCTTTACCCATATGTACCTGTACATGCTGGGCGTGCTGCTGCTCTTTAACCTGTTCGACGCTGTGGTGCTGGACGTGCTGCTGATTGCGATCTTGCAACCCGGATTCGTGCGCCTGCCCGGTGCTGAGGCAGTTGCCAACGCTGCCCTACGTGATCCCCGCTGGCATCTGACCGCCTTCCTCAAAGGGGTGGTTATCTGCACAGTGGGCGCGGCACTGCTGGCCGGGATCGCCACCCTGCTGTAGAGACCCTCATCCCTCAGCCTCAGGGCACTGGGGGAGCAGCATGTTTTCTGGCGCGTGCTTGTGGCGGACGAGGCAAGCCTCGTCCCTACGGCAGAATCGCTTTGACCGAGAGCGCTTGAGGGGGGACGTGTTCCAAAAATTGGGTGGGGGAGTGGTTATACCCTCCACAAAATCCATTCTGGTAGGGGCAGCCACACAGGGCTGCCCGGTATTTTGCTCCACCGGCCGGGCGACCATGCAGGGTTGCCCCTACCGGATTCCGCATGGGACGCTGTTCATGGTGCCTGCCAAAGCAGATCGGGTGTTCTTAACCGGTGTTCCGTCCTCAGGGCTTTTCGACCGGAAGAAGCTTCACCTCGTCAAGGAATGCCCAACTTCCGCCCTCAGACGCGACCTTCAACCCAATCGTACACGTTCCCCCCGTGATCTGAATCTTCTCGATGCTTGGCTGTTTCCACCGTTGCCACCCGTCCGTGACAACATCAACGCTCCGTTCATCCCCGCCGCACCCACTGATAAACAGTTGTAAGGTTTTTTCGCCCCCGCCGCCCTGAATCCAAGCGCTTAGGGTGTAATCACCTTCTGGCAGATCGGTGATGGTCTGAGACAGGGTAAAGGCAAACGAGGTTCCCAGCCAGTAATGTAAGGCATAAGAACCCTCGTGGAGATTCTGGGCTTCGGTGCTGATATCAACGGCGTTCTGATCCCCTTCAATGACCCAAGGAGACAATTGTCCGCTCTCAAACCCCGGATTTTTCACAAGGTTCAGATCTTCAACCACATGGATGGTGAGGTTTGCCTTCAAATCGCTGCCTTGGACCGTCCCATGGACAACGATCTGTCCTGCGGTCTTGAACACAGCCGGATCAACCATGTCCCAAGTGACCACCACCGTTCGGATCGAATCATCGCTGAAGGCGCCTTTCACGGTGGACGGGATTTTGGGGGTTCCGTTCACCGGCACTTTCACCTCTAGCGGATAAATTTCGGTTAAAGCGGCTGGAACCGTGACGCTGCCGCTGTTGGGTTTGACCAGATGAAACACGGCCATGGAAGGCAGCGCCTCGCCCTCAAAATCAAACAGGGCCTGATTCTCCCAAGCGTTCCCTTCCCCGGTTTTCCAGCCAGCACCATCGACCGCGATCCAATCGGGTTCCCAATAAAAAACGCCCAGACCTCTGCCCTTGGGGACTTCCGCAACCGCCGCCATCACATCCCGGATAGCCGTGGCCTGCCCCTGTACGGTGGCTTTATACCCCCCCGCAGCCTGATCACCTTCACCAAAGAGGTTGCTGTGTCCGTCTTTTTCTTCCAGCGTAAAGGCATAGGCCGTCTCCGCAATCACGACGTCTTTTTGATAACGCGCACTGATGTCTTTGAGGTTGGTTTTGAGTTGGTACAATGCCCCGTGCCAGTAACCGTAATAGGACAGCCCGATGACATCATAATCGACACCCCGTTCGGTGAGGGCATCAAACACGGTGCGAAACAGGGCGTTGTCTCCCCCATTGGCCACATGGATGACGATCTTTGTCCTTTGTTTGGGATCGTCGTTATGGGGATCGGTATCCCGAACAGCTTTGCTGGCCATTTTTAACAACTCGGCAAAACCATCATAACCGCCGATCACCTCAGTCCCCTGTGGGAAGGTCGCCCCTAAGGGCCAAAGCATCCCACCATTGACCTCATTGCCCAACTGAACCATATCGGGCATGGCCCCCGCCTGAGCAAGGGTCTGGATGACCTCGGCGGTGTAATCATAGAGCGCCTTTTTTAAGTCTTCTAAACTCAAGCCAACCCATGCTTTGGGGATATTTTGTTTACCGGGATCCGTCCACCAGTCGCTGTAATGGAAATCGAGCAGAAACTTGAAGCCCATGTTTTTGGCTCTGGTGGCGATCTCAACGGTTTTTTCCAGATCGTTGTTACCGCCCCCCAGAAACGCCCCGGTGGCATCGGTCGGATCGTTCCAGATTCGGAGCCTGATCCAATTGACTCCGTGCGCTTTAAGGATGGTCAGGGCATCTTTTTCAACCCCATCAAGGGTAAATTTGCCGCCGCTGTCTTCAATTTGCTTGAGCATGGAAACATCGGCACCCATGATAAAATCGGGACTCAAATCAGGGATGGGATTCACCTGAATTTCGGGGTCTGATTGTCGGTTCATTGGGGTGTCTGATAGTTGTGGCAGGGAGACTGCGAATATTTCCAGTGGGGTGATGAAGATGACCACTGCTGAGATCACAAGCGCTAAAAAACCTCTATTTTTGCTTCTCATCTGAGCCTTTCCTTACTTCGGAATCGCCAATGCTCAATATTCCCCCATCACCCGGATCAGGAATGGGGGTCGGTCGGGTTGATTATACTCAGAGAAGTCATGCACTGGCCCTCATCCCCGGACGCTGTGAACGGCGTCCCTACGAAAGCGGATCTGGTGTAGGGACGCGCCTCGGCGCGTCCGCCCCCGGACAGGGAAATGACCCACAATCGCCCTGTGGGGATAAGGGATGCTTCAACCGCCACAACCCGATATGGTATACTCCCCTAGAACGTCTGTGTCTATACCCTGTGAGGCTGCCCCATGACCCCTCAAGCGATCACCCAAAACACCCTGTTTTACGGCGATAATCTGGACATCCTGCGCGAATACATCCCCGACCAGAGCATCGACCTGATCTACCTTGACCCGCCCTTTAACTCGAACCGATCCTATAACGTGCTCTACAAGGACGAGGGCGGACGCGATTCGCAGGCCCAGATCACGGCCTTTGAGGATACATGGCACTGGGATCGCTCCGCCGAGGCGACCTATACCCATCTGGTGACCGGGGTGGGGGGCAAGGTGGGCAGCATGATCAGCGCCCTGCGTTCGTTTGTGGGCACCAACCAGATGCTCGCTTATCTGGTGATGATGGCGGCGCGGCTGGTCGAACTGCACCGCGTCCTGAAGCCCACCGGCAGCCTGTACCTGCACTGTGACCCCACCGCCAGCCACTATTTGAAGGTGGTGTTAGATGCGATCTTTGGGGTTGAGAATTTCAGGAACGAGATTGTGTGGCAGCGGACAACCGCAAAATCGCTTGCAAGCCGAAAACTTCCAGATAATCATGATGTGATGTTGTATTATGGAAAAACGGACCAGGTTGTATGGAATGATAATGCGATGCGTGATCCGTATGATTTGGATGATCTTGACGACAAAACTTTGAAAAAGTATTCCAATATCGATTCTGATGGTAGACGTTATCAACTCACTGATCTCACTAACCCCAATCGTGATCGTCCGAATCTAACCTATGAATTTCTTGGTATTAAACGTGTTTGGCGTTGGACAAAGGAACGGATGCAAGCAGCGTATGAGGCGGGTCAAGTAGTTCAACCTAGCCCAGGAGCAGTACCAAGATATAAACGGTATTTGGATGAACAGCGCGGTAAGCCTGTTGGTGACGTGTGGGTTGATATTCCGCCCCTGAACTCTCAAGCCGCTGAACGCCTCGGTTACCCCACCCAAAAGCCCCTCGCCCTGCTGGAACGGATCATCAACGCCAGCAGCAATCCCGGCGATGTGGTCCTTGATCCCTTTGCGGGCTGTGGTACGGCGGTGGCCGCGGCCCAGAAACTGGGGCGGCGCTGGATCGGCATTGACATCACCCATCTGGCGGTGGCTCTGAATAAATATCGGCTCAAAGCCATGTTCCCTGAGGTGCAGTTTGCGGTGGTGGGTGAACCCCAAGACCTCGCCGGAGCGCGTCAGCTTGCCAATGATGATAAGTATCAGTTCCAGTGGTGGGCGCTGTCGCTGGTGCGGGCCCGTCCCCAAGGGGGTGAAGCGGGCAGCAAACAGGGCAAAAAGGGCGCGGATAAAGGTATCGACGGGGTGATCAGCTTCATTGATGATCACACCCAGAAGGGCAAACGGGTGATCATTCAGGTCAAGGGGGGCAGCGTCAAAAGCGGTGATGTGCGTGATCTGGTGGGCACCTTAGAGCGCGAAAAAGCCGAGATCGGGGTGTTCATCACCCTTGAAGCGCCCAGTAAACCCATGCGTCAGGAGGCGGCATCGGCGGGTTTTTACCATTCGCCCGGCTGGGATAAGGATTATCCCCGCGTCCAGATTCTGACCATTGAG
>JACSRJ010000167.1 GCA_014879835.1 Anaerolinea sp.
TACACCCCGCAGAGCCTGCTGGAGCGTTACCTCGCGGCCCAACCGACGGGCAACCCCGATGTGGCCGAGAGCGAAGCGCTGGCCCGGGCCCGGACTTTGCGCTTGAGTGATGCCCGTTTCCTCGCTTTGGAGAACCTGAGTGAAAATGGCCAGACTCTGGGTTACGAGGTGGGTGCGATGGAGGTTTACCTCGACCCGACGGGGCTTGAAGCCCACGGGCAGTATCTGACGGTGGCCGTGGTGGACAGTCTCGACGCCCTCGAAAACACCTACTTCCCCCTGCAAATGGCGGTGGAGTACGGCGGGGTGGGGCCCCATACGGTCAAGGACTTTGCCGAGTTTGCGGCGCAGGAGCAGGGACAGCGGGAGCAGTGGCGCGAGGCCACCCCAAACGACTTGGAGGCCTATTGGGCCCATGTGGGCTTGAGCCTGCCAGAGGAGATGCCGCCCTCGGAGGTTTTCCCGGAACTGCTGGGCGAGGGCGAACGGCTGAGTGGAACATCCCCAGTGCGGGACATGGAGGGCAGCGCCGCCTTCCGGGCTTTGAGTGCCATCGGGGTGAAGGCGGAGGACTTTGACCCCGAACAAGACCCACCGCCCTTTTTTGACCCCCTCACCGAAACCGCCTACTGGATTGGGGTCTTCCAGCCCGATTTGGACGACCCCGGGGACTGTTACGCCAGCATCCTCTCGTTGGGGCGAGACCCGGATACGGGGGAACTGGAAGCACAGCTTGCGCCCTGTGTGCCTGGCGATTGGGACAAGGCGTACCAGAGCAGTCAGCATCTCTTGGGGGTGATGCAGAAGGAAGGCATCGACGCCTGTTTCCTGGCGGCGGAATCGATGGCGGTTGCGACCGACCAGCGTGAGTTGTGGGAAAACGAGCGGGGGGTGACTGTCAACCCCGAGTACGCGCAGGAAGTCGCCGAGTACGCCAAGGAAGCGTGGGCGTTGGAGTTGTAGACAAGTGCGCCGCCGGAGGCTCTCCCCGGCGGCGCGATTTCATCTCAATCAGGGGAGAAAACAGAGCTAGTTGTAAGAGCGGGCGCAGCGAAACCCGGGACTGAGGTTCCTGTCGTCAGGGGTGACCCTGTAGCGGTTGGGCGCACGCACGAAGTTCTCACGGCTATTCCAAGAACCGCTCCGCAGTATGCGGGAACTATTAACATCTAATATGCTTTTGCGTCCATCACTTGATTGGTAGGGATAGGGTTGATAAAGGCTGCTCACCCACTCCCACACGTTGCCGCTCATATCCAGCGCCCCTACCCAAGAGGACCCAGATGGACGGCTGCCCACGGGGGCGGTTTGGCTGCCGGAATTACCATCATACACTACGTTATCTGCCACAAATTCGTTGCCCCAAGGGAAGTTCAGCCCCTCCGTGCCCCGTGCCGCATATTCCCATTCTGCCTCATTGGGCAGGCGTGCCCCCCGTACTGCACAGAAGTCCCGTGCTTCAAACCAAGTAACTTGTTCACGGGGGAGGTTATCGCCGGTGAAGTAGGAATCCTCGAAGGCTTTACCCCCAAACTGCCTGAACTGCTCTTGTGTTACTTCGGTTTGGTCAATCCAGAAGGGTTGCTCAAAGCAGACTTCGTAGGCAGGTTTTTCGTCATCCTCGCCATTTTCACTGCCCATCATGAAACATCCCGCCGGTACTAGCACCATCGTTACGCCGTCGAAGTTTTGGGTGACGGGCGTCCAGACGGTGTTGGAAGTCCCCACAGGGATGGGGGTAGGAGCAACCGCAGCGGGGGTAGACGTAGGCGCTGTTGGCGGAGTTTCGCTATCAAAAGAGCGGGCGCAACGGAACCCGAGGCTGACGCTCCAGTCGTCAGGGGTGAACCAGTTGCGGTAGACAGCGCGCAGGCTGCTGCCGGTGTTGTTCCAACCGCCCCCCCGCAGCACGCGACTATTAGTATTGTCGATACTTTCTCGCCCGTCATCTGCCTTGTAGGGATAGGGCTGATACAGACTGCTCACCCATTCCCACACATTACCGCTCATGTCCAGCGCTCCTACCCATGAGACGCCACTAGGACGGTTGCCCACAGGGGCGGTCTCAGCCGCGGAATTGCCCTCATACACCACACTATCTGCCACAAATTCGTTCCCCCATGGGTAAATCAGCTCTTTGGGTCCCCGTGCTGCATACTCCCACTCTGCCTCAGTGGGCAAACGTGCCCCTCGTACTGCACAGAAGTCCCGTGCCTCAAACCAGGTGATCTGTTCCACCGGACGGCTATCGCCTGTGAAGGAGGAGTCATGGGCCGCCTTGCCCCCCAACTGCCTGAACTGTGCCTGAGTCACTTCGGTTCGGTCAATCCAGAAGGGTTGGTCGAAGCACACCTCATGGACGGGCCTTTCGTCACTATCACCGTTGTCACTGCCCATCCTGAAGCACCCCGCCGGAACCAGCACCATGCTCACGCCGTCGAAGTCGCGTTCGACAGATGTCCAGACTCCATTGGAGGTGCCCGCGGGGATGAGGGTGGCAGCACTGGCGATGGCAGTTGGAGAAGGCAGTACTGTCGTGTTGGTAGGTTGGATGAAAGGTGAAGATCCACTGCCCCGTCCCGCTAACGAGATGATGATCCCGATCACCACCAACAGTGCCAAACCTCCGACCACAGGCACGAGGGCAGGAAACTGTGCATGGGGAGACAGGGGGCGCAGCACTAATCGAATGAAATCGCCCAATTTTTCAACTCCGGCGTGCCAAAAGTCGGGGTAGATCGAAATCCCCTGCATTTTGACTACATCCCGAATATCTTCGGGGAGGGTACTGGCGTCCGGGATCGGCTCGCCCTCTGCCCTCACCAAAACAATCGGTTTGCCTGTGATCAACGCTTCTCGAATTTCGCGGCGCAGCCAGTCATCAGGCTGATGAATGCGTTCGGTGAAGGTGTGCTCGGAGACCACCAACAACACCGCATCACTCTCGCGCAGGTGACGCAGGATGCTCTGTTCAAAGTTGGTGTCATCAATACTCTGGAAATCGACAAACAAGTCGACATTGAGATGCTTTTTGAGGTCGTCTACCAGCCGATGGGTGAAGCTCCAGCTTTTGCGTCGATAGCTCACGAAAATCTTGAGGCGGTGTTTACGGGTAGTGGGTGCAACCGCATAAGCCCCTGTAGCGCGCTGGCTCAAGCTTTCTACAAAAGGCTGCAAGTTGCGGGAGAGGTCACCTCCCTTGAAGTCTTGGATGATTTGCAGCAGCACCAGCAGATCAGCCTGATTGTTCAGATACAGCTTGCGCACCACTTCGGCTGCAAACTCATGAGCGGGTTGATTCAGATCAAACTGCCCCGGCTTGGTGGGGTCATTGGGAAATGCCATAAACAGCAGTGCTTTTCGGGTCGATTCGTCCATAAAAGGAGGGATGAGGAGGATGATCAACTGCTGGACTTGGGCGGTGGTCAGTGCCATTGGGTTTGACTCACAGGATCATTCACTGCTGAAGTTATAACACTGCATAGGGAGGATTATAACGCCATCAAACCCAATTGGCAGTGCCCTTCAGGATTTGCTTCGCAGCCTCCCCCGCAGCCGCCTACTGACCCTCACCACCACCTGCCTGACTCGCCTCGGCGCACGGCGCAGCTTGCCCCCGACCAGAAGCTGCCCTGCGTTCTCGCCCCGGTCTACTTCGCGCACCTCCAGCACCAGGAAGTTCTGAAGCTCTATCCTTCCCCCTGCTGCGAGTTCCTCCATCCAGACCTCGATGAGCGCCTCCAACATCCGCTGCACTTCGTGGTTACGTAGACGGGTGCGCCGTCCAATCTCAAACACGGTTTTGTTTTTGTCGAGGCTCATGGGGTCGGTTCCTTTCGGGTCTGGCGGCGGGCGCGCATCTGGCTCAGGGGGGTGGTCTTGAGCGTCCCCGCCTCAACTGCGGACATCACCTGCTCTGCCGCTTGAGTGAGGCTGTCCGTCGGGGGTGGAGGTTCCAGGCGGAGGCTCACGCCTCGTTCAAGCAGCAGGGGCGATTCGGTTTGGGTGGCTTGAAAGCGCACGGCCCAGTCCTCGCGTTCGTAGAGGCGGGTGAGGCGGGCGCTGAGGATGACTTGGGTGGCAAAAGCGGGTTCGACGTAGCGGGCAAAGATCGTGCAGTTGCCCATCTGGGGGGTGACCACCTCATCCACGGTCAACAGGGGGCGCTGACGCATGTTTGCCCGGTGTGGGTCGGGGTTGGCGTCCACCGTGGCGGTGCCGGAGGCGTCACTGTAGAACTTGGCGGTGTCGTGGTCGCAGCCGCCGTAGACAATCTGGGTCGCCAATCCCGTGAACAGCGCCTGAGTGCCTTCATCCCCGTAAATCAGATGGAACTGTCCTTTGGTCTGGGCCCCAATGAGGATGCTGATGCGCCGTTTACGCACCAGATTCACGTCGGCCACGAGGCTGTCGAGTTTACCGAGGGTGGGGAACTCGTCGAGGATCACCCCGACGGGCATGGGCAGCGGCCCGTGGTTGCGCTCACCGAGGGTGTC
>JACSRJ010000130.1 GCA_014879835.1 Anaerolinea sp.
AAGATCTCACTGAATTTGTCATCCAAGGGGGGAGTGTGTCGCAGTGGCTAAACGACGTGCTGTGAAGGCGAAGGTCGAATATACACCTCCCTCACGAGAACAGATCAGTAGTTTCGCACAGCAGGTCTGCAAGCAGTTTGGGGAGCAGATCGATCCGGTGTTTAACACCCCTGAGGCGAAGCGCGACCTGACCGCATTCTTTACCTTAGTCACTACGATTTGGGCAAAACACCTGAATCGACAGCAATCTACTTGACTTGCGCCAGATTCAAATTCAGGTTAAGCTGTTAGCATCGCAAGCGTCGGAGTGTTTGCACCACTCCGACGCTCTAAGCCGATGCACTGTCTTATCCAGCGCACCGACCTCCGACAGACTCTAACTTGTCGGTGGCTCTCGCGCTACCGATTTTTCGTTTTTCGAAAAGGAGTCTGTCATGTCCCGCAAGAAACAGCAGGCATCTGCCTCACGCACCGTAGCATTGTGCTATGTGCGCCTTTCTTTCACCCGTGAAGCCGACGACGCCAATAGTCCCGAACGACAGCGTGCCAATATCGAAACTGTGTGTGCCGCACGAGGGTGGACGCCTGAGTGGTATCAAGATACTGAAGGGCACAAGTCTGGCACCAAAGAAAAGAATCGTCCGCAGTGGTTGGCGCTCAAGTCCCGTATGGCGGATCCTGATATCGCTGCTATTGTCGCCAATGACCTTTCTCGTCTCCACCGAAAAGGCTGGCGGGTAGGCGACCTGCTTGATTTTGTGGAAGAACATGGAGTGGATTTGGTGCTAGCTGCACCGGGACGCCAACTCGACCTATCCACTCCTCAAGGCAGGCTCTTTGCGATCTTTGCAGCGATGTTTGATGAGTGGTACGCCGCTGACATTTCCCAGCGCCAGAAGGATAGTATCGCGCATCGCAAGGCACAGGGAAAGAGTGTCGGCACCCCACCCTTTGGGACCGCCCGTGATCGCGAGGGATACTTACACCCCTCTAAACGGGGGGCTTGGTTAATGCCCGATGGTACTTTTGTGGCTGGTAAAGAAGATGAACCGCCTGATCCGGGAGCGCTGTGGCGAGGCTACTACGCGGCTGCCGAGCGTTCCTTGAGACTCTATGTGATCCCTGAAAAACGATGGGGTTTAGAGAAGATCGCCTATCGACTGAATATTGAAGGCTGGGCATTCAAAGACCGAAACGGCACCCCACGTCCCTTTGAACGTGAAGATGTGCGGCGCATTATCGGCAATTGGCCTGAGTACGGCGGGATCGTGATGGAGATCAGTGCCAAGAAACGCCGCGCCTGGGAAATGACGTTGGAGAATATCCCCTTCAAGGAAGAACGTGCGGTTTTTGACTTGAAGTTGCTCCTTGAAGTTGCTCAACTGCGCCGGGATCGCACAATCAAACGTGCTGACCACGGGGTGAACATCAAGACCTACCCCTATCCTCTAAACGGTATCACGTTCTGTGCTCATTGTGAGGCGATGGCTGAAAAGCACGCCAATCCCAAACTGCGATCACGCTTGGGGGGACAAGGACACCCTAAGTTACGTCGTTACCGACATAAACAGGGTACCTCTTGTGGGTGCATGAATCGCTCGGTCCCGGCGGAAATCTTTGAAGCGGACTTCGCACGGCTCATCAAGCTTCTCACAGTCCGCCCTGATGCCCTTCAGATGATGACTGAGTTGTCGATCCAATCCGACAAAGCCTTCCGCAAGACGACGACTACTCAGGTCGACCCTGAAATTGAGAAACGTGAGGCGATTACCCTCTGCCGTCGCAAGATTGAGGCAGCGGTGATCCTCTTCGGTGACGGGCGCATTGACCATGCTGAATATCAGCGTCGGGTCGAGAGCAATGAACGCGAGATCTCCCATTGGGAGGCACGCACCGCCGAAACGGAGAAATCTGCATTAGAACTCACCCTGTGCCTGGATGTGATCGATAAGATCGTGCGTTTGTGGGATGTCAGCGAGGATGAAGACCGCCAAGGGATGATCCGCACGCTATTCACGCACATCACTTACGATCTGGATACTCGCCGGATTGTGGATTTCAAACTCAAACCATGGGCAGATCGGTTTTTGACTTTGCGTGCGGCATTATACGAAGTTGAGGAAAATGGCAGCAACACTCAACAAAACACGCCTCAATCGGATGATCAAGGCGTGTGTACGGATGTGCCCCTATGGGGATTCGAACCCCAGTTTTGGCCTTGAAAGGGCCGCGTCCTAGGCCTCTAGACGATAGGGGCGGAACGGGGCTAATCATAGCGGACTCCCCTCAAAACGTCAAGACGTAGATTCATCAAGCGAATAAAAAGCCATTTGAGAAGTGGGAAAAGCTGAAATAGACTGGAGGAAGGCATTCTCACCTCAGAACGCCCTTTAGGTGCGCTGCGATCCGGTGGGCTACGCTCATGATGGTAAGCATGGGGTTGACCCCCGTTGCGGTGGGCAGGGCGCTGCCATCGGCCACATACAGACCTTGTACTTCGTAGCTTTCCCCAACCGGACTGATCGCGCCTTTGGCCGGACTGCCTCCCATCCGGCAAGAGGACATTTGATGGGCGCTTCCCAGCACAAAATCGTAACGACGCAGACCGATTTGTTCAAAGGATCGAATATAGGTTTCGAGATCATCGTGAACACGGGAGAACATCCCCGCTTTTGCCACGGGGCTGCGAATGAACTGGGCCCCAGCCGCGTGATGGATACGCATCGATTCGGATAGACCCCGCAGCAGGTGGATTTTATCCACCTCCCCCAGCTGATAATGAATGCGGGGCTGCCCGTTGGCTTCAAGGGTGATCCGCCCCCCGTCCTGATCTCGGGTGATAATCAGGATGTTAGCAGCATGGCTGTAACGGGACATCAGTTCCTTGTGTTGTAACCCATCCATCCACGGGAAGGAGATCGCGGTCAGTCCGGGGTGCCCCGGTGCCGATTCGAGGGTTACCCCATAACCCCGCCCATCAAGGTTGTTAAACTCGGAGACATAGTGACTCATCATCACCCCTTCCCAACCATTGATCGGTTCCTCAAAAAAACCAAAGGTGCCAGAGCTGGGGTGTAAATGGAGGTTGCGCCCGATGTGGGTGTTGCTCAACCCAGAGCGCAGCAGCAGTGCCGGGGTATGGATCGCACCCGCAGCGGCGATCACCGTTTTAGCCCGCACCCGGAAGTTCACCATCTGTCCCTGAGCCGTGCGTGCCCTCGCCTCTACCCCAACAGCACGCCCGTTTTCAATCAGCACCCGATCCACTTCGGCATGGGTGATCAGGCGTGCCCCATGGGTGTAGGCATCCTGTAAATAGGTTCGGGTAGCGCTCTGTTTTGCCCCATGCGGACAACCAAAACAGCAGAATCCGCAGTCCTTACAGCCTAATACATTCCGAGGGATGGTTTTTGCGGCGTACCCGAGCGCGGCTGCCCCTCTCACCAGCACCTGATTGCGCCGATTTGCCTCCGATTCAGCCTCGGTAACGTGCAGCCGGGACGAAACCGCATCCATTGAGGCTTGATACTCACGGCCAGTGAACCCGGTGACCCCGTATTCCGCCTCCCATTCATCTAGTACGATATTGGGGGTGCGCAGCGAGGCCGTCCAGTTGATGACCGTGCCCCCGCCCAAGGCCTTGCCCGCAAGGATCAACATGCTCAAATCATCGGTCACCAAAAAACCGCCGCGCTCTAAAAGGCGCTGCTGTGCATGAAGTTCACTACCGTTGAAGTCCCCTTCCGCGTAATATCCCCCCTTTTCGATCACCACCACGTCCAACCCGGCCGCGCTTAGTTCACCCGCAAGGACACCCCCACCAGCACCGCTGCCCACGATGACCACATCAGCGAGCAGTGTGTCCTCGATCTCGATTCGGAGCGGACGGATCGGTTTTTCCCCTGTGTGGGAAGGGTGATTAGGCCCCGGATAACCCATCGCTGCCCAATTAGGGTTCTGACCCCTTTCATCAGTGACGGTGTAATAGAGGAATCCAGCCATGCGCCGCAGGGCGGAGATCGCTTTGCGGCGTAAGGGTAGAGCGCTATTTGCCCAGTCTTGTAAAAGGGCCGTGCGTGCCTCCAAACTCAAGTCGAGGATCGAACTGTACACCCCGCCCCAAAGGGAGTTCACCAGTGGATTATCGAGCAGGGTCAGAAGCATCTTCACCTGCTCCTGATCTTGCGCGGTGCTGGCATATTCAAGGACTTCTCGAATACGCACTGGAATCTGTAAATCACTGGCGCGGCGGCCATAAAAACCATCGGGATCACCCTCCACCACCAAAGCTGGGATGAAGGTATCACAGACCGCACTTAGGACAGCCATTTGACGTTCGGATAACACGGCGCATCCCTTAATTCTGATTCAATGCTCCTTTGATTGTATCAGTCCCTCAACAGAGACGGGAGTCAGGTACAACCAATACCCTATCACCTGCTCACAGTCTTAAAGCAGTACCCTTTGAGTAGGGAATCCGTCCGGTTGCATGGTAACTAGAGCAGACTATACTGAAACAAGTAGGATTTACGCAGTTGAACTTATCTGCCCCATGTAGATCGAATGGGGCTGTGTGAGGGGAAGCTCCTCAAGGACCTTATTTCCCCCTGCACCCTAAAGGATCGGGTACCGCGAAGTGGTCGTAGGGGGATGAGGGTAAGTACGTAACTCCTCACCAGATCGGTTAACTTATGGGAGGCTGTTTACAATGCGTAGAGCCTTTTGGCTGCTGCTAGTCGGCGCACTGGCGTTATCAGGGCTGTTGGCTCTGCCGAGCGTCCGCAGCGCCGCCGACAATATCACCCCTCAGATTATTGAGTCCGAGCCTGCGCGTGGGCAGGAACTCGCTACGGATGGCAGTGTCACCTTCTACTTCAACGTGCCAATGGATCATGCCACCGTAGAAGCGGCATTTGGCATTACCCCCAACGTTCGGGGGCGTTTCACGTGGGCGGATGATCTCACTGTCACTTACACCCCCGATGTGCCCTTAGAGCGGGCTGCTGGGTATGTGTTCACCATGAGTGATTCGGCCCGCAGTGTGGAGGGGATGCAGCTCAAAGCGCCCTTCCGCCTTTCCCTTCAGACGGTTGGTTTTTTGGAGGTGGTGCAGATCATCCCGGCTGATGGTGCTACCGAAATTGGCTCAGTACCGACCATCACCGTGATCTTCAACCGTCCAGTGGTTCCCCTGCTGCCCCTTGAGGAAATGAAGGCGCTGCCTTCGCCTATCATCATCCAACCAGCGGTAGAAGGCACTGGAGAGTGGATCAGTACTTCGATCTACCAGTTTAAACCCAAACAACTCAAAGGCGGCTCCGATTTTGTGGTCACCGTCCCCAAGGGACTCAAGGATGTTACGGGCAGTATCTTACGGGAGGATGTGTCCGCCAAATTCTCGACCATCCGTCCTATGGTCATTGATGCTTCACACAACCGTTCGCGTTATGTACTGCGCGATCCACACATTTCGATTGTCTTTAACCAAGCAATGGATCGGGCGGCCACTGAAGCAGCTTTCCGGCTTAGCCCGGACAGTGACCCCAACCGGGCGATTCCCGGCAAATTTGAGTGGAACGACCGCTCCACCCGCTTTACTTTTACCCCGGATGTACTCCTTGACTACGACACCCTCTATGTGTATTCGATAACCACCGACGCGATCAGCGAGACCGGCGCACCGCTGAACAGCACAACCCGCGTCACCTTCACCACGCTTGGGCTGCCTACCGTCACTTCCGTCTATCCGCCGGATCTCTCAGAGGGTGTACAGGCCTCTGGGTTCTCGCTTGACTTTAATGCGCCGATGAACGTGAAGGATTTTGAAAAGCGCATTGTCATCGAACCCGAGCCGCAGCTCAAGTTCGAAAACTATGGCAGTGACTACAATTTTATCTTTGGCTTCAGTCACGAACCCAGCACTGCCTATACCGCGACGGTTGATGTTGCGGGTTTGACCGACATTTACGGAACCCCCGTTATCGTTAGTGAACGCAACGGTTTGTACCGGGTCATCGATGGCAAAGTGGTGGTGCAGTGGACAACGGCTGCTTATCCACCAGAAGCCAACCTGCGGGTGGGTGGGAGCATTGGTCTTTACAGCGCTTACAATGCCTCCACCCGACTCTTTTCGACCCATCGTAATATCGAACAGATCAATCTGGCGCTCTCCCAGATGCCAATGAGCGAAATGCTCAAAGTGGCCGTGCGTCCATGGTATCGTCCCACCCATGATCAGATCACCCCGCTGCGTACTTGGACGTATAAGGTCGAAAATCCCTTAAATGTCCTGCGTTATGACATGCTCACCATCTCCGATCAGGGGCAGAGCTACCCGCCAGCGGTGATCCAGTGTGAAGGTGCGCCCCGTGCCCGCTTGCGGATCGATGATGTGGGCATCGTCCTGCCTGAAGACCCCACCCCTCTGAACGTGCGAGAACGTCCCCGTCGGGATGCACAACGCACCAACCAACTGCCCATCAACACCCAGTTTCGGGTCACCAACGGACCTGTGTGTTCCGATGGTTTTGTGTGGTACCAGATTCAGGTGGGCACCGGCAATTCGCGCATCAATGGATGGGTGGCAGAAGGCACCCTGAAAGGCTACTTCATCGGTAAGATCGGCTCCACTGCTGTGGTGCCCCCGACCGAACCTCAAAGGTACGATGATCTGGCAGAGACCAAACCTGCACTTAAGCCCGGTGGTTACTTGATCTCGATGGATTCGCCGGAGATCACCTACAGCCGCCGTCTTGAGCATGTGATGGTTGTCGCTACGGCCAACATCGTCATCAAACAATCGGTGTACGATATGACCGCATGGGTGACCGACCTACAGAGCGGCACGCCCATCCCCGGTGTGGAAGTGCAGTTCTATCGGCTGAATGAGGTGCGGGTCAATCGCACCACCGATCTTCAGGTAGAGATCCTTGGTTCGGCCACCACCAACGAAGACGGACTCGCCGTTTATACCTTCCCAGAACGCCTAGAAGACATCTACGCTGATCTGGGTGCGGTGGTCAATACGGGTGAAGTACTTGGGATTGGCTCCCTCAATTGGGACAGTGGCATCAGCCCGTGGGATTTTGATCAGAACGTCAACTACAATCCCAGAGACGAGACCGTTTACCTGTATACCGACCGCTCCCTCTATCGTCCGGGGCAGCCAGTATATTTCCGAGGGGTGCTGCGTGATCGTAAGGACATGCGTTACACCCTGAGCCGAACGGATTTTGTGGCGGTTGAAGTCCTTGATGGGCGCAATCAGGTGATCTTTGAGAAAGAGATTCCAGTCACCCCATATGGGACTTTCTCCGACAGCTTCACCATTGATGAGAACGCGCCCCTGGGTTACTACCGGATCGTGGTACGGCCCGGCTTCAGGGGCAATAAAGATACCTACACTGGCTCGGTTTACTCACGGGGGATCAATGTTGCTCAGTACCGGGTGCCGGAGTACCAAGTAAGCGTCACTGCCGCTCAGCCTGAAGTGATTCAAGGTGAGACCCTCAACGTCACCGTGGAGTCCTCTTACTTCTTTGGCGGCGCGCTCAGCAACGCACGGGTTGAATACTCGGTCTTTTCTGAGGACTACTACTTCAACTATCAAGGTAAGGGGCGCTACAACTTCATCGACTTCAACGAAGATGAAGGCTACAGCGAGTCCTACCAACCCTTCGGCGAGGAGATCGCCAGCGGCACAGGCCGGACTGACGCAGCCGGCAAGTTCACGATTGAACTGCCCGCCAGTTTGGGCAAAGCCGTGCGAAGCCAACGCTACACCATTGAAGCCCGGGTGATCGATGAGAGTGATCAATTGATCGCCGGACGGGCCACAGTGATCGTCCATCAGGGTGAGTTCTACTTGGGTGCGGGCCCCGAAGAATACATCGGGACAGCCGGCAAAGCCCAAAAGGTCAACCTGATCTCGGTCAAACCCGACAGCACCCCCCGCCCCAATACCAGCGTCGCGGTGACTGTGGTGGAGCGCGTCTGGCGCAGTGTTCAAACTGTCGAACCCGCCACTGGACGCACCGTCTGGAACTATGACGTTGAGGAAAAACCTGTTAGCGATGGGGAGATCATGACCGACGCCGAGGGCAAAGCGGTCTTTGAGTTCACCCCGGAGCGCGGCGGTATTTACAAGGTTTATGTGTCCAGCCGAGATGATCGGGGCAATAACATCAAGTCCTCAACCTTCCTGTGGGTTGCGGGCCCGGGTTATGTTCCGTGGCGCCAGCAGAACAGCAACCGGATCGATCTCAAGATCGACCGCGACTCATACAAGGTAGGGGATGAGGCCTCGATTCTGATCGCCGGCCCCTTCCAAGGTGAAACCACAGCATTGGTCACGGTTGAACGAGGCACAATCCTCAAGACCGAAGTGATCCGAATGCCCAACAAT
Organism: Anaerolinea sp.; assembly: GCA_014879835.1. Lineage (GTDB taxonomy): Bacteria > Chloroflexota > Anaerolineae > Aggregatilineales > UBA2796 > UBA2796. The sequence goes on from JACSRJ010000130.1 coordinate 8,405, forward strand.
AGTTATGTCTACAAACTGCCCATCACCCCTGATCTGGCCCCCAATGCCTATGTTTCGGTAGTGTTGGTGAAGGGTGTGGACGAAAACAATCCGGTGGCCGCTTTCCGAGTCGGACTGATCCAGCTTTCAGTGGAGACCGAACGGCTCAAACTGAACATCCAGATCACCCCCGATAAAGAGCGTGCAGGACCGCGTGAAACCGTCAACTATAAGATCAAAGTGACCGACTACAACGGCGAACCGGTACAGGCTGAAGTGGGTGTTGGGCTGACCGATCTGGCCGTACTGTCGCTTATGCCGGACACCAGCACCCCGATTCTGAGCTACTTCTACAGCAAACAGGGCCTGAGTATTCGTACTTCAAGCTCATTGGTAATCAGTGTTGACCAGCAGACTCAGGAAATCCTGAACACGGTTAAGGGTGGTGGTGGTGGTGGGCCGGAAGGCGGCATCTTTGAGGTGCGCCAGAAGTTCATCGACACCCCCTTGTGGCAGCCTTCCGTGGTTACAGATGCCAATGGTGAGGCCACGATCAGCGTGGAACTGCCTGATCAACTCACCACATGGCGGCTTGATGTACGCGCTGTCACACTGGCCATCGGCGATACCCAAACCACCTTGGTGGGGCAAAACACCTTTGACCTGCTCAGCACCAAACCACTGCTGATCCGTCCCATCACCCCGCGTTTTTATGTGGTGGGGGATAAGGGCACACTGGTGGCCATCGTCAACAACAACAGCGGTGCCGATCAAGAAGTCACGGTGAGTGCGGAGATCACAGGCGCAACGCCTCTTGAAGGCACCGAACGCAAAGCCACCGTCCCCAATGGCGGACGCCAGCGCTTTGAGTTCCCCATCGAAGTTCTGGACAGCGAAGCTGTTGGGGTCACCTTCTTCGCCCGCAATGCCGATGCCACCTTCACCGATGCAGCCAAGAGCGCTGTGGGACAAGGGGATGATAAGACCCTACCCGTCAATCGCTACGAAGTACCGGAGACGGTGGGTACAGGCGGTTGGCTGGCCACCGATGAGTTGGCCCGTACCGAGGGTATCCTTCTGCCCAAACGTTACAACGTCACCGAAGGCACCCTAAGTCTGCGCCTTGACCGATCCCTTGCGGCCAGCACCGTAGATGCGCTGGAAGTCCTCAAGTACTATCCGCACTACTGCACGGAACAAACCGTAAGCCGCTTCTTACCCAATCTGGCCACCTATGGGGCCTTTACCAAGTTAGGGGTGGAAGACCCCAAACTGCGGGCAGAGGTCGAAGAAGCCCTTAGTCTGGCCATTCAACGGCTCTATAACGATCAAAAGTCGGACGGCGGTTGGGGCTGGTTCAAAGCCGATAAGAGCAATCCGCTGGTCACGGCCTATACCCTGATCGGATTGGCTGAAGCGCGTTCACAAGGCTTCCAGATCGATGATTTGGTGACCGAAAACGCGATCCGTTTCCTTCAGGAAGAGGTGTTTAAGATCAGCACTGGCTTTACCACCCCCGCATGGCAGCTCAATCGCCTTTCGTTCATCCTCTATGCACTGGCCCGGGCGGATGCGGGCAGCTTCAGCAAGTCGATCCAGCTTTACGAAGTGCGTGAGAAGATGGATCTCTACGGGCGCGCTTATCTGGCCATGAACCTCAACCTAATCGATCCCCAGAGTAAAACCTACACCGACACCTTGTTGAGTGACATCGTAAGTCGGGCAGCGGTGAGCGCGACGGGTATCTTCTGGTCAGAATCCTACAGCGACTACTACAACTGGAACACCGACACCCGCACCACAGCCATCATCCTCAAGATGATGATCCAAATCGATCCGCAGAACAAGCTGATCCCCAATGTAGTCCGTTATCTGATGGTGGCCCGCAAAGCTGACGCTTGGGAGACCACCCAAGAAACGGCGTGGGCTGTGATGGCCTTGGTAGATTGGATGAGCTACACGGGCGAACTTAAACCCAGTTATGCCTTCGGGGTAAGCATGAACGGGAAAGCACTGGTTCAGGATGAGACTGCAACCCCAGAAAACGTCCGCGAATCGGTCAAACTCGCGGTGGATGTGAAGGATTTGCTCAAGGGTGAGGTCAACCGGATGCTGGTGAGCCGTACTGCTGGTGATGGGATGCTCTACTACACCGCACACCTGCGGGTAAAACTACCGGTAGAGATGATCACCCCAGCAGAGCGCGGGATCAGTATCGAACGTACCTACACCATCGAAGGCGACCCCAACCGGACTCCGGTCACCGAAGCGGTCGTAGGGCAAAATATCCGGGTCACACTCACCATCGTCCTTCCCAACGATCTGCACTATGTGGTGATCACCGATCCCATCCCGGCGGGCACAGAGTCGATCAATCCCTCACTGGCGACTAGCGCCATCGGGGAACGACCTACCTTGCGGCTGGATGACCCACTGGATCGAGGTTGGGGCTGGTGGTGGTTCAGCAGCACCGAACTGCGTGATGATCGCACCGTGCTGTATGCGACCTATCTCCCCAGAGGTACCTATAAATACACCTACCTGATCCGGGCGGGTTTGGCAGGTGAGTATCGGGTGATCCCGCCTACGGGTGAGGCCTTCTACACCCCTGAAATCTATGGACGGGGTGCGGGTACCCTGTTCACCATCAAACCGAACGCTGGCGAGTAAGCCCAGCCATCACCCCCTTTTCCCCTTGGCCCCAGTGTGGGCTGAGGGGATGGGGCGGACTCAGTCGGACTCCGACGAGGGAGGTTCGGTGAAAGTCGGATCAAGCCGACTGAGCGCGATCCGCACCCGCTTACGCACGTGATGATCGGGATCGTCTTGGAAGGATCGGATGATCTCAATGATCTCTTTTTCGCCCGGTAAACTGAGACTACCCAACGCCTGAATAATCGTGTAACGCAGGGTGGATTCCGAGGTTTCGAGAAGCAGTTTGAGTAAGGAATCAACGGCGGGGGCGAATTTACCGCGCTCCATCATGCCCACGATCAAGAGCTGAGTCATCAGGATACAGCGGGGGAGGGACTCAAGGAGGAGAGGCAAGATGCTCTCACCAAAACGCTCCAGTGCTTTAGCTGCACTTGTTGACATCAGTGGATGAGAGGATTCAAGAGCGGTTCGGAGTGGTTCGATCAGCCGGGGGTCTTGAAAGTACCCCAGAATCTGGACGGCCTCCCAAGATTTTATGCCCGCGTTAGTGTACACCACCTCTAACAGCGGCTCGATCACCTCGGTTCCCATCGCCCGTAAGCGCTCGGCGGCTTGCCAGCGGCGATCCATGTCATCGCTTCCCAGTTCCTCAATTAAAGTCCTGATCTGGGTGTCCTGATCCCCGTGCATAGGCTGTTTCCCTCACCGGCACCCCAACGCGGACAGGTTTTTTGGCGTGTTGGCTAAAGTGTACTCCCACACACCATTGAAAGGAAATGTGGGGGTAAGGGTAATCAGCCGCAGGCGATCAAGCGCTCCACCCATGAAACCACAGTTTTGGCGGGGTTATCCACCCCAAAGAGACGCACTGCCATAAATGCCCCATCCATGTACATTAGCAGCCGACTGGCGCTTATTTCGGGATCAGCCAGCCCGGCTTTTTGGCACATGTCCACAAACCGGGACTGAAGTCCCCGTTTGTGATTCACCGCGATCTTGTGCGCAGGGTGTTCTGGATCAGGGAACTCCGTCGCAGCGATCAAAAAAGGACAGCCATAACAGGTAGGTGATGTGACCATCTTTTGCAGCCGCCGAAATACCTCCAGAAGCTGCTCACGAGGGTTCTCCGGGTAGGCTTCCACGCCTTTTTCAAACCACTCCCAGAAAAGCCGATTGACGTCCTCAAGGTAAGCTGCAATCAGATCATCTTTGGAGGGGAAGTGGCGGTACAGGGTCGCCTTTGCCACCCCTGATTGGGCGATAATGGTATCCACCCCAATCGCCCGATAACCCTGCTGTGCAAAAAGAGAACTTGCCACGGACATGATTGATTCGCGTGCTGATGCAGCCATATTCCAATGCCCTCTTGACACAAGACAGACTTGTCTGTATACTACCTTCACAAAGACAGACCTGTCTTTATGATACTGCAAAAAAGGGATTTTATCAATTCCGGGCAGCATCGGTAAAGCAGCGGCTGATCTGTGGTCATACAAACATCATCAAAAAGGGAGTCACCATGAATATCGGTGTGTTGGGAACTGGCGGCGTCGGTCAGACTATCGCAGCAAAACTGGTGGAGATCGGGCATTCGGTGATGATCGGCACTCGTAATGTGCAGACCACCCTTGCTCACACGGAACCAGACGTTTATGGCAATCCACCTTTTAGTGTTTGGTACAAAAACCATGGCACTCTTAAACTGGGCAGCTATGCTGACACCGCCGCCTTTGGTGAAGTGCTGATCAATGCCACCTCTGGCAGCGGCTCACTGGCGGCTCTGAGCAGCGCCGATGCCGCCTCCCTGAACGGCAAAATCCTGATAGATATTGCCAATCCTTTGGATTTCTCGAAGGGGATGCCGCCTTCGCTCTTTGTGAGCAACACAGACTCGTTAGGAGAGCAGATTCAGCACCAGTTCCCTACTTTGAAGGTAGTCAAGACCCTAAACACCGTGACCGCAGCTTTGATGGTTAATCCCCGGCTTTTGGCGGATGGTGAACACGAGATTTTTGTGGGCGGCAACGATGCTGAGGCCAAAGCAATCGTTACGGGATACCTGAAGCAGTGGTTTGGCTGGAAGCATGTGCTTGATCTGGGGGACATCACCAGTGCTAGAGGCACTGAAATGTACTTGCCCATTTGGCTGCGGCTGTGGGGCACCCTTCAAACCGGTTTGTTTAATGTCCGGGTGGTGCGCTAGACGAAGATTGCGGGAAAAAATTGGAGAGACAGTATGGATGATCTACAGGGATCAAACCATACTGCCGCACATCATAAGGGCAAAAAACGGGCAGCCACACACAAGGCTGCCTCTGCCGATTCTGCGAGATGGGGATGTACACCCAAGTCCGTGCTCTCACTGCATGGGTTTACGCCCCTGAATGGCCAGATTCACCGTGCTGCGGCCGGGCGGTTCATTGATCTGATTGGGGCGATCAAACCAGTTAAAAACCGCCAACCCCAGATTGATCGGGTTCAGCAGACTCCCCCGATTTTGATCGAAGGTGGTGCGGTCGGCTGCTTTGGCCATCTCTTTAGGGAGTGCGCCCGCCTCAAGTAAAGGCTTGCCCACCCCGTACACCAAATTGTGGATAAAAGGGAAACTATAGTGGGTGAAGGAACGCTCCTCACCGATCTCAAAACCGGCCGCTGCAACCACGTCATGCAGTTTTTCGGGGGTATAAAGCCGGACGTGGTTAGCCCAAATACCCGCGAACATGCCCTTGCGGATAGGCCGGTGGAATAAAGTCTCAAGGGTCTTGTTGATCGGATCCCACCAGAAGGGATAGTTGGCATGAGGCACCGTGATGGCCACCACCCCGCCGGGCTTTAACACCCGATAAATCTCGCGCAGCCCGCCCTGTTCATCGTCAATGTGTTCCAGCACTTCGGAGAGGATCACCCCATCAAAGCTGTTGTCAGCGTAGGGTTGGGCGTAAATGCTTGCTTGTGTAATGGTGATCCCCGGTAGATCGCGGACATGGTTCCAGCCCTTGAGGGCGATCTCGGATTCCAGCTCCAGTCCGTAAAGGCGGCATTGGCTCACGGTGCGCAGCATCTTCAGGTAGAAGCCCCGCCCACAGCCGCAGTCCAAAATCACTTTATCGTCAGTGGGCGTAATCCAGTCAAAAACAGTGCGTACCCGCTTTTTGAATGCCATATCCGCTTCGTTGCGGGTGAGCCGAAGCAGGGTCTTTTCATCAATCATCGAAGTTTTTCACACCTTGCCAGTCATCATGAGGACATTCTTGTAAAGTACTCTGGCCGTTGACGGCGTAGTTCCTGTCTTTTTTTGACGAGATCATCTACGGAACAGATTACTTTGGCGGGGTTTCCCGCGACCACCATATTGGCCGGAACGTCGGAGGCGACTACGGAGCCGGCCCCAACCACCGAGCCTTTACCAACGGTAACCCCTGTTAGAATAATAGCGCCATAACCAATGAAGCAGTTATCTTCAATAACGGTAGGAATCCGCATCGCTCCGGACTTTAGGTGACTGACAACAGCCGCATCATGCCCAATAATGTGACATCCAGTTAGCACACAGTGCCGGCCGATGTGAATAGGGTCTTTGCTAGCGCCAATCAACCTAACATTCCTAAAGATCATTGTGCCTTCACCCACATCCACCCCAAACATGACCCAAGCACGCGCAATTTGGTGAGGATCTCGCCTGATCTTGAGGAAACACCAAGCCAGAATCTGCTTTATACGCAAACTAAAGACTCCCTCAAGGTTTTACCTGCACAAATTTTACCCAATTCCCGGAAGGCGCACCGAATGGAATCTCTCACCAGACTTTTGTTAGGTGAGATTTTGCTAGTATTCGTTAAAATTGTCTTCAGTCTCTCATTTATTTTGAGGCGTTTAAAGGAGTTTGGTGATGGCTCAAGTACCTTCGGTAATTTTCCGCAAATACGACATTCGCGGTAATGTGGTTGGACCGAACCCTCAGATCACCCCCGAACTGGTGCGCTTGGTGGGGATGGGCTATGGGACGTTCATGCAGCGCACTTACGGCACCGATCATGTTTTTGTGGGCTGTGACAACCGTGCCTCCTCAGAGCCTCTCAAAGCCGCACTGATCGAAGGGCTGCTTTCTACGGGGCTGCGGGTAACCGATATTGGGGCCGTCATGACTCCGACCGTATATTTCGCCTGTGCCCAATATGGGCCCAAAGGGGGTGGGATTCAGATCACGGGCAGCCATTTAAGCCTTGAATACAATGGCATCAAGATGGCTCAGGATCGTTTTGCCCTCTATGGCGACAGTATTCAGGCAATCCGGGAGATCATCGAAAAAGATGATTTCATCACAGGCGCTGGCAGCCTTGACCATGATCGGGAGATGGTGAAACGGCATATGGAGACCATCGCCAGCAAGGTCAAAATGGGACCCCGCAAGCTCAAGGTGGTGCTGGATGCAGGGAATGCCCTGAGCGGTTTGTATCTGAAGCCCGTTTATGAAAGTCTGGGCGTAGAAGTGATCTGTCTGTACTGCGAACCTGACGGTTCCTTCCCTAACCATCTGCCCAACCCCGAAGACCCCGAAACCACCAAAGACCTCGAACGGACAGTGATCGACTCCAAAGCGGACATGGGCATCGGCTTTGATGGCGATGCGGATCGCTGCGGGATCATCGATGAGCATGGGCATCACATCGCAGCGGACAAGCTTCTGGCCCTCCTTGCCCGCGATCTCCTGAGCCGCCACAAAGGGGCGACCATCATCTTTGATGTCAAGGCTAGTCAGGCCCTTGACGATGAGATTCGCAAGTATGGGGGCAAACCCCTGATGTGGAAGACTGGTCACAGTTTGATGAAAGCCAAAATGGCCGAGGTTGGTTCGCCACTCGGTGGGGAAGTCAGTGGGCACATCTTCATCGGTGAGAACTACTACGGCTTTGACGATGCGCCGTTAGTCTCGCTCAAAGTGCTGGAGATTTTTAGCAATCTCAACGACTCTGTCAGCGCCGTGATTGGCCAGTTCCCCAAGATGTTTGCGACCCCGGAGATCATCCTCGCCGCGCCGGACAACATGAAGTTTCAGGCCATTGAGGAGATGACCAAAAAGTTCGCCAGCAAATACGAAGTGGTCGATCTCGATGGGGCGCGGGTTCAGTTCCCGGATGGCTTCGGGCTGGTGCGGGCTAGCAACACCCAACCTGCGATCACCCTGCGCTTTGAGGCCCGTACCCGTGAAAAACTGGTCGAATACATGAAATACTTTGATGGTTATCTGGCGGTCTATCCCGACATTGACCGGGGCAAACTGCACCAACAGATCGCAGCCAACGAGAAGTAGTTCAGACGTGATCCTCCGTTGGTGAGCGAGGCAGTCCTCGTCTTTACGAGGGGTTTTGTAAGGGCGACCACATGGTCGCCCGGCGTGTGCAGGCAAAATACTGGGCAGCCCCGTGTGGCTGCCCCTACAAGACTGACTGTTGTGGGGCGTCCCCCACAAGTCCAATAGGGGGATGAAGGGTAACCTACTGTCGCCTCCTTTGCCAACGCTTGAGGAGGATCGGGAAACATTGATAGACAGGCGGCTTTGAAGCATTTCATGGCGAACGAAGTTTACCGTTTTCGATTTGGGGCTTTCGACTGCTGGTCAGTCAGTGATGGTGAGGGGGAGTTTGGCGCGGAGAAGTACTTCGCCAACGCCCCTCCAGAAGCACTGCGGGCACGTCTGGATCGGTACAATATTCAGGGTGATTATGTCCCCACCCCGCTCAATTGTTTGTTGATCCGTGTGGGGCGTCGGTATGCCCTCGTGGATACGGGCATGGGCCCCCGTCCCGGCGGAAATACGGGCAGACTCCTCACCAACCTCGAAAGTATTGGCGTGTCGCGCCGTGAGGTCAAGGCCGTGATCTGCTCTCATGCGCACGGGGATCATATGGGCAACGCCCTTGATCAGAACGGTGAGCCGACGTTCCCAGAGGCCCGTTATTACCTTTCGGTAGCGGAATGGGCGTACTGGGTAAGCAAGTCCAGCAATGCCTCTATCCGGGAGCGGTTGCAGTCCCTCAGCACAGCCCTTACCCTGTTTGATCATGACACCTTGATCTTGCCGGGGATTCGGGCCATCGCCGCGCCGGGGCACACCCCCGGACAGACCGCCCTGCTCATCGAATCCGGTGATGAGCGCCTGCTGTACACCGCTGACATCGTCGCCCATCCCATCCACCTTGAGGAACCATCATGGCACATTGCGGCTGATGTAGACCCGGTTCTGGCACTCCAATCACGCCGTACCCTGCTTCTTGAAGCAGCCCGCAACCGGTGGCGTTTATTTGTGTACCACTTCCCCTTCCCCGGACTTTTTCGCCTGCTCTATACCAGCGAAGGCTTCACCCTGATGCCCGGATAAACGGGATGGGATGGATATTAGGACTTTCCCCGCACCCGTTTTTGGGCAAGAATAAGTTCATCTTCGCCTTCAACTTCTTCAAGCTCACCGTCATCGGTAAGGCGCATGGCTCGTTTGGCTTTTTCTGGCTCACTCTCATCGGCTAACCCGGCATCCAGCAGCGCCTGATTCATGATCTTTCCGGTCGCCCGCTCCCGAATCTGACGCTCGCCAATCTTGGTGTCAAAAAAGAGCATCAGCCCTTGAAAGATCAAACCCGCAAACCATCCCATATTAAGCATGATCAACGCCGATGCGATGGGATCCCCCGACTGGACTCCGGGCATGTTGCTGGCCATACCGGGGTTAATCCCGGCCGAACCCGCCATAGACCATGCGATCACCGAAAAGGCGATAAACATGATCACGTTGACCACGAGGAAGATAATCTTGGCGAAGTTCTTCTGCTTTTTGACCTCGGCTTCAATGCTGCGGCGCACGGCTTTGTAGTCAATATCGGGTGTGGGTGACATAAGTACATCTCTCCTCAATGACAGTCGGCTTGATCTTACCTGAACCAGCCCCACAAGCGCCAACAGGTGGGTTTGAGGCGCACCCTGCGATCTGGTCTCATCACCTGTTTACGGTCAAAAGGGCCAAGAAGTTGCTAGAGGACTCCCAATATTGCAGATCAGGGGTTGGTTTTTTGCGCGTAGAGCTTTTGACAGGACGTTTTGACTATGTTATTCTCTGAGAGAAATTGCTCCGATTTTCTCAAGCTGGTTTTGTTGTGTTCATGCTGGAACAGGGGGCGATCCTGTGTTAGATCAATTTGCGCCTGTCGCGGTTTTGTTGGTGATCACAACCGTGGTGGCGATCATCGTGTTGTTTATCTCCCGCACGCTGGGACCCTTTCAGCCTACTTCACGCAAGTTGGAGCCGTATGAAAGCGGCATGGTTCCCATCGGCCCAGCGCGACGGCGCTTCCCCATCAAGTTTTACCTGATTGCGGTGCTGTTCATTCTTTTTGATATTGAGGTCATGTTCTTTTTGCCCTTTGCAGTGGCCCTGCGTGAGTTGGGCTTACTGGCGCTGCTGGCCATGACGGTGTTTATTGTATTCCTCGAAATTGGACACTACTACGCTTGGCGGAAGGGAGCCTTAGAATGGGAGTAACCAGCAAACTCGGCAATCTGGGCGTGGTCACCACCACCCTCGAAGCGGCTATCAACTGGGGGCGCACCAACTCCATGTGGCCGATGCTTTTTGGCTTAGCCTGCTGCGCCATTGAGATGATGAGCAGTCAGGCGTCCAGTTATGACGCCTCTCGTTTTGGCATGGAACTGATGCGCCCTAGCCCCCGCCAAAGTGATCTGATGATCGTGGCCGGGCGGGTCACCCGCAAGATGGCCCCGGTGCTGCGCCAACTCTATGACCAGATGCCCAGCCCTAAGTGGGTGGTCTCCATGGGCGACTGCGCCTCTTGCGGAGGGATTTTTAACAACTATGCCATTGTGCAGGGCGTTGACGAGATCGTGCCGGTGGATGTGTATGTGGCAGGGTGCCCGCCCCGCCCGGAACAGTTGATTCACGGGTTGATGACCCTCCACGAGAAGATCAAGAGCGAACGGATCGTTGACTGGGCAAAATAAACGCCCTAAACTGCCTATTGTGAGGGGCAGCGGAGCGCACAGCCGACCCCCTACCCCTCTACCATGCACCACAGGAAAAGTTATCAATGCAAGCCTTAAACCCTGTTGAACTGGCGCAACTGACCCTTAAAGACGCAGTGCAAGAAGTGATCGAGTTTCGGGGTGAACTGACCATGGTCATCAACCCCGCTCGGATCGTAGAAGCCTGTCAATTTTTTAAGGAAACCGAAGGACTCGAATACAACTTCATGTCCGACATGTCGGGCGTGGATTACTACCAGCACGAACCTGCTGAACGGCGGTTTGCGGTGGTTTATCATCTCTACTCGATGATCTACAACCGCCGTCTGCGCCTGAAGGTTTACCTGCCTGAAGATGAACCCAAAGTCCCCACGGTAACCACCGTTTACCCTGCTGCTGATTGGGAAGAACGGGAAGCCTACGACATGTTTGGGATCATCTTTGAAGGGCACCCCTCGCTGCGCCGCATCCTCATGCCCGATGACTGGGAAGGCTACCCCCAGCGCAAGGATTATCCGCTGGGTTATGAGCAGGTGCAGTTCTCCTTCAACTATGATGACATCGACCGCACCAAGCCCTTTGCGAAGGAATGATGAATTATGGTCACCAAAGCTTCCGCACACAGCGGGCATGAGCAGTATACCGACTGGCAAGGTACGGTTGAGGAACTGAAGGGGCTGGTCTCTGACCGGGCCCTGACGGGCGAGACCATGCTCTTAAACATGGGCCCACAGCATCCCAGCACCCATGGGGTGCTGCGTCTGCTGCTGGAACTGGACGGCGAAACGGTGGTCTCGTGTGTGCCCGACGTGGGCTTTTTGCACACCGGCATTGAAAAGACCATGGAGTCCAAAACCTACGAGCAGGCCATTGTCTGCACCGACCGGATGGACTACCTCAACCCGATGGGCAACAATCTGGCCTACTGCCTTGCGGTCGAAAAACTGGCCGACCTTGATGTGCCTGAACGGGCCCAAGTGGTGCGGGTGCTGCTGGCCGAACTGACCCGAATCAACAGCCATCTGGTGTGGCTGGGAACCCACTGCCTCGACATGGGCGCGATGAGTGTGTTCCTGTACTGTATGCGCGAACGTGAGATGATCCTCGATATTTTTGAGATGGTCAGCGGGCAGCGCATGATGAGCACCTACTTCCGCCCCGGTGGGTTGTGGCGTGATGTGGTGGCGGAGTTTGTGCCCGCGGTGCAGGCCTTCATTGATTACTTCCCCAAGAAGATCGATGATTACGAGACTTTGTTGGTCGAAAACCCCCTGTGGATCGACCGCACCCAAGGCATCGGGGTGATGACCCCGGAAGAAGCGCTGTCCTTGGGCTGCTCCGGCCCGACCCTGCGCGCCAGCGGCGTGAACTGGGACATTCGTAAGGTCATGCCCTACATGGGTTATGAGACCTACGACTTTGACGTACCCATCGGTGAACACGGTGATGTCTATGATCGGTTTCTGCTGCGCATGAAAGAACTGCGCCAGAGTGTGCGCATCGTCCAGCAGGCCCTCAACCGTCTCAAGCCGGGGCCGTTCCGCTCCAACAACCGTAAGTATGTGCCCCCACCCCGCGCCGAATTGGGGCGCAGCATGGAGGCGGTGATCCACCACTTCAAACTATGGACGGAGGGCTTCAGCCTGCCCAAGGGTGAAGTTTATGTGGGCATCGAAAGCCCGCGGGGCGAACTAGGCTGTTACCTCTCCAGCGTGGGTGAGAATCACCCGCACCGGGTACACTTCCGCACCCCCTCTTTTGTGCATATCATGGGCGCGCTGCCATTTATGGCCAAACAAGGTCTGCTCGCTGATCTGGTGGGCGTGATCGGCAGCGTCGATATTGTGTTAGGGGACTGCGACCGGTAGGGGGAGTCGGGTCTCCCAAATCTACGAAGGGGGCGATGGTTGCCCCCTTCGCAAGCCTCGTTAAAGACCTACCCTCAAGTTGATACCCAATGAAAGGATAAATGAAACTCCCCCTT
>JACSRJ010000290.1 GCA_014879835.1 Anaerolinea sp.
CTTCTTCGGCGTTTTGCCGAGGACGATCTTGCCGGACTCCGTGAGGGCTAACGTTGGAGGACACGACAAAGGCGATTCCGATTTATCCACCTCGTCTTGCAGGTGTACCAAACCGGATTCCTACGGGGGAGAGGAATTCAGGTTGATTGGTTCCTGCCTTGCCCTTACATACTAAAACTCGTATCATCTAAGCGAATTGCAGGATTTTGCCCACCCACTGAACTGACAGGGGGTAGTTGCATGTCGATCTTCATTTCCTATGCCCGCCGTGATGGGCGCGACCTCGCTCTGAAATTGCGCAAAGACCTCGCCAACGCCGGTTTGAATGTGTGGTTGGATACTGCCGAGATTGAGGGCGGTGCCAATTGGTCACATGAGATCGAATACGCCATTGAACAATGTACTGTGGTGTTGGCATTGCTCAGTGCAGGCTCGTTCCGTTCTGAAATCTGCCGCGCTGAGCAGCTTCGCGCACTACGTAAAGGCAAAAGGGTGATCCCTCTCCGGGTGCAATTGGATGCCGAACTACCCCTTCATCTGGAGCACCTGAACTATCGTGACTTTAGTGATCCCACACGCTACAGTGAGATGCTAAACCTCCTGCTTGGGGATATCCACTCAGATGCACCGATTCCAGCGATGCGTCGACTGCCTCCTGTCAACGCTGACCCCCTGCCCGATCATTACATCGAACGTCCAGACGAGCTCAATAAACTGCGCCGAGCCATTTTGAGTGACAACGGAGACCAGCGAGTTGCGCTCACTGCACTGCATGGAATGGGCGGAATCGGCAAAAGCGTGCTTGCTGCCGCCCTGTGTCGTGATGAAGTTGTGCGTGATGCATTTCCAGATGGTGTGATCTGGGTCAGGATAGGCAAAAATCCCGGAAGCCTGATAGAACAAATCCGATTGATTGGCATTAAATTAGGGGATGGGGGTGCGCCTTATACCAGTGAAATGGCAGGCATCAATCGCCTGCGGGAATTTCTGCCAGGCAAATCGGCCCTCATTGTGCTGGACGATGTATGGGAAACACGGCATGTAGAACCATTCATTGTGGATGCCCCACGCTGCCGAATCCTGTTTACAACCCGCAATGCGGATCTGGCCCTGTCCTCTACTTATCGTGCAGATCTCGTGATGATTGGTGCACTCACGCCAGAACAGGCACTTCGCTTGCTTCATCAGCGCGCACAACGGAGTGATCCTGAACTTTCTCAGATTGCTAAGCGCTTAGGCTATTTACCCCTCGCTTTGAGCATTGCAGGGGCACGCTTGGAGAAAATGAAGGGGAGTGAATGGCTCTCCACTTTTCAGCATGTCTCTCAGATCAAACTTGGGCGGGCCCCAAAAAATGCTCATGAAAGCCTTGAAATGACCTTTGAGCAGAGTGTTGGTGAGCTTCCCGATTCTGACCGGACACTCTATTACACCTTGGGTATTTTCCCTGAAGATGTATGGATTCCACAGACCGTTGTGACCCGGCTGTGGCGGCACCTCCACCCGGAGTGGACAGAACAGGATGCAGTTGAACTGATTGATGCCCTGATTAACCTTGCCCTAGTTGAGCGCGATGGCAACATGGGAACACTCACCCTCCACGACTTACTGCACGACTTTACACGAGTGCGCCTAGGGGATTCTTATGAGCAGATGCAACAGGCATTCTTAGGTGCTTACAACCCCGGCGAAAAAAAGGCGTGGCATGAAGTTGCGGATGATTATCTGCTTGAGCATCTCCGGCATCATTTACCGACTGCCGGGAAGAATCACGAATTTCATCGACTGCTGATCCAATCACCTCAGTGGATGGAGGCAAAGTTTGCCGCGCTCGTTGGGCATGGTTCTTATGTGAGGGATCTGGAGCAGGCAATTCGGGACTTCGATGATGAGGCTCATAATCGCAAGCCAGAGAGTCTGCTGATGCTGGCACAACTGTGGGCCGCTCGCAATGTGGTTCATGGAAGTGTTGATACTTACACTGATGAATACTTAAAGACCCAAGTACTCATTGACAGAAATATCGAAAAGACTGGGTATCGTACCCGGGAAGCGCTCAGTTATGCCCGATTGCGCACAAACTCATGGGATCAGTTCACAGGGGTGTTGGCTATTGCTGAGACACTCCGGTCAGATAACCCAGAAGAAATCACCGATCTCTTGAAGGAGCTTCAGCGTTTGGCGATAGATATCACGGACGATGAAAAACGAGCAATCGCTTTTCGTGCGTTTGTGCAATTATTGACCTCCACCCATTTTGATGAGTTTGTACTTCGAGAAACCCTACAGACTGCTGGACAATTGGCTGCTTGCATCAAAGACGAGTGGCAACGTTCCTATACGCTCTACATAGTTTCGGTGGGATTTTCCAAGATAGGAGATTATCCCAATTCCCGACAAATAGCGGCGCAAATCTCAGATTCAGCAAAACGCTCAGACGCATTGGGCAAACTGGGTGTCGCCTTAACTAAGGCTGGAATTCCTTCCGCTCTTGAAGCATTTGATGCAGCCCAAAGCGCAGCAGACGAAATTGCCGATCCTTGGGCGCTTCCCTATACGCTGATCAACCTTGCCCTTGCGTTTTCAGAAACTGAACATCCACGCGCAAAGGAGTTTTTGGGCACTGCCCAAGAAGCAATCGGTCGTATTCCCGAAGCTTGGGCACAAGGCCATGCGCTTATCACCCTTGCTTCTGTTCTGGTTCAAATCAAAGACCCCCACAGTGAAGCCGTTTTTGCATCTGCACACCAGATTGCTAACCAGATACCGAGTGCGCGTGATCGGCTTAGTGTTCTAAACACACTGGCACTGCTCCTTGCGAAAGAACATAACCCACTTCTTGCCAATATCCTCAGCGATGCCCAAAACACTATCAGGCAGATCAGTGATCTTGAAGAGCATGTGGGAGCTTTAGGGAGTTTTGTTTGTGTGCTGTTCCAAATTGAGGATGAACATGCAGTAGTCATGCTTCATTCTACCCTTCAAGCAGTTGCCCAGATGCCACAAGCTCACACACGCGCAATGATTCTTAGCACACTCGCTCATACCCTTGCCGAAGTGGGACATTCTTCCGCTAAAGATGTTCTGGAGGCATCTCAGGTCGCTTCAGAACAGGCTGAAGGTGAGGTAGAGCAGTCCAAAACCCTGAGCGCAATTACCCTCGCGCTGGCGAAAGCCTCTAATCGTGATATTTCGTACCAAATCACCCAACGGATATCCGATGAGGCACACCGCTCCAAGGCTCTGTGTGCTGTTGCAAGCGTATTTGCAACCCTGAAGGAGTATTCCGAAGCACAGGAGATAATCGACCAAATTAAAGACGAAGGGCAGAGAGCCGAAGCGCTAACGGCGCTTGCTCTGGCTTTGATAAAGGCGCGTGAACTCAATGAAGCGAGTAGTGCTATCGAGAGAATCTCCTTTGAAAACAGAAAAGCCGAGACATTAGGTGAATTTGCGGTCGCACTTTTCAAAGATAAAAACGCACACTATGAAAAAGTGTTTGGTCAAGCACTCGAAATCGCAGAGCAAATCAAAGATCCTTGGGTCCGTAGTCAAACCTTAGGGTCATTGGCGCTTGCCCTTTCCCGAATCGGAAGCACCCTTGCGTTTGATACCTTTACAAGAGCCCTGCACACCGCTGATCTGATCACCGATCTGTGGATCAGTACTGCGGCTTTGGTTGGTCTTGCCCAATCCCTTTCCGAAGCGGGTGACAATCGTGCTTCAGACGTTTTCAAAACCTCCTTGCACAATGCCCACCAAATACCTGATTTAGTTACCCGATCTGAACTCCTTAGACTTCTTACAATAGCACTTTCACGAAGTGGCAGTAAAGAGGTCAGTACTGCTTTGGATGCGTTATCTGAAAGTATCGATCAGATCGATTCACCTGCGATTCGCCTTGATATCCTGAGTACTCTTGCCGCTGAACTTGCCCATATGGGAGATAATCGGGCTGGGAATACGTTCGTGGCGGCTCGTCAAGCTGCGAGTCAACTTAAGGTTGGATGGGGAAGCAATGCAGCGCGACGTGTCTTTGCCCAAGTCCTTTCAAGTGTTGGTGTGTGGGTGAGTGACCTAGGCGCATTCGCGGCATTGCCACTATCTGGCGTTGTTAGGTATCTGAAAGACATCGCCGATAGTATTTCTGCTGTCGAAACCTTAAAGCAGGGTCTATCACTACAGATTCTCCGTGAGGTGATCCGAATTACAGCTTGGAAACACCCCTTTGGGCAGGATATTGTGGCACTTTTCCCTGTGTCAGAAACAGATCCGGCCGGCTCTCATCAGCTTGTGCAACTGCTCACCGGGGAGCAGCGAATGCAGTTGATCAACATTCTCATCACCTTGCCTTCCATGCGCGACATAGACAGCCGAGAAGCATGTCTGTACCGTAGCGGATTGGGACAGTTCACTCCTCGCCTAAAGATCGACGAAAAGACTGAAGTGTTTGTGCCG
>JACSRJ010000162.1 GCA_014879835.1 Anaerolinea sp.
GAAAACCTGTGGATAACTTTCCTAAAATGTTGAAAACTTTGGAGAATCGATATTTTGGCCGATTCCCGATGTGGAAAGTGTGGATAACTGGGCGAGTTATCCACACCCCCCTGTGGAAAACTTGATGAGCGCAAATGCCCCCACCCATAGCGGGTAGTCATCATCACCGGCACAGGTATGGGGGTACCCTTTCGATTTTTACGAAAATTAGTGCCACTTTTCAACACTTTCCACACCTCTACCACTACTACTGAGAGAGTATAATAAATGAAGAAAGACCTATCCGGGAGAGGGACAGGGATATATGGCTGCACCGGGGTACTCCACCAATCTGGAAAAACATAACCTCATCCTCAGTCGGCTGTTGGATGTGAGTTTGGTCTTAAACCTCAATGTGGCCCTGAAGCCTATTCTGGGATACATCATGGAGGCCGCCTGCGAGATTGCCTTGTGTGATGCAGCCTCAATTCTGCTCTACAACAAAAACAGTGATGAACTGCGCTTTGCAGCTTCTAATACCCCCGGGGCAGATACTGATGCCCTCCAGAAAATCCCGGTACCCATGGCCAACAGCATTGGTGGGCAAATCGTGCGTGAAAACCGCCCCATCATCATTCAAAATGCCGATGAAGACCCTCGCATTTATCGCACCGTCGATGAGTCAATTGGCTTTACCACCAAATCTCTCTTGGGTGTGCCCATGCACGTGAAGGGATCGGTCATCGGGGTGCTGGAGGCCCTCAACAAACGGGAGGGTGGCTGGACTCAAGATGATCTCAATAACTTAACGATCCTTGCCTCTCATGCCGCAGTGGCGATCAGCAACGCCCGCCAAACGGAGGCCCTGCGCAAAGCCAACGAGGAACTGAACAAGCTCGATAAAATCAAAAATGACTTCATCGCCATCGCTTCTCATGAGCTGCGCACCCCCCTGAGCGTGATCCTCGGTTATGCCAGCTTTCTCAAGGACGAAGCGCAGGGTGAAGCCAGCGATCACGCTGCCGCAGTGCTGAACAGTGCCATGCATCTGCGCAACTTGATCGAGGATATGACCAACGTCCGGCTGCTTCAGGGCAAGATCGATCTGGCACGGGAACACGCCACCCTTGCTTCCCTGATTCAGGCCGCTCAAAGCGATCTACAATCGCTGGCAAACGCCAAAGGCCATCACCTTGACGTCGACCTTGCGGGCGGGCAGGCTTTGGTTTTTGTGGATCGATCCAAGATCGCCACCGCTTTGATCAACATCCTCAACAACGCGATTAAGTTCACCCCCAATGGTGGCCTCATTCAGGTGCGCATTGAGCAGCGCCCCGAAGAAGTGTGGGTGCGGATCAGTGATAACGGAATCGGCATTCCTTCAGACCATCTGGAGAAGATTTTTGATGAGTTTCATCAAGTTGCCGATCACATGACCCGCCGCCACAACGGAATGGGCTTGGGGCTGTCCATTGCGCGGGGCATGGTAGAGGCAAACGGTGGGCGTTTGTGGGCGGAGAGCGCCGGACCAAACAAAGGCTCCACCTTCATCCTTGCCCTGCCTTTTAAGGCATCACAGGGATAATATCGGTATAATACTAAAGGATGCACCCGACCATTCCCAGAGGATGAGGATCATGACCGAAA
Source organism: Anaerolinea sp. (assembly GCA_014879835.1). GTDB lineage: Bacteria > Chloroflexota > Anaerolineae > Aggregatilineales > UBA2796 > UBA2796. Next base: position 1,627 of record JACSRJ010000162.1, read on the forward strand.
AGCCAGCCGAACCAATGATCGCACCGCCTGACCTACCCGAACTCCCCCCAGAAGATGCCGCGCCGGATATTGACCCCAATCTGGAGCATGTAATCGCCCCAGAGCGATTTAAGTGCGTCCGCTGCGGCTCCGGGAATCTAGCGCGGGGCGCAGTCGTAGATTACAGTGATCATTTTGAGCAGGTGCGCTTTGTGCCCAAACGAATCAGCCTGAATTGGCTAAACTCACTGTTTAACCTGCGTCCGTGGAAGGCGCTCATCAAATTGGATGCGGTGGCCTGTCGTGACTGTGGGGCCGTTATGCTGGAGATCAGCCCTGACGATCTTCGTCGTGCGGAGCGCATCCGCGAAGAATAACGCTCCGGGCTGATGAAACGAAAAGCGATTCGCTACGATCCCTATAACGACTTTTATCTCCTTTTGGGGGTTGCCTCAGACGCTGACACGGAAGCCGTTCAACGTGCCTTTCGGCAGCGGGCCAAAAGCGTTCACCCTGACCTGAATCAGGCACGACAGGAGTGGGCAAATGAGCAGTTTCGCCTGATCAGTGAGGCCCACGCGATCCTCTCTGATCGGGCTTTACGCCTTCAGTATGATCGGCAGCGACGGCGCTTTTATCCTGATGATCAGTACATCAGTGACGATTTTTGGACGCGCTCCCATGCCACCCCCGGCGAGACCACGCCCCCACCGGATTTTAGCCAAGGATTCGAGCGCTGGAAAAGGGGCTTCAACTACGCCAGTCCGAGGGTCGTCTATGCGGCTGCCTTCCGCAATCTGATGAAGGGCCCCTACCGTTATCTGGTCTATCTAATGGGTGCGCTCTTTCTGGTGAATGTGGTCCTGATCGCCGCGGGCACTTTTGGGCGGTCTGAAGCCGTGCGGGCAGCACCTACTGCCACCGGTTTCATTGAGGCCCCCGTGTTTGTGATCAGCACCCCGCAAAAAACACCCGCGCCGATTCCCTCTTGTGCCAACCCGGATGTGACCATCACCTCCCCAGAACCGGAGACGGCTCTTAACTTTGATGCCTTTGATATTGTGGGCAGTGCTTCCCCCACCGATTTTGCTTATTACACAGTGGAGATTGAGTACCTCAAAGGGAGTGAGGACTCCGGGGATACCCCGTCTGCGTCCTTGTGGGTACTGCGCACCCCTGTGACTGAGCCGGTGCGTGAAGGGATTCTGGTTAAGGGCGCGCGCATCGCCAATGTTTTTGAGGGGCGTTATGTGCTGCGCCTTCAGGTGATCCTTCGTGATGGCAGTGCACTGCCTCCATGTGAAGTGATCATCCGGCGTAAACGCTGAAGGGGGATCCTCTCAGCCGCCGCTCACCGGGGGCAGAAGGCTGGCATGATCCCCGTCCCGCAGAGGGTGATCGGCCCTTACGAGTTCATCGTTGAGGGCTACTGCGACACTGCTCATCCGTCCTTCGAGGGTTGGATAACGGGCGATCAGGTGTTGGGATAATTCCCCTACGCTGATCATCTCCTGAGGTAGGGTGAGGGTTAACTCCCGCGATCCCACTTCTTGTTTGAGGACCCCATAAAAGGTTAAGTGCACTTTCATCTTGCCCCAGTCCTTCCTTTAGCCCCCGATATGATGCATTTCCACCTTATGTGAGCGGGGCTGTTTAAGCTGCGCCCGAACCTCAGAATAACGATCAGCACGCTGTCCCCATGTGCCCCGGACGATGCTTTCTAGATCAGCGTCCGTCACCCCGGCCCGCAGTGGTTCGCGCAGATCGGTACTATGAGTCCCAAACAGACAGGTGAACAACTTGCCCTCCGGTGAGAGTCGCAGCCGAGTACAGGAGCCGCAAAAGGGCTTGGTGACCGAAGCGATCATACCCAACTCGCCCCCGCCATCGCGGTAACGAAAGCGCAGCGCTACCTCACCCTGATAGTTGGCCTCGATTGGCTCCAGCGGCATCACCGCATCAATGCGCGCCGCCATCTCATCCGCGGATAAGACCTGATCCATACGCCAACCATTCTGGTTGCCCACATCCATGTATTCGATCAGGCGCAGAATATAGCCCTGATCCTTGCAGTAACGAGCCAGATCGATGAGGGTGTGATCATTGACCCCGCGCTGCACCACCGCGTTGATCTTGATCGGGGTGAGGGCGGCCCGCTCCGCTGCCTGAATCCCTTGCAGCACCCGTTCAACGCTGGATTTCCCGCCGTTCATGCGTCGAAAGACCGCATCATCCAGACTATCAAGGCTCACTGTGACCCGATGCAGCCCTGCTTCCTTAAGAGCAGGCGCTTTTTCGGGCAGCAGGTACCCATTGGTGGTTAAGGCCAAATCGCCGACTCCCTCGATCCCTGAAAGCATCGCCACTAACCGTTCGATCTGCTGACGCATCAGGGGTTCTCCCCCGGTCAGGCGCAGTTTGACTGCTCCCAGCTTCACAAAAAACCGTGCCAACCGGGTGATTTCCTCAAATTGCAGTAGATCCTCACGGGGCAAAAAGTGAAAATGCTCCCCAAAGAACTCGGCGGGCATACAGTACGGGCAGCGGAAGTTGCAGCGATCCGTAACCGAGATGCGCACATCGCGCAGAGGCCGTGCGAGTCGATCCTGAAGCTGAGGCTGAAGCTGATCCATAGGAGGCTCTGGTTACCTGTGTTTTCCAGAGTTTAGCAGAAATTGATCAAAAATAATCAGATCAACTTTGATGGTTGGACAAATGGTGAATATAGATTATATTTTGCTTATACCAAAAGGCGAAATGAACACATGGGCAGACAGCAGATTATCGTGATTGGCGCGGGAATCGGGGGTTTAACCGCTGGTGCGCTTTTGGCTCGGCAGGGTTTTCAGGTGACCGTGCTCGAAGCGCATGTTTACCCCGGAGGTTGTGCCGGGACGTTTTACCATCAGGGGTATCGTTTTGACGCTGGGGCGACGGTTGCGGGAGGTTTTCAAGAAGGTGGCCCGCATCAGATTGCAGGTGATCTGTTGGGCATCCAGTGGAATATCAAACCCCTTGAACCGGCATGGGTGATCCAAACCCCACAGACCACTATCACCCGTTGGCGTGATGAAAGCCGCTGGGCTGAGGAACGCGCCGCCAAACTGCCTGCGCTGCGATCTTTCTGGGGGGTGCAAGCACGGGCCGCCCAAGCCGCATGGAACTTTGCAGCGCGTCTGCCGGAATTCCCACCCGCTTCTTTGATGGACATGGGGCGCCTCGCCCTTAAGATTCGCCCTGATCTGGTTCCGGTCAGTCCGCTGGCCTTGATGCGCATGGGCAGCCTTCTTGATCTTCTTCAGGTGAAGGATCAAACCGCCCGCACCTTCATTGATGCCCAACTGCTGATCAGCGCCCAAACCACAAGCGCCTACGCCAACGCCCTTTATGGGGCCATTGCAGTTGATCTGCCCCGTGTAGGGGTGTATCATGTGCGCGGCGGGATCGGCAGCCTTGCCCAACAACTCGCGGAGTCCCTCAGGCAGCACGGTGGAGACCTGATCTACCGCCACGCCGTAACCCGGATCGAGCGCTGTGCCGGGGGCGCCTTCAGACTCTACACCAATAAGGGGCGCACTTTTGAGGCGGATGCGGTGATCGCCAACCTAACGCCATGGGCACTGGTCAATCTCTTAGGTGATTCCGCATCGGAGTCCCTTCAGCGGGAAACGCGCCAGCGCCCGGAAACATGGGGGGCCTTCACCTTATATTTGGGGGTATCAGAGCGGGTACTGCCCGAACAAGCTGATCACTACCAGATCATTCAAGACCCTACCGCGCCTTTGGGGGAGGGAAACTCCGTATTCGTCTCGATCTCTGACCGGGAGGATAACAAACGCGCCCCCGACGGGATGCGGGCCCTAACCCTCTCCACCCACACCCGAATCGCCCCATGGTGGGAACTGCGGCAGTCCGATCCTGAAGGCTATCAGGCCCGGGTGGCGCGGTACCGGGATCGGATGCTGGCTGGGGCTGAGATGGCCATTCCGGGGCTGCGCAGGGCGGCCTCGCTGGTGCTGCCGGGTACACCTGCGGCTTTTTATCGTTTCACCCGTCGTCCGGGGGGGATGGTCGGCGGGTTCCCCCTCACCAACCTGTTTAGAGTCCGAGGCCCTCACACGGGCATTCCACACTTATGGTTGGTTGGGGACAGCATCTTTCCCGGACAAAGTACGGCCGGGGTGACGGCTGGCGCACTTCGGGTAGCCGCGGATGTCACCCGTGCCTTTGCGGACAGAAAGTTTTGGGTGGGGCGGGCCCAATCAACGATCAGGGCTGGCGCTCCGAGTCCGTCCAGTCCTCCAGTTCAGACTCGCTGAGAGCCCCAAACTTCACCCGCCGCACCACACCTGCACGGTCGATCTGAAAGGTAGCGGGAAGCCCTAAGAGGCGGTACTGACGGCTCATCTGCCCGGTTGGATCAAGCACCAGCGGAAAGGTGATGTGGTACTGCTCCGCCCATGCGAGGATGGTGCTGGGGGAATCGCCCACATTGATACCCACCACCATCACCCCCCGCTGGTGGAATTTTTCAAGTATGGGCATTTCTTGAATGCAAGGCGCACACCACGTGGCCCAGAAGTTGAGGATGAGCGGTGTACCCCGATAGGCATTCAGATCAAAAGGGCTTCCTGTGGGGCTGAGTCCCCTAAGTGGCGGGGCCAGTGCGCCGACCTCTGGAGCGATGGGGGTCTCTCCCGCCCGAAAGGAGCGAGGGCTGAGGTAAGCCGCCCGCTCCGGCAGACCCACCGCCCAAATCAGGATCGCCGCGGCGCTGAAGCAGCCCAAGGCGGCGATCCTCCGTGCTAAACGGCTCACCCCTAACCCGCGGTGACTCGTGCGCTGCGCAGGAGGGATTCGACCGAATCGAGGGTCGGTTTGATGGTGCGCAGGCGGTTGGCGTAAGGGCTGTTGAAGCCTTGCAGAGTCTCTTGATGGTAATCAATGATCACCCCGGGGTCTTTGAGCATATGCCCAGTGAGCAGCGCTACAACCTCCTCCTGAGGCTGAATCACACCCGCCGCGATCAGCTTTTTGACCCCTGCCACAGAGGCCGCAGAAGCCGGTTCACAGCCAATCCCCGAAGCATCAACCATGGCTTTGGCATCCACAATCTCTTGATCACTCACCGATTCGACAATGCCCTTTGTCCATTCAAGAGTGCGTTTGGCTTTGTAGAAACTGGCTGGGTTGCCAATTTTGATGGCCGTGGCAATGGTGTGCGCCTTGACCGAGTGGCGTGCTGCAAATCCCTCCCGATAGCTCTGATAAAAAGGCGCAGAGCCTTCGGCCTGAATGACCGCGATTCGGGGGATGCGATCCAGCAGCCCCAACTGCTGCATCTCATGGAGCGCCTTGCCAAATGCGGAGGTGTTGCCCAGATTGCCGCCCGGCAGCACGATCCAATCGGGGGCGCGCCAGCGGCGCTGCTGAATCAGCTCTAGGACAATGGTTTTTTGTCCTTCCAACCGAAAGGGGTTGACCGAGTTTAGCAGGTATATACCAAAGGTACGGCAGGCCTGCCGCACCAGATCAAGGCAGGCATCAAAATCACCCTGAACCTGCACGTTGACCGCGCCATAGGCCACGGACTGGGCCAGTTTGCCCATAGCAATATTACCTTCAGGGAAAAAGACCAACGCCTGAATCCCGGCCAGCGCTGCATAAGAGGACATCGAGGCGGAAGTGTTGCCCGTGGAGGCGCACAGTGCACTGTTTGCGCCCACCATCCGGGCGTGGGTCATGCCCCCAGTCATACCCCGATCCTTAAAGGAACCAGTGGGATTTTCCCCTTCATGCTTGAGCTGTAAGCGTTCTGCCCCGACCCATGCCGCTAACCCTTTAGGGGCCCGGTACAAGTTGGTGTTGCCCTCACCCCGAGTCACGATCATCTCATCCGGGGCAGCAGGGAACACCAGTTCCTTGTAGCGCCAGACGCCGCTGTTAAAGGGTGGCTCCAAGTGACGCAGGCGATCATCAAACAGTTCCCGGCTGATCAAAGGGCGCAGTCGCTCCAGATCGTGTTCCACATCCAGCAGCCCGCCGCATTGGGCGCACACATAAACGGGATCATTAAGATCGTGGGTATGACCACAGTCAATACAGCGCAGCACGCTAAGGGGCATGTGGGGTTCCATAAATTATGACTCGCTTTCCTCTCCGGTGAGCTTGGCCGCGGGGTACGACCCCAACAGCTTAAAGATCGCGGCGCGTCTCAGCAGCCCAACTACTGCCGCTTCGCAGTTGGGGTCATCGATATGACCGTCAAAGTCCAAATAAAAGTAATACTGCCACGGTTTGTTACGACGGGGCTTGGATTCGATCTTGGTCAGGTTGATCCCCCTGCTGGCGAACTCTCCCAGCGCCGCGTGCAAAGCGCCGGGCGCGTCCTGCAAGGCGAACACCACCGAGGTTTTGGCCCGGTCGGTTCTTTGAGGGCTGCCATGTCCGATCACAAAAAAGCGGGTGAAGTTAAAGGGTTGATCCTCAATCCCGTAATCGAGCATTTCCAGCCCGTAGAGTTTGCCCGCAAGAGCGCTGGCAATGGCGGCTGTATGGGGTTCGGGGGCTGCGGCCAGATCGCGGGCACTGCCAGCGGTGTCAAAATGGACAATTGGCTGAATGCCCCGCCGGGCCAAATAACGTTCGCACTGACCTAACCCTTGTGGGTGAGATTTTGCCCGTTTGACCTCAGCGAGTTTTGTCCCCGCCGGCGCGAGTAACGCATGGCGTACCCGCAAGATCACCTCAGCCTGAATGCGCAGATCAAAGTCCATGAGCAGCTCCCACGAGCTGGCCACCGTCCCAGTGAGTGAGTTCTCCACCGGCAGCATCCCCAGTGCAGCTTGATGGGATTCCACCGCTTTAAACAAGTCTTCAAAGGAGGGGCAGGGTAAGGTTTCTGCCTCCTCGCCGTAGTGCTGGCGGATGGCTTCCTCAGAATAAGCGCCATGAACCCCCTGAAATGCGATGATCACGGTAATCCTATCCTTTGTTTAAGCTTTCAAAAAAGGCGGCTGCCGGTGAACAAAAAAAGGGTGTGGGGACAGCCACCCCACACCCAGATCAACACACTTTGCCTGATCAGAAGGGGACGGTTATACCCTCAGGTTCGGTTCAGTACAAGTGGAATCGGTGACTTGCATGGGGCGTGCGCCCTTCAGCCACCAACCATAGGCGGGTATATGCGTGATTGCTCGTGTCCCAAGAATTCGCATCATAACGCTCATTATACCCACAAAACGATCTGAAACTAGGGTTTAGGGCATTTGACACAAATAGGCGTTACGCCCTTGTTCCAGAAAAGCCCCGCCTCCATACCCCACCCCTTACCCGAGGAGGTGCTTCATTCCCCTTCCGCTGAAATCGGGCTGAGGGGGCGACAGTAGGTTTACCCTCATCCCCCTACCCTAAAATTTAGTGTCGCCCCTCAAACTGAAATCGAGGGGTAAGGGGGCAGGGCGATTGCAGCAATCTCACCCGTCCGGGTGCAGACGTGCCTTGGCGCGTCGCTACACCAGACTCGCTTTCGTAGGCACACCGTGAACGGCGTCCGCCTGCCCGCGCCAAATTTTGCTACAATCGCCCTGACATCGCCCTTTGAATCAGTTCCCGATCCGCCGCTCGATGTGCTATAGTATGGTGATTGATGCAAATTAAGCGATTAAACGCATAAAGGAGTCCACAAGGTGAACCCTTCATTTGAACTACTGCGGGAAGAATTTGTGCCCGATATTAAGTCCAAAGTGCAGCTCTTTCGGCACAAAAAGTCTGGCGCACAGGTGCTTTCCATCCAAAATGATGACGAGAACAAGTCATTTTCGGTGAACTTTTTCACCCCCGTCACCGATTCGACTGGGCTGCCCCATATCATGGAGCATTCGGTACTGTGCGGCTCCCGCAAATACCCAGTGAAGGAACCGTTCATCGAGATGAATAAAGGCTCGTTGGCGACTTTCTTAAATGCCTTCACCTTCCCGGATCGCACCTGTTACCCGGTGGCCAGCCAAAACGCACAGGACTTCTACAACCTGATCGATGTATACCTTGATGCGGTCTTTTATCCCCGGATCACCCCTGAAATCCTCAAACAGGAGGGCTGGCATTACGAACTAGACGATCCCTCCCAGCCCCTCAACTTTAAAGGGGTGGTTTTTAACGAGATGAAGGGGAACTATTCCTCGCCTGAAAGCCTTGTGGAGCAGCACTCCATGAATGGGCTGTTCCCTGACACCCTCTACGGTTTTGACTCCGGTGGGGACCCCCGTGAGATTCCCAACCTCACCTATGAGCGCTTTAAGCACTACCACGACACCTATTATCATCCCGCCAATGCCATGATCTACTTTTACGGGGACGATGATCCTGAAAAGCGCTTGGAGATCATTGACGGATACCTGCGCGATTTTGACGCCATCAAGGTAGATCGTACCGTGGCCAAACAACCCCGCTGGGATGCGCCTAAACGTAAGACCTACCACTTTGAGGGCGGCGAGGAAAGCAAAGCCCAGTTCACCCTAAACTGGATCATCACGGACTCGACCCAGATCGAGGAGATGACCGCGCTCGAAGTCCTGAGCCATATCCTGATCGGAACCTCGGCATCGCCCCTTCAGCAGACGTTGATCGAATCCGGCTTGGGCGAAGGGTTGAGCGCCGCCAACCTCGAACGAAATATCTATGAACTGTACTTCTCGGTGGGCTTAAAGGGCATCGCTCCGGAAGATGTGGAGAAGGGTGAGTCCCTGATCCTCGATACCCTTCGGGGGTTGGTGGAAAAGGGGATCGATCCCGACATGATCGAAGCCTCTTTGAATACCATCGAGTTCCGGGTGCGGGAACTGAACACGGGCGGGTTCCCTCGCGGACTGGCGATGCTGCTCAATGTCCTCACCACATGGACCTACAACGCTGATCCCATCGCGCCCTTGTTTATGGAAGGCCCGCTCACAGCCTTAAAGACGCGCTTGGCGTCGGGCGAAAAAGTTTTTGAGGAGATGATCCGTAAGTATTTCTTGGACAATCCTCACCGCCTAACCATGACTCTGACCCCCAAAGCCGGCTTTCAGGATGCGTTGGAAGCGCAGGAACGGGCCCGCTTGGAAACCGTGCGGGCCAGCATGAGTGATGCCGATCTGAAGCGCATTGCGGAGGAGACGGAGCAGCTTAAGGCGGCACAGGAAGCGCCCGATTCCCCAGAATCGCTGGCGAAACTGCCCGCGCTGCACCTGAACGATCTGGATCGGGTAAACAAGACCATCCCCCGTGAGATCGAGAATGCTGATGGGGTGCCGGTGATCTATCACGATCTGTTCACCAATGGCATTGCCTATGTGGACATTGGCTTTAATCTTTTTGCTCTGCCCGCAGAGTACCTGCCCCTTGTGCCCTTGTTTAGTGATGCACTCCTTGAATTGGGCACCATCAAAGAGGACTATATCAAACTGACCCAACGCATCGGGCAAAAAACGGGCGGGATCAACGTCAGCACGCTCACCTCGCCCATGCGCACCGACCGCAGCAAAGCCGTAGCATACCTGATGGTGCGCGGCAAAAGCACCGTAGGACGGTTGGATGATCTGCTGGCCATCTTTGAGGACATCCTGCTCACGGTCAAACTGGACAATCAGGAGCGCTTTAAGCAGATCGCACTGGAGGCCAAAGCCAGCATGGAAGGCGCGCTTTTGCCCGCTGGACACCGGGTGGTCAATGACCGCCTGCGAGCTGCCTACAACCTGATCGACTGGGCTGAGGAGCAGATGGGCGGCTTGAGCGCTTTGTTTGCCCTGCGTGAACTGATCAAACAGATTGACTCCGATTGGGGTGGGGTGCTGGCCAAGTTGGAGGACATGCGCCGTCTACTGGTCAACCGCAAAGCCATGATCGTGAATGTGACTCTGGACGGCCCCAACTGGGAAAAGAGCCGCAGTCAGATCAGCCGTTTTGTGGGTACCCTGCCCGCTTTTGAGCCTACCTTGAAAGTGTGGCAACCCGTACTCAAACCAGTCAATGAAGCCTTCAGTTTGCCTTCTCAGGTGAACTATGTGGCCAAGGGCGCGAACCTGTATGATCTGGGCTACGAGCTGCATGGTTCTTTCCTAGGCACCATGAACTTCCTTAACAGTGGTTACCTGTGGGAGCGAGTGCGGGTGCAGGGGGGCGCTTATGGCGGCTTTAGTATGTTTGATCGGCTCTCTGGGGTATGGACTTTCCTCTCTTACCGTGACCCCAACCTGACCGGCACCTTGCGCAATTATGATGGTGCAGCCGCCTACCTCAAGTCGGTGGAACTGCCCGAACGGGAACTGACGCGGGTGATCATCGGGGGGATCGGGATCATGGATGCCTACCAACTGCCCGACGCCAAAGGCTTCACCTCGCTCACCCGTTATCTGATCGGTGAGAGTGATGAAATGCGCCAGAAGACCCGCGAGCAGCTTCTGGGCATGACTGTGAAAGATATTCAGGCCCTCGGCACGGTGTTGGAGAAGCTTAACAGCAGCGCCACCGTGACGGTGTTGGGGTCTCCCAATGCTATCGAAAGCGCCAATGTTGAATTGGGCGGCTTGTTAAGCGTCACCAAAGTCATGTGAGTTTGTGGGGGGGCAAATAGTGTTCCGTGCTTTGAGGGGCATCCCCGACAGCCCTCACCCCCCTTAAAATCCGTGTCTGTAGGGGTATCCCCACGTGGTCGCCCGGCACGTGTAGACAAAATACCGGGTTGCCACACGGGGCTGCCCCTACAAGGCGATTTTTTAAGGGGGATACCCTCAATCTTTCCCGGTAGGGGCAGGGCGCGTCATGCCCGCCGCCTACATGCCCAGAATGGGGCGTTTGAGGGTAAGCCTGAAAATAGCAAACCAATCCTTTAGGATAACGCTGCAAAGGAGTACCCGCTGATGCGATTAGGTGCACCGGTTGATCAAACTTCATCACCAGAGGCATGGATTCAGGCTGTGCAGAAGCAAGGTTATCGAGCTGCCTACTGCCCCATAGATGCCAGCGCAGACAGCACCCTTCGCCGCGCTTACCTTCAAGCGGCCCAACAGGCAGACATCATGATCGCGGAGGTAGGCGCGTGGAGTAACCCGATCAGCCCTGATGAGACGGTGCGTCAGGAGGCCCTGCGTAAATGCCAAGATCAACTGGCGCTGGCAGACGAGATTGGCGCGTGCTGCTGCGTGAACATCGCCGGATCACGCGCTTTGCAGTGGGATGGGCCTGATCCTCAAAACCTGACCGAGGAAACCTTTGATCTGATTGTCGAGACCACCCGCTTAATCCTTGATGCGGTGAAGCCACGGCGCACTTTTTACACCCTTGAACCCATGCCCTATCTCTACCCAGAGTCGATCTCAACTTATGAGTCCCTGATCCGGGCTGTTGAGCGCCCGCAGTTTGGGGTGCATCTTGATCCGGTCAATTGGGTAAATAGCGTGGAGCGGTACTACTACAACGGGGAATTGATCCGGGAGGCCTTTGCACGTTTGGGCAAATACATCAAAAGTTGCCATCTTAAGGACATTCGCCTTGAACCGCACTTAACCCTGCATCTGAACGAGGTGATCCCCGGCACTGGCACTCTGGATTATGCAGCCCTGCTCACCTGTGCGGCCCAAGCGCCTGTTGATTTGCCTCTGATGTTGGAACACCTTCCCATGGGCGATTATCCCCAAGCAGCCGCGTTTGTGCGCCAAAAAGCGGCCAGTCTTGGATTGTCTTTGTGAATGGGGGAATTTGCTCTCAACAATTGCCTTTCCCCCCGCAAGACTTAGGGATGCAGGGGGATCAAGCCTCTGAGGAGTCATTCCCCTCAGAAGTCATTGGGGAAGTGGGCGGCGCGAAGTCTGCCCTCACCCCTCCTCTACTGCGCACCGGTCGTAGGGGGATGAAGGCAAGTGCGTAACTCCTAACCCTATCGTGGTAGGATGTTGGTCTCTACCTTGCCTGAACTGTCCACGTATTGATCCACCACCCAACCACTCAGCCCATCAGGGACGCGGCTCACCTGCCACCAGCGCAGATTGCCCGCCACCTGAGGCCCATTGAGGATGTTAACCACATCACCGGGGCGTAGGATGCCCACCACATTATCCGCACTGATGGCTGGCTCACGACGCACATTGACGTTACCGCCGGGGGTGACATATGCCGTACCCCCGACCCGCAGCCCCAAAGGATTGTCCCCCGTGGTGCCGCTCACGTCACTGTTGCGGGCGATCACCGCCGCTGGAACCGCTGTGAACCCTGCTGCGGCTGAGAAACTCATTTGGGAGCCGGCCCCAAGCAGGAACATAGGGAATCCGGGCGTATTAGGCACGGTGGAGGCGAAGCCCAAACGCGGTGCCGGCGCTTTGCCAGTGGTCACAATGGTTTCATCCGATTCGATCAAGGTGAACCCGATCACCGCTGCGGTTCGAGATGCCTGAATGCCCACAATGGCATACCCTTCACCCGTGTAAAGGGCTGTGGGGGTTGCCGCTCCAGAGGCTGGAAGGGCCCACAGGGTAAGGGTAAAGACTCCTTCAGTGAACACCGAAACGTTGGCCGGTGCCTGAACATTACGCAGCAGGGTTCGGGTGGAGACATAAAGGGTGCCGCCATCGGCAGACCAACCCACCTGATCCAAACCCAAAGGCGCAGACAGAGGGGTAACTTGCCCATTTACCACATTGATCAGGATCAACCCGGTGGGGTCCGGACTCATGTTGGTGAACTGGAGGGCCACCAGCGTTTGTCCGTTAGGGGAGAGGGCAGGTCGCCCGTACATCCCTGACCACACCCGCTGCCCGTTGAAGTTGGTGAGGGCAAGCCCGCGTCCGGTGCAGTTGGTCTTATGAACAAAACCTGCGTTTGTCCACAAGATTCCGGGAGGATTACCCTCATAACCGCTGGCATAGTAGTAGCGCACCCGCGCCGGGGAGTAACCGCCGCCACCACAGCCTACGCCATAGGCAATAGAACCAACCACACGCGGCTGACCGCCCAATACTGAGACGGCCTGCATCTGATAAATCTGAGCGTTGGGGTCACCGGGAAGGTTTGCGGGCTGGTTGGTGGCCACGGGGTAGGCGATCTCGGTGCCGTCAGGTGACCAAGCAATACCCAGATCAACGGCATAGTTACCAGTGGCTACCTGAACCGGCGCGCTGCCAGTTGTGGACACCCATACCCGAGTATCTCTACCTTCATTGCTCACGCTGGTGAAGGCTAACCTTGTCCCATCGGGTGACCAGACGAGGTTGGAATAGAGTACGTTGGCAGACCAATAGAGATTGAGTGTACCCCCGTTGGCATCCCCAGTGATCGCTGTAGGGGCAGTGGTCGTGCCGACCTGAGCCACCCGCACATTGCCGTCATCACTTAAGTATCCCACCACAGGTGAAGCATAGGTGGTTGTAGCAGTGGTAGAAGGCGGCTGATCAGCCAATGAACCGCTCCCACCGCCAGTCGATGGTACCACTGCCCCTCCGGGGGTGACAGTGGGCGAAATCCCTAACCCGGTTCCGGTGCAGAACAGGACGACACTTCCATCGAGAGTCGCCCGATATTCGTACTGTCCGACACCAGTCAAATCAATGTTGATCTTCCAAGCGCGGGTAACGCCCGGTGCAGCCGCACCCGGGGTTTCGCAGCCTAGATTGTCGTTGGAGGCAGCGACTTCCTCCCACAAATAGCGCCCATCCATGCGCCGCCACGTGACATTTTTGCCAATACGGGTACTTAGATCAGTAAAAACTCGATCCAAAAGTCCTTCACTGGGGCCGCCCTGTGCCTCAGCAGGTGAGGTCAAAAGAGGCAGGGCCAATGCCAGCAGCAGAATAATCACAACGCGCTTCATTGTTACTCCTAAGAATGTGGGTACAGTGGGGTTCCTTTACCCTTTTTATGATAGCAGGTTTTTGTGAAGTTTCTGAATGAGAGATTTGGGTTCTCCTGAAAGTGACGGCCTAAGAAAACATCAGGCAGGCATTTACCACAACTTCAACCCCCAAACCCGCGCCGCACTGCATCCAAGGCAATGATCGCAGAGAGATTATGCACCCCATAACCTGTTTTGAAGCCCAGACTCTGACGCCAATCGTAGGCGGAGAAGGTCGTCAAGTGTACGTTGTCGCTCCATAAACCCCGCCCCGGCACGGTGGCCGAAAGCAAATCCCAATCCCAAAGGGGGATGCTGAACTCCTTGGCCACCTGCCGCATGATCTGGTTGTTGAGGTCACTGCCTTCGTGTCGATCCGCTTTGGTGCCCAGTATGGGAATCACCCCCTGCTGGATGCAGTATTGGACGATGTTCCGAAAGTTTTCCTGAATCAGTTCCACCCGTCCCGTATCATTGGAGCCAAGGCGGATAAAGATCACCGCCGGGTTGTGAATCCGAATTTCACAAGGCAGCACTCCCTCATCAGAGCGGCAAAGGGGATTCTCCGTCCAAAAGGGATCAAAGACAGAAGCGACCCTCAAGCCTCGTTTGACTGCGATGCTGGTGCGCGAGAACGACCCTCTAAAGTAACTGAGGGTGGGTTCCAGATAACCATAATCACCCAGATGATAACCGCCCTCATCAAAGCGCGACATGAAGAACGGATTCTCAATGGTGCTGTCGCCTAGTTTGGAAAAAGCGTGTGGGTTACGCCCTAAACGAATGCCCTGCCCAAAAATCGCCCAGATGTTTTCGATCACGGCCGGGGGCATGACCACAAACTCAACGGCGGAAAGCCCGTTAATGCTGATGTTGATCGGTACCACCGGCTCTGGGACGGTCGTGACCAACACGGGTGTAGGGAAAAACAGGGTTGGGGTGGGGGTAAGTGCCCCTTGCGCGCCCACCGATGAATCTTGCGAACAAAAGGGGATCAACGCCGCCAAAAGAAGCGCCAGCAGCATCCCCCGCCAACGGGTATGGTTCATGTGTGCGCCCATTGCAAGCGCCCTCCCGCGATGATCTGCGCCCGCCCCTGTTCATACAAATAGACCAAGGCGGCTTGAACGGTGGTACGGGCCAAATAGTACCCCGCCGGATTCGCCAGAGGATCCCCCAAACGCTGGCACACTGCCTGTGTGATCGCACCTTCTTCAGCACTACCTTCGGCGAGTACCGTATTGGTAGTCTCGATCACCCGCCACAAAGCATCCCGGTTGATCTGGATGACCTCGCGGGGGTCAGGCAGGTGAGGCCCGTGACCGGGGGCGAGGATGAGGTCTTGGAGCGACTCCAGTTTGGCCAGCGACTCCAGCGCCTGCCCCAGATGAACGGTGAAAGGTACCGGATATTTGGTGAGGGTTGCGGGGGGCAAAAAAGCATCGGCGCAAAAGAGGACATCACCCCAACGCACCCCCATCTGGTTGGGGGAGTGCCCCGGTAGTGGGATCAATTCCACCTCAAAACCCGCAATGGAGGTTAACCCCGGCGTTAGTTCCTCATCAACTTTACAAGCTGGGGCGAGGGTGAATTTCCCTTTGAGCTGATCAAAAGGCAGTGCCCCGGCGGAGAGCATGATCCCTTCTAAGGTGGGATGGGTGATAAAAGCGGCCTCTAGAGGCGGGGCATTCACCCTGAAGGGCGGCAGCGAACGGCGCAGATAAGCCGTCCCCCCGAAGTGATCCGCATGACCATGGGTGAGGATCACGGCTTCTAGGCGCACCCCGATCTGTTCAAGGGCTTTTTTAATGCGTCGGCCGCTGTCATCATCCAAGCCCGTATCGACCACCACGGCTCGTTTGCCGTCGCTAATGACGCCCATGTTTGCGCCGCTTTGTAAGTGATAAGTGCTGTGGTTCAGTGTGACGATCTCAAATGCCATATCTTTTTTGCCTGATCCCCAAGTCGATTGATAAGGTTGATAAGGGAAGTGTGATCCGCTTTGCATAGGTGCTTGACACTTGATCCTATCCCCGCAGGTAATCCTTTTGATCGATTTTGATCGATCCACTTTGGGCCATCGGAGAAAAGGTTCAACTGCGTGGCAGCTACAACAATGAATTGGGGTTAGTGTACTTTGTCCAGTACATGACGCCAAACGCACCGGGGTAGTGCATCAAACGTACAGCAGACGATTTAACCTTGTCCTCGACCCCAGATGCAGCACCAGAAGGCAATGATGCTCAACTATGCTCCGGAGGGGCGGGCGAAGTATAATTCCGCGACAAGGCTTTGTTTTTCTGAGGTTCGTCCATGCTTTCTACGGTGCAGTCGGGGGCACTCATCGGGTTGGATGCGATGGGGGTGGCCGTTGAGGTTGATTACAACCCTCGGGGGATGACTGGGTTTACCATCGTGGGGTTGCCTGATACCGCAGTGCAGGAAAGCCGGGAGCGGGTAAGAAGTGCCCTGCGAAACTCCCATATGGACTTTCCCATGAAACGTTATTTGGTGAACCTCGCCCCCGCGGAGATGCGCAAAGAAGGTCCTGCCTACGATTTGCCCATTGCGATGGGGGTGCTGGCGGCCACCGAGCAGATTCCTGCTGAATGCCTTGAGGGTGCGCTCTTTGTGGGTGAACTCTCACTGGATGGCACCCTGCGTCATGTGCGTGGGGTCATGTCGTTTGCTTATCTCACCCGCGAGTTGGGATTCAGTGCCCTGTATGTGCCTGAATGTGATGCGGCGGAGGCGGCCCTTGTTGAGGGAATCGATGTGATTCCGGTGCCATCATTAGGGCATTTGGTCGAACACGTTTTTAAGCTGAACGTGATCCCCCCTTATGATCGCAGCCGCGCCTCAACCAACCCTGAACCGAACCTTGAGCGTCTCGTGGATTACTCCGACGTTAAGGGGCAAGAGTTTGTCAAAAGGGCAATAGAGATTGTCGCGGCGGGCGGACACCATGCCCTGCTTTCCGGCCCGCCGGGATCAGGCAAAACCCTGATCGCACGGGCCCTTCCGGGCATCTTGCCCAGACTGACCCCTGAGGAAGCCCTCGAAATCACCCGCATTTACTCAGTGGCGGACATGCTGCCTTCGGGTAAGGGTTTGGCTCAACGCCGTCCTTTTCGTGCGCCCCACCATACCATTTCTGAAGCTGGATTGATCGGTGGTGGCAGCATCCCCCGTCCCGGAGAGCTAAGTATGTCGCATCGAGGCGTGCTTTATCTCAACAACATTGAAAAGTCATACACGCCAAACCCATCTCACCTTACCAAGCGGAGCGAGTAAACAGCGTGAGAAGACTCTGACATCTTCCAATTCCGAGCATTGTGCTTGTGGCAGTACAGGCAAAATTCCTCTTGCCTCATCACATGCAGGACGTGAACAAAGTGAGACTGCACCGATATCTTCTCGTTCTAGACAACACTCAAATAGTGAGTTCCATACTGGTGAGGATATCGCCACCAGTATGGATTCTGGGTGTGAGACCAATCTGGTCTCTGACAGAGCTTTGGTTCTGGTTGATTTCTCCTCAACAAACATGAACACTACATCACATATACGCCCATTTAATCTCGCTGCCTTTTTGATCGCAGAACATATGGCACTTCAGACTCGATCATCAGGCATTGCCAACTTTAACGAGTGCTAATCACTGATGCGCGATTCTCCCGTAGTCGCAGTGGAAATGATTAGTGTCCAAAGTATAATTTCGCATCAGAGGGGTGTATTTGAAAGGTGTGCTAATGCTGGCAAATGTGCGCTCTGGGGCAATTGTTGGACTGGATGCCATCAGCATCAATGTAGAGGTCGATTATAACCCCCGTGGGATGACCTCGTTCACGATTGTCGGCTTGCCTGATACTGCCATCCAAGAAAGTCGGGAGCGGGTGCGAAGTGCCATCCGCAACCGAAACCTCGATTTTCCTATGAAGCGCTACGTGGTCAATCTTGCTCCAGCGGATATTCGCAAAGAAGGACCTGCTTATGATCTCCCCATTGCAATAGGTGTTCTTGCCGCCACTGAGCAAATTCCTGTAGATACCCTCCAAGACTCGATGTTCATTGGCGAGCTCTCCCTAGACGGCACGTTGCGTCATGTGCGAGGCGTATTGCCGCTTGCATACTTGGCAAAAGAACAAGGCATTGCCCAGCTATATGTCCCTGAATGTGATGCACCGGAAGCCGCACTTATTGATGGGATCAAGATAATTCCTGTATCAACCTTGGGGCACTTAGTTGAGCATCTTTTTCTGTTAAATATCATTCCCCCTTTTGACCGCACCGCACTGGCTGCCGAACCGGAGCAACAGACAGAGCGCTTGGTGGACTTTCGGGATATCAAGGGGCAAGAATATGTCAAACGCGCAATGGAGATCGTTGCGGCGGGAGCGCATCATGTATTCATGTCAGGTCCCCCTGGGGCAGGGAAGACACTTATTGCCCGAGCATTGCCAGGTATCTTACCTTCTCTAACTCCCCAAGAAGCACTGGAGATCACTCGCATTTACTCGGTTGCCGATATGCTTCCTCCGGGACATGTACTCGTCAAGCGTCGTCCTTTTCGTGCTCCTCATCACACCATCAGCCACGCAGGGCTGATCGGTGGTGGTAGTATTCCTCGCCCTGGAGAGATCAGTATGTCCCACAACGGCGTGATTTTTCTCGATGAATTGGGGGAATACGGTTCAAAACTGGAGGTCTTACGTCAACCTCTAGAGGACAAGGTCGTCACCATCAGCCGAGCAAGAGGTGCGGTGACCTTCCCCGCGAAGTTCGTCTTGGTTGCAGCGACTAACCCATGCCCCTGCGGATACTATGGCGACGCGCTCAAAGCATGTACCTGCGGCGAGGCAGCGGTGCGCCGCTACCAACAGCGCATTAGCGGACCTATCATGGATCGTTTCGACATTCAACTCGACGTGCAGCGAGTCGACCATGATAAACTTACCGATACCCGACATGGTGACACATCGTCAATGATCCAAGCACGGGTTGAGGCGGCGCGAGAACGACAACGACATCGCTACCAAAACCTTGTTGGTATAAGCGCAAACAGCGATCTAGGACCGAGCGAGATCGAAACCTTCTGTCGAACGGAAGAGAGCGCGGAAACCCTGCTCCGTGCGGTGATGAGGAAACTCAACCTGAGCGCCCGTGCCTATCACCGGGTATTGAAGGTCAGCCGCACCATTGCAGACCTCGCCGCAAGCGATATCATCCGTACCGAGCATGTGGCAGAGGCTGTGCAGTATCGAGCAAGAACGCTGTTGAGCTAGAAGGCTTTCACCACAGCACGAATCATGACCTTTGAGGCAGAATATCGAGGATGCTCGCTCGACATTTGGAATCATCCCACGCAATTACTGATAGGTAACTACTCAGGGGTAGGAGGAGGGAGAAGTTGACAACAACGCGCCGGAAAGAATAATAAAGGGGAT
>JACSRJ010000095.1 GCA_014879835.1 Anaerolinea sp.
CGTCAGATGTGTATAAGAGACAGGTATAGGCGCAGTCTGGGCGCTACGTCGGGTTCGGTTACCATGGCGGCTCTTTGAAGGCCTGATCACATTGAGCGCCGTATGTGCTGCGCTCTCCGGCTTGATTTTGTCCTTAAATGAGATCAACCGTCTGGGTATCCCTGCGCCTGTGGGCGTTGGGGCGATCATCACCATTCTCAGCCTGATCGCCCACAGTGTTGGTGCGCTTTTGCCGCGAGGATAGAAAGTTGTCTGGGGTTATTCTTCCTCGGTTTCTTTGTCCTCGTCACCTTCACGGCTGCGGCGGCGGAGATTCTTCGCCTTGGCTTCGAGTTCCTTAAAGTACTCGGTGTTAGTGATCTCTCGAAGCTGCTTCTCTTTTTTGGTCTCATCGATCATGATCCGCAGTTCCTGAACTTCCCGCTCAGCTTTGACCAGATCGGCTTTGACCTGCGAGAACAGGCGGGCATTTTCGATGGCAATGGCAGCCTGATTAGCGAACGCCCCCAAGATGGGCAAACTCTCAGGGTTAAAAACCCCCTGCCCAATGTGGTTATCGGCGTACAATACCCCCACAATATGACCACGCACACTCAGAGGGACACACACAATGGAGCGTAAAGCATGGCTCATTACGCTCTGCATCGCCTGAAAGCGGGCGTCATCTTGAGCGTTGGTGGTCAGGATGGGCTGTTTTTGCTGGATGGCGGTATTGATGATCCCCCGGCTGAAAATAGCTTCCGTCTCAGTCAGCGTTTCTCGATCCCAATTACGGGCTGTTTTGAGTTCAAGCTGCCCGGTATTTTTGTCATGAAGCATCAGATAACCGCGTTCCGCGCCCGTAAGCTGGATGACAGTGTCCATCACTTCTTCAAGGACACTGCTCAGATCGAGCGATGAATTGATGAGTGCAGTTGTGCGCACCAGCTCTTGAAGTTGATGCAGCCGTCCGGCATTTTGGGAGGCGCTTACCCCCACTGTATCGAGATCGCGGCGCAGTGCGCGCACCATGCCAGTCAAGTCCACTGAGAGTTGAATTCCACGTTTGCGAAGCGCCTGAAGGGTCTGCTCCAGCGTGCTCTCCAACCGATCCATATTTTGAGAGATGCGGCCGAAAGTTTCACTAATTGTGACTTTAGAGTCGCTTTGATCGCTCATCAGAGTGTCCTGTATTGTTTGCGCACCGCAGATTTCAGAAGAGATGATGAATAGTACAAGTATACGAGTCCTAACTGGTAATGTCTACAAATCTACCACATCTCATGCTAGACTAAAAATGGAGAGGTAGGAACAACTGTGATGGAACAACTGAACCAGATGTTGGCGCAGCAGACGCTGTGGGGCTTGACCTATGGACAGACCGCCGTAGTGCTGCTGATCGCCGCTGGACTGGTGGTGGTCTGGATGATCTTCGGCACCGCCTTCCGCCTCGCCGGGGCGATTATGCGGGTAGGCTGCGCCTTGATCCTCGTCCTCTCTTGTGGCTGCATGGGGGTATTTCTGGTCACCAACCTGCTGCGCGGTTAAGCCTCTGATTGCCCAGAGACGGGCAAGAAGAGTTCAGCCCCTTCACCAAAATCACGTATCAAAAGGCTGGCGGGCATTCTCAGGCAGATATAGGTAAACCATAAGTCACCCACTGCTCCACCAACATTGGCCGCTGCGATTAGGATCACAAGGGTGCGGGTTTCGCCACTTACCAGAGGCAGGATCAAGATGCTGATTAGGCTGATGCCCACCAGTGGCAAAAGCGCCACCACCAAATAGGCTGAGCGGGGTAGGTACATGTGCGCAGCACTGGCAAAGGCCACCCCTTTACGCAGACTCACCCCATAACGAGGCTGCGCTCCGAATAAGCTGAAGCCTAATCCATGAAAAAGTTCATGAATGGTGAGCATGATCACAAAACCGATCACAAAAAGCGCCACCATACCTAATGGCGTTACGCCCAAAAGCGGATTGTTACCTTCTCGTGGCAAGGTACGTTCCAACAGACCAAAAATGAACACCCCCACCCCAATCAGCACAAACCCACCGATGTTTAACCAAAACATGACCTGAAACGAATCGATTTCAATACGGCGCACTGGACGGTAATGTGTCGGAAGGGCTGATAACGCCCGCCACCCTAAAACGTTTGGGGTTTGATCTGTCATTGAGCCTCCATCAAACCGGCCCCTTTAATAAATACAGGGCAAACAAGTTCAACTGGGTTAATCCTACTCGTTTTCGCTCCATTATCTCCCTTACCACACTTTGACGCGATTACCTTGGGACACACTTGAGACACAACGGGTAACCGCTGTTTCAAAAGGCATACTGGCGGTATCATTGATAGGTAATCTATATTAGGGCAAGGAACATGCCATGCAGGTTCGGCTCTTGTTGATGTACGACATTCTGCCCGGACGAGATCAAGAGTATTTCGAGTTTCTAGTCCGTGAGCTTGCGCCGGGGCTGGCGCGTCTGGGCATCCAACCCAACGAAAACTGGTATACCCAATTTGGGGAGTACCCTCAGATTCTTTTGGGTGGCATTGGGGAGAGTTACGCGGCGGTCAAAAAGACCCTCTCTAGCAAAGAGTGGGAGGCGCTGCGCAAAAAAATGGCGGAGTACGTCACCAATATCCAGCACAAGGTCGTCCGAATGTCTCCCTATTTCCCATTGGTCAAATGACGTTCTGAAAATGATGATCTGAATTGGTGGACTCAGGCGCATCATGGAAATCATCGGCGGACGTTATCGCCTGCTCGAAAGGCTTGGCGGTGGAGGCATGGGCACGGTCTATCGTGCCTCAGACCGACTCACCGGGCAAATGGTTGCCCTGAAGCGGGTGCTGACTCACCCCGATCAGCTTCAGTTCGCCACTGCGCTCACCGCCAGCACAGATCCTCGGCTTGCGCTGGCACAGGAATTCCGGGCGCTTTCCTCACTGCGTCACCCCAATATCATCAGCGTCCGTGATTACGGCTTCGACTCCGACGGGCTACCCTATTACACCATGGATTTGCTCGAACACCCGCTCGACCTTCTTCAGGCGGGTAGAGGGGTCTCACTTCCAACTCAGGTGAGTCTGATCATTCAACTGCTTCAGGCGCTGGTATACCTCCATCGAAGGGGCTTTGTACACCGCGATCTCAAACCCGGCAACGTCCTTTTTCATCTAGGATTAATCAAAGTCCTCGACTTTGGGCTTTCGGTGGCGGCTGATCAAAAGAGTGGGATTGTGGGCACCTTAACTTACATCGCCCCGGAAGTCCTCGATGAGCAGCCCGCGGGAACTTCTGCCGATCTTTATGCGGTAGGGGTTATGGCCTACGAAATGTTGGTTGGCAAACATCCTTTTGAGACTCGCAGTTCCTATGAGTTCATGTTTAAAGTCATGAACGAGGAACCCGACCTAACCCCGATCCCCTCAGAGTCCATGCGCCCGATCATCGGCAAACTGCTGCAAAAAGAGCCGTCTGAACGTTATCCCGATGCGAGTGAGACCATTCGGGCTTTGTGTGCCGCAACCGATCTGCCCCTACCGCCGGAGACCGGTGCGATTCGTGAGAGCTTTTTGCAGGCAGCGCGTTTTGTGGGGCGGGATGCAGAACTCAATCAGCTTACGGGGGCCCTTGATCATGCCATCCTCGGCACGGGCAGCGCATGGCTCATTGAAGGCGAAAGTGGCGTGGGGAAATCGCGCTTGCTGGAGGAACTGCGCAGTGTGGGGTTGGTGAGGGGTGCGCTGGTTTTGCGGGGCAGTGCTGTTAACACCGGCGGGCTGCCTTATCAACCATGGCGTGATCCCTTACGAAGGCTGCTGCTTTCGTTGGAAAACATCAGCGACCGTGAAGGCAGCATCCTCAAAACCATCCTGCCTGATCTCAATACCCTGCTGGGGCGTGACTTCCCCCCGGCCCCTGAAACCGATCCCGCAGCCGCCCGCGCCCGTCTGATCACCGTTGTGATCGATCTGATCAAGACAGTTCGGCAGCCCCTTTTGTTCATCCTTGAGGACTTCCACTGGGCCGGGGCAGAGAGTCTAGAACTGCTTGACAAACTGTGTCGGGCCATCCAAGAGGCTTCAGCGGGACAGCTCTCCTTGATGGTGGTGGTCAGTTTTCGCATTGATGAAGCCCCACCCATCTATCCAAACGGGGTTCAGGTGGTGCGCCTCAAGCGGCTTTCATCGGCAGCCATGAGCGAACTAAGTGAATCAATCCTCGGCTCCGTAGGGCGTGATCCGACGCTGGTAGAGTTTCTGGAACGCGAGACTGAAGGCAACGTCTTTTTTGTGGTGGAGGTCGTCCGGGCGCTGGCCGAAGAAGCGGGCAAATTGGAGCGGATTGCGGCCAAAGCCCTACCCCAGCATATGGCGGTGGGTGGGGTGATGCTCATCGCCAAACGTCGGTTGGAGCGGGTGCCCCTGCGGGCCCGAGGGCTGCTCCAACTGGCCGCGATTTTAGGGCGCTACCCTGATCTGGATGTACTGGAGGCCTCCAACCCCGAAGGTGAACTAGAGCGGTGGCTAGATGAATGTGCGGAGGTCGCCGTTTTTGAGTTCTTCGCGGGGCAGTGGGGTTTCGCCCATGAACGCCTGCGTGAAGCCATGCTCAACGAAATGCACGAAGGGGAGCGGCGCGCCCTTCACCGTCGTGCCGCGGTCAGTATTGAGCAGGTCTACCCGCACCACCCAGAGCAGGCGGCGGCGCTGGCTTTTCATTGGCGACAGGCAGGCGATTATGGCAAGGAGATGACCTATGCGGCGCTGGCGGGCACGCAGGCCTTTCAGGCGGGCGCTTATGATGACGCCCTGAAGTATCTCAACCGTGCCTTGGAACTGATGTCTAAGCGTGATGCGATGCAGCTCACCCCCAGCGCACGCCTCAATCAGGCGGCGTTGGAGCGTCAGGTTGCCAAGGTGTTGTTTGATGCTGGACGTTTGTCCGAATCCCGTACCCATCTGGTGCGGGGATTGACTCTCTTGGGTTACCCGATCCCCACAAGCCGTGCGGGCAAAATCTTGGGCACGCTCAGGAATGCCGGTGAGCAAACCATCCGGCGGATTCGCCCCAACGCCCACGCCTCCCAACCGGTGACGGTGCGTGGCTCAATGGTTGAGGCATCGCATTTTTATGAAATGATTGCCCGTACCGATTATCTAGCGGGTAACTTTTTAAATGGCATTTTTTCGGCCCTGCGTGGACTCAATTTAGCCGAACGCTCCCACAGTGCCGGCACCCGGGCTAAGTTGGGGGCTTCGGTGGGCATCGCTCTGTCCTTTGTGCCTATGCACAATGTCGCCCTTCTTTATGCGGAACAAGCGCTGCAAATCGCCCGTGCCCAGACTGATCCCTCTACCCTTCAAGCGACTTTGTTTAATGTCGGGGTGCTTCAACTTAGCCTTGGACGGTGGGATTTATCCCGGGCCTCGCTGCTTGAAGCCAGTGAGATCGCAGATCGGATCAAAGATCGGGCCCGATTTCAGGACAGTGCCCGATTCTTAGCCCTCCAATTGAATTTTCAGGGTGAGTTTGCCCGCGCCGCCCAAATTTTTGAAGACGCCCACACCCTTGCCCAGCGTTCGGCCGATGTCTTGGGCCAGACCTATGCTTTAATCGGATTGAGCGAGTCGTTTTTGCCTCAGGGACGCACTGAGGAAGCCGCTTCAGCGCTGGAACGTGCCGCTGAACACCTCAAGGGGATCGATCCTGATTTGATCCGTAATGCCGCTATCTGGTGTTATGGGCAGGCAGCGCTCGCCTTTGATCGTCTGGGTCAGCCCCAACGTGCCGCAGCATTTGCCGCCGCTGCCGAAGCCCAGATCGGACGCAAACTTTCCGGGATTTTTGCCCTGAGTGGTTATGTCAGTTTGGGGGAGTACTACGCGGCAGCGCTTGCCAGCGGTGACAGAGGGTGTGCCCCCCGTCTCAAAAACCTGATCGGGGCAATGGGTCGTTACGCCCGCTGGTCTCCAGTGGCCGAACCCCACTATTGGCGGCTTCAGGGGCACTGGGAAGCACTTACCGCATCCCAACATGGCAAGGGTGACTCCCATGCTGGGCTGCGATCCTATCGCCGCAGCCTAGATGCGGCTATTCGCCGTGCGATGCCCTATGAGCGTGCTCGCGCTTATTATCATTTGGGCATTCTGCTCACCCCAGAACACCGCGACCGCCGCCGTTATCTGAATGAAGCCCGCGAAATTCTGGGGGCAATTGGAGCGTACTTTGATCTAACCCGCACCCGCGAGGCGCTTACGGTGGAGCGCCAGCAGATCGGATAAGACCGCAAAACCTGTAGGTACGCCTCCCGCGCCAGCCCCAGTGAGGGTGACCCCGCCCATTTCCTCGGTCACATAGGTCACTGCGTTCATGATCCCTTCCACCCCCGCTAACGGATCGCTTAGGGGCAGTCGGATCGGTTTGACAGAGGCTTCAACCTTCCCGTCAGTGAGTCGTGCGCTGGCAATCAATTTCCAGCGTTCGCCCGCCGCGCTGGCTTCCGCAATTGCCTGTGGACCAATCTCTGTGATCCCGTGGCAGTCCATCTGATCAAGGCGCAGGGTCTGCCCAAAAAGCAGCGCGATCAGGATGATCAACTTGCCTGCCGCGTCGTAACCTTCCACATCCGCGGTCGGATCGGTCTCGGCGTAACCTTTCGCCTGCGCTTCAGCCAGCGCTTCCGCGTAAGATGCGCCGGCTTCCATCCGCGAGAGCATGTAGTTGGTCGTCCCGTTGATCACCCCTCGAATTTCGCTGATGCGGCTTCCTGCCAGCGCTTCCTGAGCCAGACGCACCGCGGGTGTGCCCCCCATGACCACCCCTTCATAACCAAAAAAGAGTCCCGCATCTTTGGCCAGCGCGGAGAGTTCTGGGTAGGCGGTGGCGATGGGTGCTTTGTTCACGGTGATCACGTTTTTGCCTGCCTGAAAAGCACGCTTGACCTGAGCTACAGCCGGCCCGGGATCGGCCAGATCGGTTGGGGTAGCAAGGATCAAGGTGTCTGCTTCAGGGTGAGCAATCATCGCTGCTGCATCTAGATCGCGGCGCAGTTTGGGGCTTCCCGGATAGGCTGACAGCCCACCGCCTTGGGCCGCGTGAAGGAGGGCACTGGTATCCAGCCCGGTGGGATCAAACAGGGATGCACGCCGGGTATAGACGCCCACAATCTGTGCCCCAAACTGATAACGGACCCGAAGATCATCCGCCTTGTCCCGCAGAAGTCGGGCGAATCCCTGCCCCACTGCCCCAAAACCCAACAAGACCAATCGATAGGTGTACATCCTGACTCGCTTTCTGAACCCTGCATCGCTTGAGAGCCTATTTATCCATTGTGCATGAGGAAGGGGCGATTGGGAATGTTCAAGAATGCCCAATCCATTTTTACTTGCCTACCCGAACCCGGGCCAGACGCTCCAGCACGCTTAAAACTGCTGAATTATCAAGCTCCCCTTCCCCTTGATCTTCAACCATCTGGCGGAATAGATCGGCGGTGATCGCACTCAGGGGCAGGGGCGCGCCGTAGGTCTCGCCAGTCTCAAGGATGATCTTCAGGTCTTTGAGCTGCATCCGCGCCTTAAAACCGGGCTGGCGGTTGCCCTCTTTGAGCCGGGGCGGTTTGGTATCCAGAGTCCAGCACTGGGCCGCGCCGCCTTTGATGGCCTCGACCACTTTGAAGGGATCAACGCCCGCCTTTTGGGCGAAAACTAGCAGTTCGCCCATCGCCGACATCTGCGCCGCAACCATGATCTGGTTGGCAGCCTTGGCGATCTGGCCCGCACCGCTCTCACCCACCAGCGTCCAGCTTTTGCCCATAGCCTCAAAAAGCGGGGTGGCTTTCTCAAAGGTCGCTGTGCTGCCCCCCACCATAAAGACCAGCGTCCCGTTGATGGCCCCGATCTGCCCACCGCTTACAGGTGCATCTAACATCTCGATACCTTTTGGGGTCAGGTCAGCAGCGATCCGCCGCGCCGTTTCTGGTTTGATGGTGCTGTTGTCGATCACGATCAGTCCGGGGCGAGCGCCTTCAACCACCCCATCCTTGCCCAAAATCACCGTTTCCACGTCGGGCGAATCGGGCAGGTTGGTGCAGAGGATGTCCACCTGTGTGGCCACTTCGCGGGGGGAAGTGGCCGCTTGCGCACCCTCCGCCACCAATTGATCTACAATGGCGCGGCTGCGATTGTGAACCACAACCGAAAAACCCGCTTTTAAGAGGTTGCGGGCCATGGGGGCGCCCATAAGGCCCAAACCGATATAGCCTACCCGAATGCCTGTCATGATGGTTTGCTCCTTAGCAGAATGCTTTCATTAGGACTTACGCAGTTGAACTTGTTTATCCCGTGTTTGTCGAGAAGGGCATTTTGAGAAGCCCTTTGAGAACTTATCCTTGGATGATCAACTTCGCCCTCACCCCCGGCCCCTCTCCCGACCGCCGCTTCGCGGCTTGGAGAGGGGTGAAAATCTTTTGGGGGTGTCCACCACAGCCCCCAATTGGGGAGTCCGAGGGGTTTACCCCTCAAGAATCTGATCCCCCCCTTCTACCGCGTGCGGACGGGCACCGCGAAGCGGTCGAGGAAAGGGGGGATGAGGGGACAAGTACTTAACTCCCCCGTTTTAGTTTGCGAAGCGCACAGAAGTGAGGATTGAATCCAAGATGGGGCGGGTTGCCTCCACCAAAATACCCGGTGTGGTCCAGCGGAAGATGTTCAGAACCTCACCATTTGGCACCCCAATGAACATGATGATCTGTCCAGTCGCCCGGTGGGTCTCGGTGAACCTTACCCCGGCTCTGCCCCCGATGAGAATATCCTCCCCTTTGGCCTCAGTATCGGCCCCAATGACCTTCGCCACCGCATCCCGCAAGGTAAGAGTTTTATCGAGGGTTTCCGCGATGAGCACAAGCTGCGCCCCATTGTTGAAGCCGCTGTCGTCCTGATAGGTGGCGAAGGCCAGATCATGGTAGATGCTGGCATTGGGCGCAAGGGCATAATCGCCCCAACCTTCAGGCAGGGCAAAGGTGATTTTGCCTGCTGTAAAGCCTACGGTACGGCTGCGCAGTGAGGGCACAATGAATGCGGAGGGTTTGATCAGGACTGCGGAGGCCCGAATCTCCTCAAACAAAGGGCTTTCCTCTCCCCATTGATCTTCTGGGGCAAGCCCGATCAGAGTCCCAATGCGTCCATCGGGCATCATGAAGGCGATGGACAGCCCGCGTACTTTGTTGGTGGGATCATGCAGGCTGATGTAACGAGCCGCTAAGCCTGCGATGGTGGTGGTGCCATTGTTGGTGATGGTCGCACCGGAGTCGGGCACAATACTCACCTTCGCCGCGATGTCCTCTAGGGTGGCCTCGCGGGAAAGCCCCAGATCACGAAGGGGATCAACGATCCCGATAGCGACCAAAGCCCCCTTGACGGTGCTTTCGCCAACGATCCCCGCCGGTGCGATCACCACCTGACCCGCGCTAAAAACGGGCTTATCCCAACTGTCCGGGACGCTGATCTGAAGGCCCAAATCCCAGTACACAAAGCGCCGCCGGGTCTCTGACTCCTGTGCGCGGATCAGCGATGGAATCAGGAGGATCACCATACACCACAGCCCCACGCCTGCACGCCACAATGGTTTCATGCCTAACTGCTGCCTCACCCAACCTTGTATTCCCCTTGAGTCTACCCACCTTCCTTAGATTGCCAATGATTCACCCGACAGCCCTGTCTCTCGGTACAATCATCCCAGAGCGTAGGAGGTTCAAACACAACACGATGACTACCAAGGGTAAAGTTTCCCTGCTGGAACGGGGTTTGATCTGGGTTCTCATTCAGCTTGTACTGTTATGTGGAATTGTGTTGATCCCCCGCGATCTTTTAGGACTGCCTGCATGGTCGGATGGGATAAATATCGCGGCACGCTTGTTAGGGGGGATGATCCTCTTTGCGGGTTTGGTGTTGGTGGCTATCAGCGCCCTATACTTGGGCACCAACCTGACCATCTTCCCCCATCCCCTTGATGATGGGTCTCTGACTCAGAGCGGCATTTACGGGATTGTGCGCCATCCCATGTATGCCGGGGTGATCCTCTGTGGATGGGGTTATGGGCTGTTTGTGAACAGCACGCCGGGTCTGGTGTTGAGTCTGATCCTCACCCTCTTTTTTGATCGGAAAGCGCATTTTGAGGAAGCCCGCCTGAGGGCCAAATATCCTGAGTATGACCAGTATCAGAAGCGGGTGAAAAAGCTCATCCCCTTTATCTACTAAAGGCACGCGGGTGCAGTCACAAAGGTATCCTCGTCACAGCCGTTATGGATTGCAGGGTTTTGGCTACCATTCCCCCAAAAACCAACCCTGAAAGGCAGTGGGTTGGGGAGAGACCGTCGTTATTTGTTCCATAAGGGGTGTGGATTCCACAGGTGCGGTAAATGCAACGATTTTGTGACGGATTTGGCCTTGCGCTGAACCAAAAATCAGGCTTAAAATGGGCAGGGTTATTTACCAGACGAGAGGTTCAAAAACAAAACGCAGATGGATGAGGACAGTAATTGCTTCATCCGACTGTGGTGAGAACGGCGTGACCAACGCTGCTGCGCATCTGTCCCCTCTAACCCACCTTTGAGTTACCGGGAACACCTTCCGGCGCACCCACCCCAGCCGGATCAAGTGATCACCAATCCCGGCGCAGAATCTTCTGATCCTGCGCAAATCACATAAGCCGTAGAGAACAACACACCGCTGGGCCTAAAAGCATTGCGCCACTGCGCCTTGCCTCCGGATTCGGCGGTCATACGGAGAGGGTGGTTTCATGGCAGCACAAAAGCGTATCTTCAGCACGGCTGTGCCTGCACGTCCCTTATTCAGTGTGGGTGATGTAGCGGTACTGCTGGTTCTAGGCGCACTCATTTACTGGGGGGGCAGTTTGGCCATCAATGCCCCTACCATCATTCGCGGGCCCGACATCAATCTGGACCCGATCACCTTACCCTATTACGCCCTGCTTTCCACCCTTCGGATGCTGGCGGCGTATGGCTTGGCCCTTCTGTTCAGCATCGGTTACGGCTATGCAGCAGCGCGCAGTGCCACCGCAGAGCGACTGCTGATGCCCGTATTGGATATTCTCCAGTCCATTCCGATCCTTTCCTTTTTGCCAGTGGTGCTGCTCACCTTGATCTCGATTTTGCCGCAGGGGGCAGCAGTGGAGATCGCGGCGATCATTTTGATCTTCACCAGTCAGGCGTGGAACATGACCTACAGTTTTTATCAAGCGATGAAGACCCAACCGCGTGAACTGCGTGAAGCGGCCGCGGTCTTTCGCTTTAACCGCTGGCTGCGTTTCCGCCGGGTCGATCTGCCCTTTGCCTCACTGGGTTTGATCTGGAACAGCGTCATGTCGTGGGCAGGCGGTTGGTTCTTTTTGATGGCCGCGGAGATTTTCCGTTTGGGCAATCGGGACTTTCGCCTGCCCGGTCTAGGGGCATACCTTCAGACAGCCGCGGATCGAGGCAATACCACCGCCTTGTGGACGGGCATCGGCACCCTGATTCTGCTCATTGTGCTGCTGGATCAACTGGTGTGGCGTCCACTGCTGGCTTGGGCGGAGCGCTTTAAAGTGTCACAAGTGTCCGATGACAATGCCGCTCAGTCATGGTTCTTTAATATGCTGCGCCGCTCGACCCTTTTGGAGCGGCTGAGTGAAAGGGTGCTGCGCCCTTTGGGTCAGCGCTTGAACCATGCCCTGACGCCACATGCGCCGGCCTTTATTGAGAGCCTCGAACCGCCGGATGCGGAGCGCCCCCGCACCCTTTTGGGATGGCTCATCCTGCTTTTGATCGTGGGTGTGGCGGCGGCGGTGGTGCTCCAAGCAGCACAGTTGATCTTCACCCTGCCTCTGAGTGCGTGGGGAGAGATTGCAGCAGGGGCACTGGCCACCTTTATCCGGGTGACCATTGCGGTGGTAATCGCCCTTGCATGGACGATTCCGGTGGGGGTGCTGATCGGCACAAACCCCCGTGCGGCGAAGGTCTTACAACCCATCGTCCAGATTCTGGCATCAGTACCGGCCACGGCCCTTTTTCCAGCGCTGCTTTTGGGGCTGCTGCACTTGCCCGGTGGTGGTGATATTGCGGCGGTACTGCTTATGCTTTTGGGGACACAGTGGTATCTGCTCTTTAATATTATCGCGGGGGCATCGGCCATCCCGCAGGATTTGCGCTATACCAGCGATTTTATGCGCCTCAAAGGGATCAAACGCTGGCGCACACTGGTGCTGCCGGGCTTATTCCCTTACATCATCACGGGGTTGATCACCTCTAGTGGCGGGGCATGGAACGCGAGCATCGTCTCTGAATATACGGAGTTTGCGGGGCAGGTCAACAAAGTGGCTGGTCTGGGGGCGATCATCAATCAGGCCACCATTTTGGATAATCACGCCCTGCTGCTGGCTTCGACCCTGACGATGGTGTTCATTGTAATCATGATTAACCGCCTTGTGTGGCGACGTTTATATCGGGTGGCAGAAGACCGTTTTCGGATGGATCAATAGAGGAGGTGAAACATGGCTGTTCTGCAATCAATGACTCCCATCAAAACTACCGAACGTGATGTCCTGCTGCGGGTGGACGGTGTCTCCCGTGTTTACGGCAGAGGGGAGCGCAGTTTCACCGCTGTTGAAAACATCAATCTGTCAGTTCATGTGGGCGAATTTGTGGCCTTACTGGGCCCTTCGGGCTGCGGCAAGAGCACTCTACTGCGGATGATCACGGGACTGATCGCACCCACGCAGGGTTCTATCTACTACCGAAACCAGCCTGTGCGCGGGGTAAATCCCTACTCCACTATGGTTTTTCAGTCGTTTGCCTTGTACCCATGGCTCACCGTGCTGGATAACGTGGCACTGGCCTTGGAGGCACGGGGCGTCCCCCGCGATCAGCGTGAGGAAAAAGCGATTCATCTGATCGATATGGTCGGCTTGGACGGTTTTGAGCGCGCCTATCCCCGCGAACTCTCTGGGGGGATGCGTCAGAAGGTGGGCATTGCCCGGGCCCTTGCCATTGAACCCGAACTGCTGTGTTTGGATGAACCTTTCAGTGCGCTCGATGTCCTAAGCGCGGAGGCCCTGCGCGGTGAGGTGATGGAGTTGTGGCAGGGAGGCAAACTGCCCATCAAGGCGATCCTCATGGTCAGCCACAACATTGAGGAAGCGATCAGCATGGCAGATCGGGTGGTAGTGATGGGCAAAGAACCGGGGCATATTGCCGCGGAGTATGTAGTCAATATCCCCCATCCCCGCAATCGCAAAACGCCGGGATTTGAATCCCTGATCGACCGCATCTATGCGGCCATTGCGGGGCATCCTACCGCAGACCCGGCCACCATGAAGACCAAACAAGGTGAACTGCCCACCCGAATCCTGCCGCAGGCTTCGGTTGAGGCTATGGCTGGCTTGTTGGAGTTCCTGAATATGGGGCAGAATCGGCGCGACATTTACAAACTCGATGATGAACTGGGGCTTGAGATGGAAACCCTCGTGGAGATTATCGAGATGTGTGAGATGTTAGGCTTTGTGAAGGTCACCTCCGGGGATGTGGAACTGACCACCCTAGGGCAGATCTTCGCTGAAGCAACCATCCTCACCCGCAAAGAGATTTTCGCCAACCGCGCTCGCCGTTTGCCCATGATGCAGTGGATTATGGAGATGCTGCGGGCAACCCCAGATGGGGTGCTGCCTTGGCGGGTCTTTTACACAGCCCTCAAACCCGATCTGCCCGACGAGATGGCCACCCGCCAGATCGATATCGCCATTGATTGGGGTCGCTACGCTGAATTGATCGACTATGACGACCGCGATGAGGCCCTCAAACTTGAGGAACATCGGGCTGGGGTAGGGGCATAGGTGGTCTCGGATGAGCATGATCAGCAGCACCACAAACCCGACGATCAAAGCGATCCGCGCCCTCCGGCAGCGAACTGCCCGTGAGGAGCGCGGGGTATTTTTTGTGGAAGGTATTCGCTTGGTGGGCGAAGCCGCCGATCTGAACATTCCGCTGGAGATGGTGGTCACTGCGCCTGATCTGCTCAACAGTGAATTTGCGCGTCAGGTTGTCACTCGGTTGATCAAGCGCGGCGTAATGCACTTAGAGGTAACCGCCTCTGTTTTTGAGAGCATCTCCGGCAAGGACAATCCTCAAGGGATTGGGGTGGTGGCCCGCCAGCAGTGGATACCTTTCGAGTCCATCCGTGCCGCCCGTGGGTTAGGCTGGGTGGCGCTGGTGGAGGCCCAAGACCCCGGCAATATCGGCACGATCCTGCGTACTGCCGATGCGGTAGGTATGGATGGAGTGATCCTACTCGGGCCCTGTGCTGATCCTTACGATCCGGGGGCGGTTCGGGCCAGTATGGGGGCCCTATTTTCACTTCAATTGGTACGAGGTTCATTTGAGCAGTTCCAACAGTGGCAGAAGCGCATAGGGTTCCCCGTCATCGGCACTTCTGATTCAGCCGAATTGGACTATCAACAGAAGCGCTATCCATCGCCCTTGGTGGTGCTGATGGGCAGCGAACGTCAGGGCCTCACCCCCGCTCAACAGGCGATCTGTGAGACCATGGTCAGCATTCCCATGCGGGGGCGCAGTGATTCGCTCAATCTGGCTGTGGCTACAGGGGTGATGCTCTATGAGGTGCTCAATCAGCAGCGCCGCAATCACCCCTAAATAAGATCTAGAGAGCCGCGCTCAGAAGCAGATGGTTCTGGGAAGGATCAGCGATCAGCAGCCCATCCTCACGCACCTGAACGGGCATGCCAGCGGATTCCAAACGAGCAGTCACCTGATTCAGTGCATCTGTGTGGGGCAGCACCACCGAAAAGAAGCGCAGTCCTACCGCGTTCGGTGGAGGCGGGGGCGCATCGGTACCCTGCCAAATATTGGTGCCAATATGGTGATGGTATCCCCCTGCCGCATAAAAGATCGCACTGTCCATCAGGAAGGGTGTCTCAAAGCCCAGAATCTCATGGTAAAAGCGATTGGTCGCTTCGAGATCAGCCACATGCAGGTGAACATGCCCCACTGTGGTGGCCGGGTTTAGTCCCTCCCACGGCGGCGGATCATCACCAAGGGCTTCAAAGACCTCCTGAGGAGGCAGGGCCCGATTGCGGCTCATCATCTCCTCAAAACTGCGCGGCCACACTTCTGGGGGGAAGTCCCACGCCAGCTCAATCCCGTTGCCCTCCACATCCGGTAAGTAGATGGCATAATGGGTGCCGTGATTGGTCATACCCTGAATCCGGGTGCGCGTTTCAGCGATGCTTCTCAGAAGCTGGGCCAGATCAAGCCGGGTGGGCACCAGAAAGGCGGTATGATAGAGACCGGTTGTGCCCCGAACCCGTCGTGCCGTAGGCACTTGGGTGAGACGTAGTAAATCCTCAGCGCCTGCACCTAACCCCGCAGAGTCAGCCTCACGCCAGTGCAGCTTAAAGCCCAGAATCCGCTGATAAAATTGAATCTGTTGATCAAGCATCCCGGTAGTGTAGTGGACATGACCCAACCGAGTCAAGGGATCGATTACAGGCATTGAGACCCTTTCTATGATAGGCTATCGATACTTATCAGATGGTGCGTAAGGTCGAATACTTTCGGGTGTGGGAGCTTTTAAATGCCTCAAGAGGGGCATACAAGGGATGAAAACATGCGCACATTGTTAGATCGTTATCGGGGCTGCTTGTTGGGATTGGCTGTTGGGGATGCGTTGGGCACCACCCTTGAATTTACCCGTCCGGGCACTTTTACGCCCATCACCGACATGGTTGGTGGAGGCCCATTTGGGCTGAAGCCGGGACAGTGGACGGATGATACTTCAATGGCATTGTGCCTTGCCGAAAGTCTGATCGTTCAATCTGAATTTAACCCGGTTGATCAATTGGAACGTTACTGCCGTTGGTATCACACCGGATACCTGAGTAGTACAGGGCGTTGTTTTGACATCGGCACCACCACCCGTCAGGCGCTTTTAGAGTTTGAGCGTGAACGCCGCCCCTATCCCGGTTCCACCAGTCATCATGCTTCGGGCAACGGATCGCTGATGCGGCTTGCGCCGGTACCGATGCGTTATCGACAGACGCCTCGTTTAGGGATCGACTACTGCGCCGACAGCTCCCGAACCACACATGGGAGCCAAGCGGCAGTTGATGCCTGCCGTTACTTTGGTGGGATTCTGATCGGTGCCCTTGAGGAAGCCAGTAAAGAACTGCTGCTCTCTCGGACTTACAGTCCCGTTCCTGATCTGTGGCTGGAATCTCCTTTGCACCCTGAAGTGGAGGTTGTCGCGGCCGGATCATTCAAACATCAGCACCCCCCACAAATTAGCGGCAGCGGCTATGTGGTCGAGTGCTTAGAAGCAGCCCTGTGGGCATTTGAACACAGTAGTTCCTTTGAGGAAGGCGCACTCAAAGCCGTTAATCTAGGCGATGATGCGGATACCACGGGTGCGGTCTATGGGCAGATTGCAGGCGCATTTTATGGCGAATCGGGGATTCCCAAACGCTGGCTGGATAAGCTCACCATGCGAGATTACATCGGTGAACAAGCCGAAAAACTGCTGCACCTGAATCCGGTGGTGGATAACTTCCGGGACTAGGAGTCACCCAACACGGGTACGGCCGAAACACAGGTGGAGTACGCTTAGGATCGTTTAGGTGATCTCCATGTCAGGATCAATGACCTTGCGCGTTTTGAGGGCACCGACGATCTTCTCAAAACTGATTCCATAACGGGCTGCGAGTTCATCGGCATAACTTCGCCCCATTGGCGGACTTGCCACGATCTTATAAGTGCGCTTGATCTCTCCTCCGGACGCCTCGCTCAAACTGCTTTGGGCCATGGCGACCAGACTCAGTACTTTGCTATCCCCCGGTGTTGACGCATTCAACGCATCGGCGCTTCCTGCCAGTTCATGCATATGGGTGGTATAGGCCGCCCGCAAACCAATGAGCCGGAAGGAGCGCACAATATCCCGGCCAAGATAGAGGCTTTCGCCTGATGCGGTGCTGGAAAGAGATTCGTTGAGAAGCACCAAGCTGTACCGGGTTACCTGAAGGAAAATCTCATGAAGCCGCTGCGCTTCTTCGCCAAACCTGCCCAAGTGAGCGTTAGGTTTCTCTTCAACGGGGAAGTGTGTATAAATGCCGTCCACCGGGCTGATAGCCGCCTTGGAGCCGGGGACATACAGTCCAGCTTGAAAAAATAACTGGGCGAGCGCCAGTCCTTGAATATACGTGGTTTTGCCGCCTTGATTAGGTCCAGTGATGATCAGAATGCGCCCCTCATCATCAAATTTCACATCGTTGACCACCACTTCTCTACCGAGAGCAGAACTCCCCCCACGGGAGATGGTTCGCAAGGCCAGATGCAGGTTATAACAATCCTGAATAATGCACTGACGCGCTTCTTGATCAAGCACCTCGGCGCGGCACATGGGTAACCCTGCACGCTGCATCTGTCGGATCAGCCGCACAGCCCCTAAATAAAACACCATTTCCGGCTCTAGCGCGGCCAAAAATTCAGTACTTACCTGCAAAAACGACTTTAATGCTGCTTCGACGGGGCGAAACGCATCGGCAATCAAGAAGTCAAGGTCCTTAAACAAAGGAAATAACATCGGATCAGCGCGTTGGTTGGTAGGAACCAGCCTCCCATCGGCGGTCTGTACGTTGCGCATGGGCACAGAATGAAGTTGAGCGATGCCCTGAAAATCATCGCGGCCCCCAAACAGCTTCTTGATAAACGACAAACCCTGAAAACTTTCTGAATTGATGGATATGATGGTTGCGCCAATAGGCATGAGGTTGTGATCAAGATTGATGCCCAAGGTTAGGCTCTTGATACCGCGCGATTTTGCAAGCATCTCAGGCAGGATATTCTGCATATTGATGAAGGTGGTATCCTGGGCCCGCTGGTGGATCATCTGACGGAGCTTCATAAGTCCGGCTGATTTGAGGGCAGTGCCCATCTCCTCAAAGGCCGCATCAAGCTTTTTAATGATCTCCATGTACAGTTCGAGTTCCCCCAACCGTCCCAGC
This sequence comes from Anaerolinea sp., assembly GCA_014879835.1. Lineage (GTDB taxonomy): Bacteria > Chloroflexota > Anaerolineae > Aggregatilineales > UBA2796 > UBA2796. The sequence goes on from JACSRJ010000095.1 coordinate 18,054, forward strand.
GTTTTTTGGAATGGCAGCGCCTGAAGGTTCGACATCTTGGCATAATAGGTCAGATCGGAGAGCTGAGGCAGCAGGGACTCAAGCTGCTCGATCAGGCCCGGTGCGGACAAAAAATCCTCAATGATCGCCTGTCGATAGCGGATAGTGTCTGGTTCGTCACATAGAGAGAGCAGGATATGTCTCATGGAGTCGGCATGTTTGCCGTCAAAGTTTAATGCACCAATGATCAACTCCAAGCCGAGATCAGCGGCACTATTGGGCTGCCAATGACGTGGAGCCATCGAGGGCTTTGCATGAGGCCATAACAAACTCACAATGTCATTTCCTTCAGGCATGTTTTTCTCCTTTTTGAGTCCGCCATGGGGTGGCTGTGGTTAGACACTGTATTGGTTTGGGAGCGCTCCCAATTTGTTGTCTATTATACGGTAGATGGTCAAACAAAAAACATTGGGAACTGCTGCTGTAGCCTGATGAACAGCCAGTTTTTGCCCCAGATGAAGATAGGAAGTGGACTGCATCCCTGCTGCTCTCTGAACCGCTTATGCAATCTGCACAAAGCAGAGCCGTTTTTTTTAAACGCTCTAGCCAAACGTCTTTTCGGATCGGGCGCGTACAATAAGGCAGCATCTAATAGGGTCAGCAAAGCGCCAAGGGGCTGCCATCGTGACCGATCAACAGATTGTCTCTTCCACCCTCGTTCGTACCGCACCCGTGCGTGCTATTCGCCATGATTGGCTTCTAGATTGGCTGGCTGGCGAAGAAATCGACACCGCCCTCCTCGAACAATACGGATTTCAGTCCGGCACTTACTATGCGGTGGTGATTTATCGCCCACACCATACCGCGAACATGAGCAGTGTTCAACTCGCGGGAATCCTCCAATCTGAGGCAATGCGGCGTAACATTTGTGGTCCTGTTGCGGCCTATGAAGGTGATTCAGCGGTCTTGTTTCACCCGGTTGAAGATCCACAGCAAACCGCACGCCTCAAGCTCAAAACCGAAGTCATCCGCAAACAACTTTCGGTTCGACTGTGTGAGGTTGATGTGCACTGTGGGGTGGGGCGTCCAGCACAGGGCATGGACAATCTGCGCCAGTCCTTCCGGGAGGCCGAAGAGGCTCTTCAGATCAGCGCTGAGCTAAAAATCCAAACACGCCCTACCTTCTTTGGCAATTCAAGCTTGTTTCACTTGCTGCGTTCTCTCAAAAGCCCAGAGTCGCTCCAGCATTTTTGCGATAGTTGGCTTGGGGAATTGATCGTCTACGACAATCGCCAGCACAGCGGGCTGCTTGATACCTTGCGGGCCTATTTCACCAACAACGGCAATACCGCGCTCACCGCTAAGGAACTGCGCATCCATCGGAATACCTTGGCTTATCGGCTGAACCGTATTGCAGAGATCACCCGCCTTGATTTGGAAGATGCGGATGTGCGTTTGAATCTGCATCTGGCCCTCAAGGCACGGGAAGTGCTGGTCGCGGTTTAAACCCGGTTCAACAAACCGTTCACAATGCTCGTTGAAGCCCCTCTGCTTGAGGGGCTTTTATGTTGAATCTGAGGGTGCTTTACAGCAGGTTTTGTTTAGCCTGAGTCATTTCTCTCTCTTGTACCTTGTGCAAGAGCACGAGGGCGCAAGTGCGCCCCTTCTCGATTCATTGAGATTTTCATTTTTTGAGACTTTATTATGGTATCATTCAAAATGTAGTCATGCCCTGTGGAAAGGATGGTTAGAGTGGCAAATCGAATTCAATGCAACTATGACTCGCTGGCGAACATCGCCAAAACATTTGCTCAGGAGGCGGAGCAGTCAAGCCAACTGATGCAGTCCGTCAAGTCCATTGTGGATCAACTCCAAAATGGCGGCTGGATTGGGCTTGGCGCAGAACGTTTCTTTGAGGAAATGAATGATCTGATGTTCCCAGCTATGAACCGCCTGATGAACACCCTTCGGGATGCGGGACAGGCTTCTAATCGGATCAGCCAAGCGCTGCGTCAGGCAGAAGAAGAAGCCGGGGCGCTCTTCCGGGGTGAAGGTGGTGCAGACGGCGGTACTGGAAGTGCTCCGGGTGCAAGTGGGGGCGCTACCGGCCCCGGTGGTTCTTCAGGCCCCGGCGGCAGCACGGGTGGCACTGGTGCCACACCCGGCACAAATGCAGGGCCAGCAATCACCTATCCGAAGCCCGCTTGGCCCGTAGACTTGAGCAACAAGGCTCAGATTGATGAACTCATCAATCCCAATATCAAGGGCGCTAACGACAGTGAACTGGCAAATTTGATGTACCGTCTAAGCCAGAACCCCACCGGAAGCAATCTTGATGAGACCCTGCGCGACATCGCCAAGATTCGGGGTGTGCCCGAAGAAAAAATCCGGTCTGATTACCAGAAATTCCTTGAGGTCCGGAATCAGGCGGAACAGAATCGGATCGCCAAGGGGCTTGATCCGATTGAACCGCTTTCAAGTGGTAATAACCCCCTTGATCCCTTCCGCGCCGGACAGACCTTCTGGGGCACGACGGAACAACTTCGGTTTGGCAAGGTTGTGGGTGATACCTTTGGGATCGATCCAGTCTTTGGATCGCTGCTCAGCCCGACTGGTGGATTGGTTGGTCCCGGTGACTCGGTACTCAATACCGCTTTAGGCAGCGTGGAATCGATCAACATTCATGGCGCTGTCCATGATGCAGGCGGGTACCTGTATAACTATCACAACATGGGCCCCGGTTACCATTATGTACCGGGCACATGGCAGATACTTGACAAAGGCAATCCCCTTGCAGGGCAGGTGGATGGCATCAAGTTCTGGATGAACGAACTCGACAAACGCGGGCGTTAAGGTTTTCTGTCTTCAGGGCAGCTACATCGAAGCATCAAAACCCTGACACGCCCCTCACTCGACCTTCCTCCGATCCCTTTCTACTTGCGGTAGAGAGGGATTTTTATGTCTACCCACCGCTTGGCCACTGCCCCAAGAACTGCGAAACTTGAGCAAGTCACCATCTTCGGGGTAGGTTTAGGTGCAGGATAAGGAATTTATGGACACAGCAATCTGGTGGATTCGGCGCGATCTTCGACTCAATGACAACACCGCCCTCTATGCAGCGTTGACAACGGCGGCAATCGTGATTCCGGTGTTCATCCTTGATGATCGACTGCTCCATGCACCACGCTTAAAAGGCGCTCGTACTGCGTGGATGCTTCAAGGATTACAGGTTCTCGATCAAGATATTCAGCGCCTTGGTGGAAGACTCATTGTGCGCCATGGTCCTCCTGTCTCCGAGATGCTGGCGGTGTGCCACGAGAGTGGTGCGGCAGCGGTCTTTTGGAACCGCGATTACAGTCCCTACGCCCTGAAACGTGATCAGTCTGTACGGCAAGCCCTAAACAAAGCAGGGGTAAGCACCCACGATTTTAAAGACTTGATTTTGCATGAACCCAACGAGATTCCCACTCGAACGGGCAAACCTTACGAAGTCTACACCCCCTTCAGCAAAGCATGGCACGCTGTCCCCAAACCACCGCGACTGCCTGATCTTGAGAGGTCTGAACTCAAGCGTTTAAATCCCCCCATCGGACTGCGCAGCGATCCACTCCCCACCCCCGAAGAACTGGGCATCACAGCCGCACCAGCGCCCATTGTGCCACCGGGTGAAAAAGCAGCATTGGATCGCCTCGTAGGGTTTCTGCACCAGCCTGTATACGGCTACAAGGAAGGGCGGAATGATCTTCCTTCACCAGCGACTTCGATCCTCAGTCCATACCTTCGATGGGGCATGATCAGCCCTCGGGTCTGCTTGGGAGAAGCCCAAAGGGTATTAGAACGCACCCCTGATCCGGAAGCGCGAGGCGGAATCGTCAGTTGGATCAGCGAATTGATCTGGCGTGAGTTTAATTACAGCATCCTGATCAACCATCCCCGAATCGTGCGCCAAAACTTTCGGCCTCAGTACGACGCAATCCAGTGGGGCAATAACCCCCAATGGCTCGACACGTGGCAGTCCGCCCAAACGGGGTATCCCATTGTAGACGCAGCGATCAGGCAGCTTCTTGAGGCCGGTTGGATGCACAACCGCGCTCGGATGATCGTGGCCTCTTTTTTGTGCAAAGACCTGCTCATCGACTGGCGTCAGGGTGAGGCGTTTTTTATGCGCCACTTGCTGGATGGGGATCTGGCGAACAATGTCGGCGGGTGGCAGTGGACCGCAGGTACCGGAACCGACGCCGCGCCGTACTTTAGGATTTTTAACCCCCTTGCCCAGTCACAGAAGTATGATCCTCAGGGTGAGTACATAAAAACCTATGTGCCCGCCCTCAAAAATGTGCCTCCTGCGTATATCCACGCGCCGCACCTTATGCCTCGAACCCTCCAAGAACGCACTGGTTGTGTGATCGGGCAGGATTATCCACTGCCCATCGTCCATCACGATCAACAGCGTCCAAAGGTCCTTATGATGTATGCCGCAGCACGAACTTGATGCCATTTGGCTTCGGGTGAGTTAAACTAAACCGTGACCAGAGGTTGCTTGAACGTTCTAAGAGTTCCCACCCATTGGGTAAAATTTCTCCTATGGGAGAGTGCTGTAAAGCGCTATATACTTATTGCCATTGTCTGACGCACAACGACGCCTTTTCTGATTTGACCATTAGGGAGCCGTTATGTCACTTGATCTGCTTGGCTTGATCACCTTCCTGCCTCTGATTGGGGCAGTGGTGGTGATCGTCCTGCCGCGAAGCCAGAAGAACCTAGCGCGAACGGTGGCGCTGCTTGTCAGTATCGCCGTGCTAGGGCTTGCGGTGTACTTGTTCTATATTTACTCCAACGGTAACTGCCCTCCCGGCAACGTGCCCGCGGATATGGCAAAAGCGGCTGAGGGCGCACCCTTCGGTTTTGCCTGCCAAAACGTAGCACCGTTCTTTCCCCTGCTCAATTCACATTGGCATGTGGGCGTAGACGGCTTAAGCGTGGTGATGATTCTGCTGGGGGCGATCCTCACTCCGCTGGCGATCCTGATCAGTTACGAGGTCACCGACCGGGTACACGAACATATGGCCCTGTTCCTACTGTTGGAAATGGGCGTGATGGGCTTGTTTGTGTCCCTCGATTTGATGATCTTCTTCATCTTCTGGGAAATCGGGCTTGTGCCCATGTACTTCTTGATCAACTATTGGGGCGGGAAAGAACGGCAGTATGCTTCCTTTAAGTTCTTCCTGTTCACAATGGCTGGTTCTTTAGGGCTGCTGCTCTCGATCCAGTTGATCTTCGCCCTCACCGGAACGATGGATATCCCCACCCTCTTGGCAGTCTTCCCTAAAGACCTAAACGCGCAGGGTGCGGCGATTACCATGCCCTTTAACGTTGATCTCAGTCTGGTGAAGGGTTTGGTATTCCTCGCCTTTTTCCTTGCCTTTGCGATCAAAGTGCCGATATGGCCCTTCCATACGTGGCTGCCTGACGCCCACACCGAAGCGCCCACGGCTGGCTCTATGCTTCTTGCGGGTATCCTTCTGAAACTTGGTGGTTATGGCTTTTTGCGCTTGGTAGTGCCCTTGTTCCCCGCACAGTCTGCAAGTTTCGCCCCCGTGATCGCGCTTTTGGCGGTGGCTGGGATCATTATGGGCGCACTGGCCGCATGGGGTCAGAATGACTTCAAGCGTTTGGTGGCTTACAGTTCGGTCAATCACATGGGCTTTGTGGTGCTGGGCATTGCGGCCTTTGCGGCAGTCTATAACAATATCTATTCCGCCGCAGTTATCGAAAACCGAGAAGTGGTCATCCGCAGTGTGACCCTCGCCACCAACGGCGCGGTCTTGCAGATGTTCACGCATGGCTTAAGCTCAGCAGGCATGTTCTTGCTTGTTGGGGCACTCTATCATAAGGCCCACACCCGCCAGTTGAGCGATTTTGGCGGTTTGTGGAACCTTGCCCCCATCTACGGTGGACTTCTGGTATTTGTGAGTATGGGCAGCCTCGGTTTGCCCGGTTTGGCGGGTTTCGTCAGCGAATATCAGGTGATTGCAGGGGCATGGTGGATTTTCCCCGCGTTTACCGCAGTTTCCATGTTTGGGCTGCTGCTTACAGGGGCATATATCTTAAAAGGTATCCGGGCGGTGTTGGCAGGGCCAGTAAACGAACACTGGCGTGGTCATCACCTCGAAATTGAAGCCCGCGAAGTGTTGGCGCTGGCGCCGCTGGCTGTGTTGATGCTGGTTACCGGCATCTACCCGAACTGGCTCATGCCCGTCATTAACCAAACGGTAGCGCGCCTGTTCGGAGGATAAGGTAGGAGGATCATGTTACTTACAGCGATTCTGATCATCCCCATTGCCGCAGCGCTGTTCCTGCTGATCGCGCTGAAGGACGAACAAAAAACCGAGGTTCGGTTGATCTCGGCCTTTGCCACGGCGACCTGTCTGGTGCTTTCGGCACTGGTATTCATCGAAATGCTTCAGCCTTCAGCTCTTGATGCGGCAAGTGCAAGGGCTGCTCAGGGCTTGAGCAGTTTTGTGCAGGAGATCAACATCCCGTGGGTTCCGGCACTGGGCATTAACTATCATGTGGGCGCGGATGGGGTTTCCGCTCCGATGGTGCTGCTCACCGGCTTGGCAGCGTTTGGTGGGGTGTTGATCTCATGGAAGATTGAACACCGCACCCGCGAGTTTATGGCGTTCTTCCTGCTGCTGGTGGCGGGTGTGTACGGCGTGTTCGTTTCACTCGATTTGTTTCTGTTGTTCTTCTGGTACGAGTTTGCCATCTTCCCCATGTACTTCTTGATCGCAGGTTGGGGCTGGAAGGCGACCCGCGAATATGCGGCCATGAAACTGACCCTCTATATCCTGATCGGGTCTTTTGTGGCCTTGATCGGCGGGTTGGTGCTCTACTTCTCCGCCGGCAACTTTTTCGCGGAGAACCCCGAAAACTTGGCAAAACTCCGTGAAGTTTTGCAAGACCCTGCCGCACCCGCCTTCAGTTTTGACTTTGCCCATCTAGAGGTGGCTTCGCGCTGGGAGCAGATCACAGGGACAACTGGACCCTTTGACGCTGCGGGCAGCGCTGGGGTGAGTGTAGCGCGCTTCTGGTTCCCCATGATCTTCATCGGCTTTGGGGTTCTGGCGGGCATGTTCCCTTTCCACAACTGGAGTCCCGATGGTCACGTGGCAGCGCCAACGGCTGTCTCGATGATCCATGCGGGGGTGTTAATGAAGTTGGGTGCGTATGCGGCCCTGCGTGTTGGGGTACAGCTTCTGCCGGATGGAGCCAAGGTACATTTACCGTGGATCATCTTGCTGACCATGATCAATGTGGTTTATGGGGCCTTCATCGCCTACCGTCAGCGTGACTTTAAGTATGTGATCGGTTTCTCGTCCGTCAGTCACATGGGGCTGGTGATGATGGGCATCTCCACCATGAACCTGACGGGCATGACTGGCGCAGGTTTGCAGATGTTCAGTCACGGCGTTATGACGGCCCTGTTCTTCTCGTGCGTAGGGATGGTCTATGACCGGGCCCACACCCGCGATATTCCTTCGCTGGGAGGCTTTAGCAAGGTGATGCCGGTGGTTGCTTTCGCCTTCATCCTCGGCGGCTTGGTCTCGATGGGGATGCCGGGCTTGAGCGGCTTTGTGGCGGAGTTCCCGATTTTCACTGGGCTGTGGCAGGGGCCTGTGTTTGCACAGGGTGCCATCGCTGCTGAAAGCGCCTTCCGCTTAACCTACTTCCCGACCTTTAACTATTACCCCCTCATCGCCATCATCTCTGTGCTGGGGATCATCCTCACTGCGGGATATGTGCTGCGAGTGGTGCAGTTGGTCTTTTTTGGCGATTTTAACAAAGAGCGCTTCCCCGAAGTGGGCGATGTGACCGTGATTGACAAGACTGCGCTCCTGCTCTTAGGCTCGTGGTTGATCATCCTCGGTGTCTATCCCCAGATCATGACCGGGATGCTGCAAGCGGGGATGCAGCCCATCATCAAGGCGCTCGGAGGCTGATCCATGCAGAATATCGTTTTGAACTCCGATAGTGCAACCAGTCTACTGGCAATGCTGCCCGCCATCCTCTTGACGGTGCTGGCGATGACGGTGGGGGTGCTCGATATTTTTTGGAAGGCAAGCCGCCGCCGTGAAATCGGCATTGTGTCCGCGGTGAGCCTTTTCGGGATCGCGCTGGTGTCACTGGTGGTGACTCCACCCGCCGATCCCAGCGCGCAGTTAGTCCTCGGCGGGATGTATCGTTTTGATACCCTGACCCAGTTTTTTGTGACCGCGATCACCTTTGGGGCGGCCATCACCTGCTTGATCAGCCTCGATTCACCCCACATTGGGCGGATGGGGGAGTTTTATGCGGTCCTGATCGTAGCGACCCTCGGCGGGTGTCTGATGGCCGGCTCAGCAGACCTGATCATGGCCTTCCTCGCGCTGGAGACACTCTCGATCAGCCTGTACATGCTTGCGGGGTTTCTCACAGCCAGCCCTCGCTCCGCAGAGGCAGGCATCAAATACTTCCTTTTTGGGGCGTTCACCTCAGCCATCATGCTTTACGGTTTCAGCCTGATCTATGGCTTCACCGGAAGCACTAACTTCTACGTCATTGGGCAAAAGTTCGCCACCATGTTTGGCGAATCGGTGGAAGCAACCACCCTGCTGCCCATCGTATTGGCCATGATCATGGTTATGGTCGGCTTTGGTTTTAAAGTGAGCGCTGTTCCTTTCCACTTCTGGACACCAGATGTGTACGAAGGCGCGCCCACTCCGGTCACGGCTTACATCAGTGTCGCCAGTAAAGCGGCCAGTTTTGCCCTGCTTACCCGGTTTTTCATTGTGGTCTTTCAGGGCGACGATCCCACCCGCTTTTGGGTGCAGATGCTGGCGATCCTTGCCGTAGTAACCATGACTGTAGGCAACCTTTTTGCGCTGGTGCAAAAGAACATCAAGCGCCTGATCGCCTACTCCTCGATTGCTCAGGCGGGTTACGCCCTGATTGGGGTAGCGGCGGTGGCGGCGCAGCCCAGCAGCGCTCCGGGCGCAGGGGCAGCGGCCGTGGGCTTCTACATGGCCATGTATATCCTGACCAACCTCGCCGCCTTTGGGGTCATTGTGATCGTGGCAAAGGTTAAGGATAGTGAGCAAATCGCCGATTTTGCGGGGCTTTCACGCCGTAATCTTGGTCTGGCGCTCACCCTCACCGTGGCCCTGCTCTCACTGGCGGGTATCCCTCCGGCAGCCGGCTTTTTTGGTAAGTTCTTCCTCTTCAAGGCAGCAGTGGACGCTAACCTGACATGGTTGGCCGTCGTGGGCATCCTGAACGCGATGATTGCACTGTACTACTACATCATCGTGATCAAGGTGCTGTTTGTGGATGTGGGCACGGACGAGGACAAACCGATTGTGGTGGGTGCGCCCTACGTGTGGGCACTGGGCATCACAACAGTCTTGGTAGTGTTGTTAGGGACGGTTTTGGCAACCCCGATCTTCGATTGGGCGAGCCGTGCGGCCGCAGGGTTGTTCTCGTAGTTTTGGCAGTTGTGGTTTCTATACCCCCCGCAAGGGGGGTTTTTTGTTTTTGGTTGGGATAACTTTTAGGGAAAATGGGTCTCAGATTGCGTTTCAATCGGACATGGATGGCAAAACCTCTCGTATCTATGTTATGAACCTAGCAGATTCCGCTGTGACTGCATTATCTCCTGAAGGTGTTGCTGCCTACAGCCCATCATGGTCACCAGATGGCAAAGAATTGGTTTTCCAAGTTGGTGATGGGGGACACATCTACATCATGAATGCTGACGGTTCCAATTCCCACCGCATTGGAGGTTCAATCTTCGTAAGTCCTACCCTTTTCAAACGGCCTCTTAATCCTCAGAGACCGTTTGAAAAGTAAACCTGCACGCTTCGACCTCATCCCCCCTTCCCCCCTTCTCCAAGCTGGAGAAGGGGGGAAGCAAGATTCTGAGGGGGCGTCCCCCTCAACCTGTAATGCGGTCGAAAAACTGGACAGAAAAACAGTTTTATCAAGAGAGAGTCGAGGTGCGGCCAAGGGCAGCCTCAAACTCAGCGGGTGTGGCATAGGCGAGTGACGAGTGCATACGCCGGGTATTGTACTTCGACCCAAATGCCGATTTGCTGGTGCGCATCTTGAAAATCGGCATAATCGGCGTAATCGACGTGTTCCTCCTTAAGGGTGCGCATGAAGCGCTCGGCAATGCCATTCTGCATAGGTCTGCCCTTGTCTGACATGCTAATGCGCACGCCAGCTTGGGTCAGAATGTCGGTGTGCAACCAAGCAGCGTATTGACTGCCTTGGTCGGAATGAAAAATCAGGGGTTGACCGCGAGACAGCGCCATGGTCAGGGCGTTCAAGGTCTCAGCGAGCGACTGAGCGCCCAACCGCGCACGGCTCGTGAGCAGGCATCGAGGATGACGGCGAGGTACATGAAGCGCAGCCCTAGGCGAATATAGGTGATGTCAGCGACCCAGATCTGGTCAGGGCGTGTGGCTTGCACACCGCGAATCAGGTTGGGGTAGCGCGTGTAGGCATGGCGGCTGTCGGTCGTGGTCACCTTCACTGGGCCTACCGAGCGCGTCCTCTGCAACCGCTTCATTACACGCCGCACGCGCCTTTCCCCGACCGAGTAACCGTCGCGCTGGAGCTGTGCCACCACGCGCCGATAGCCAAACCATGGTTGCCGCATCAGCACCTGCTCAATGACCGCCCGCAGCGGTCCATCATCGGTTCGGGTGGACTGATAGTAGTAGCTGCTGCGCGGGCAGTCGAAGGTCGCGCATAACTGACGTACTGGTGCCTCGCTGCGCAGTTGCGCTATCACGGCTCGCTTGTCCGCCGTCGTGCGGTCAGATAGCTCGCCCCCTTTTTCAGCAGCGCATTCTCCATCGTCAATTGCCCCACCAAGCGTTCCAATTCTGCGATCCGCTCGTCCGCCTCGCTGCTCCGCTTGCTCGCCCCTTTGCCCTCGAAGATCCCCGTCGCACGCTCGTTGAACTCCTGCCGCCACTTGTACACCAGCCCATCCGTCACCTGCCGTTCCCGGCAGATTTGGGCCACTGGCTTCTCGCCCCGCAGGATCTCCAGTACCGTCTCCAGCTTGAATTGTGCGCTGAACTGTCGTTGTTTGCGAGCCATGTTCGTCCTCCACAGGTTTCATTGTTGATCCTTCTCTTCCCTGTGTCCAACTTTTCGCCCGCACTACAACCTTCCCCTTAAGCTAAATAACCCCTTGTTGGGCTGCTTGAGAGCAACCCTTTCAACCGATCTTTTCCCCCTCTCCTAGCCGTACTCGTCGGTCGGGAGAGGGGAGGGGGTGAGGGCAAACTCGGTAACACATACCCTTTTCAAACGGTCTCTAAGGGGCAGACATCAAATGCGCGCCTCAATGTCAGTTCGCGCAGCCCTCAGTCAGGGTAACAGGAGATGTGTTTGATCACTTCTCCCCGTCTAATGGTGGTTGATTCGATCTCAACTGCGCTACAATGGAAAAGATCAGGGGCGGGGTGATCCCGCCCTTCTTGTTTCTCTCATTAGAGCACGTTTTAGCAACCGAGGTCGGCATGAGAAAATTCCTAGCGGCGCTGGCAGCGCTGATCCCGCTTGTTTTGATTGGGGCCCTTGTAAGCGTGGCGGGCCCCGTGCAAGCAGAGGGTGGTTACAGCGGCATTCCCCAATCCCGCACTGAGGATGGCTTCCCCATTCTGGGCAACCCTAGTGCGCAGGTTACTTTGGTGGAATTCTCCAATTTTTCCTGTCCGGGCTGTTTGTCCTACACCGAAAACATCAAACAAATCGTTGATGCCCATGTGCGCACCGATCAGGCGCAGTTTATCTTTATGCCCATGATCTTTGGGGATGACCCTTCGCTGGTGGCAGCACAGGGCGCTTTGTGTGCAGACAAACAAGACAAATTTTGGGATATGCATGACGCCCTGTTCGAGATTCACCGCAATCTGGGGGCAAAAGCTTTTACCCCCGAACTGGTGGTGGAGACGGCCAAGACTCTGGGCGCTGACAGTGAGGACCTGAGTGCCTGCCTAAATTCTGGCGAGACCCGCGCCATCGTTCAGCGCAGCATTACACGGGCAAACATGGCGGGTGTCCAGTACACCCCTACCCTAATGTACTCCATGGATGGGGGGAACACCCTTCAGTTTTTCGCCAGACCGGAAGGCGGCGTCTATGACAGCGGTGTTCCGGTTGAGGTTGTTGCAGCAACCCTCGAACGCGCCCGTGCAGGGCAGCTTACCCCTGCACCCACCGTCACCCCTACCCCTATCCCCGTCGATCCTTACGCCTACAAGAGTTTTGTAGCATGGAAAAGCGTTGATGGGCTGCTGAGTTATGAAATTCCTGACACTTGGGAATCGCGGCTCAGCCCTCAGAACGGGCCGATCTCATATGTGGTCTCACCGCCGCAGTCAGAAACCAGCGGTATCCTGATTCTGGCCCTGCCTATCGCGGAACTGGGTCTTGCGGCAGTACCGGAGGAAGTCACCGGGCAGACTCTCTTGCAGGCCATTCTGGGCGATCAGTTCGCCAGTCAGATTCGAGCAGTGGAAGCTGGCGGACTTAAGGGTGGGGCACTGCGCCAGACCTTCGACAGCACCGACCGGGTCACGGGTGCAGCAATCACCATTGAGCGCGATCTGTGGGTTTTGGTGATCGACTCCCAAAATGTCTTGATTCTTCAGGTGATCAACTTGATTCAGGACAGTGACAAGATGCTCCCAATCAAAGAACGTCTGGCCGCAACCCTCACCATCCCGGATGCCCAGACTTTTGCAGGGGCGATCACCACCGCCTTCTTGCCGCCCACACCGATCCCATCACCCACTCCTGTGACAGGTTTTACCCCAGTCAAAACGGGTGAGGGCAAATGTGTGGGGGTGAAAGCTCCTGAGGGCGTAGAACTGCCCGATGGAAAAAGCAAACAGTTCGACAAAGCACCTGAGTTGAACCTCAACAGCGCCAAGATTTACTGTGCTATCCTCTCTACCAAAGATGGCCAGATCGTGATCCAGTTGTACCCTGAAGTTGCACCGCTGCATGTGAACAGTTTTGTGTTTTTGGCGCGGGAAGGTTTCTACAACGGCATCACGTGGCATCGGGTGATCACTGATTTTGTGGCCCAGACGGGCGATCCCTCTGGAACGGGCAGCGGCGGCCCCGGCTACGAGATTCCCCTCGAAGTGAACCCAGTGGTCAGGTACGATCAGGAAGGGGTGCTGGGCATGGCCCGCACCAATGATCCCAATTCTGCGGGCAGCCAGTTTTTCATCACCTATGCCGCACTTCCCAACCTTGATGCAAGCTCGATCAGCGCTGGTTATACCATCTTTGGTCAGGTGGTTGAAGGCATGGATGTGACCCGTAAGATCACCCCCCGTGATCCTTCGGGAGCGGTTTCCGGGGAGGGTGATACCCTGATCTCCGTGGTGATCGTAGAAGTAGATAAGTAATCCTAAATCCTGATCCCCTTGTGATGCGGGATGGCATCGGATTTAACAAGTCGAGATGGGGCGCGCTCATGTGGGGCGCGCCCCTTTTTGTTTGCCAAAGCCGGGTTCCCTAAAAATGCACACCTCAACCATTGGTGATAAGATTCAAGCTTCCATAAGCCAACTCTTACAATACATCATTACCTGTCGTAATTGGATTCTCCGGAGAAAACTGGTATGTCAATGTCCGACGTTGTTCCATGGAAGATAGGCGTCAGTACTGCCCCACTTCCCCCAATGGCCCCCGGTATTCCTTGGCTTGGCAATGCCCTTGAAATCAAGAGCGACCCTGTCCGTTATGTGGTGAAGCAGTACCGCCGCTACGGGCCCATTTTTCGGATCAAAATGCTGGGGAAACCGATCACAGTTCTGGCAGGGCGCGAGGCGCTCCAGTTTGCAGCCACCCCGGAGGCAACCGAAATTCTGAGCCTGCGCGAGTCCTACGGAGGGCTGGAAGTTGAAGTTGGCCCCGTGATTTTGTCGATGGAGGGGGAACAGCACCGTCACTACCGAAAACTGGCGCGCCCCAGCCATTCTCGATCCCAAGCTGCACCCCATATCGCCAAACTGGTTGAGGTAGTTGATCAATTCATTGATGGACTGGAAGTTGGTCAATCTGTGGATATGCTGCCCGCCATCCGCCGAATGATCTCTACCCAATTGGGCATGATGATGTTGAATCGACCTCCGGGCGCTTATTTTGATGATTTTGTGAAGTTCAGCACCTACATGCTGTATGTGTACCAATTTCAGATGTGGCCCAAGTTTATGCTGCGAACAGCAGGATTTAAAAAGGCTAAAGCACGAGTCCTCCAGATGTTGGAAGAGTTGGTGGAATACCACCGCCGAGTCCCACCGGGTTCAGAACGTCCTCATGATGCCTTGGATGAAATTATGGAAACGGTGGATGCGGTGGGGCAGCCATACGGACACACAACCCTGCTCGCAACCGCGATGGGGCCGTATATTGCCGGGATGGACACAGCATCGGGCACCATCAATTTCATCACCTACGCACTGCACAAACATACCGAATGTTTAGAACGACTGCGGCAGGAAGTTCGACAAGCCTATGCCCAAGGGATTCCCTCTGCCGATGTCCTCAAAGACCTGCCTACCCTAAACAGTGCGATCTTTGAAACCATGCGTATGTACCCGCTGGTGCCATTCTTGCCCCGCACCGCCAAGTCCACCTTTGAATTCGGGGGATACCGGGTAGATGCAGGCACATCGATGTTCATCGCCACCACCGCCACCCATTTTTTCCCTGAATACTACCCAGAGCCGGATACCTTCAACATTGATCGGGATCGGGGACCCGCTGGGACGTTTAACCCTTATGGTTTTGGGGCCCATAGTTGTCTGGGGGCAGGCATGGGCGAACTCCTGATTCAGATCATGGTATCACGGCTGATCCAACGGGTGGATTTCCAACTTGATCCACCGGATTTTAAGGCGACGATGGAAGCGATTCCAGTCCCCAACCCCGGCAAATATCGCCTCAAAGTACTGGACCAAAACTGAACTCACACGCTTGCTAACGGGCTGGAGACGACTTGTATGAGAGTCTTTAGCCCGTTAAATCAGTTTGTAGTAGATCACCGTATCAATGAGGTAGGTACCGGTGTGGTTGAGCGCGTATTGAGGGATGATCCCTGAACGGACAAAACCCTGCCGTTGATACAGACGTTCTGCCGGGCTGCCGGATTCAGTATCCAGCACCAACAGTGATCTTCCGAGGGTGCGCGCCCTCGATTCGGCTGCTTCCATCAAGGCACCCCCGATCCCTTTGTTGCGGTGTTGGCTGTGCACCAGAAGTTTCTGAACTTCGGCGCGATGGGTTCCGTTCGGGGTGGTGGCAAGCGCCAGATGCACACAACCAATGATTTGCCCATGCGCCTGAGTCTTATCCACAGCAGCAAGCACCACTCTGGTCTGATCGGCGACCTCTCCTCTCACTTTATCCCAGAAGTTGTGCCCTATTTTGGGGGAGAGTGGGGCAATGAAATTCACCGACGCGCCACCATTTACCGCATCCGTGAGCAGCGCCAATAGGTCGGCGCGATGCAAGTCAATATCCGCTGCCTCAAGCAGTTCGATAACAAACATAGCCCCTCTCCTTTGTATTTGGGAACAGTCTGAATTCTAACGTATCTTCAGCAAGCCGTATATCTGCACCCATCCCTTTGGGCGGGTTATGTGATTGTTTCACGATTCGCACAAATGTTCGATTTGGGGTATAATCTTTCTCAAGTGCACCCAATAGACCCTACTTCAAATCCTAGACAGGTGCGCTTACCAGAGAGCAGGTCAAGCAGATAGAGGAGAGTTCCCGATGCACAAAATCACCCCTTTTTTGTGGTTTGACACACAGGCAGAGGAAGCCATGAACTTCTACGTTTCGATCTTCAAAGACGCAAAGGTGATACAGGTTGATCGATACCCAGAAGGCACCCCAGCGGCTGGAAGTGCAATGATGGCAGTCTTTGAATTGAATGGACAGCGATTCATGGCGCTGAACGGCGGGCCCCAGTTCAAATTCACGGAGGCGGTCTCGTTTTTTGTGAACTGCGAAACGCAGGCAGAAGTGGATGACCTTTGGGAAAAACTGACCGAGGGTGGTGAAGAGCAGCAGTGTGGCTGGCTTAAAGATAAGTATGGGGTGTCATGGCAGATTATCCCCACTGCTCTGGGTGAGATGATGGGCGACCCTGATCCCCAAAAAGCTGGTAGAGTGATGGAAGCGCTGCTCAAAATGCGCAAGATCGACACCGCTCTTTTGAAGGCAGCTATGACAACGTTGCGGTGTCTGAGGGCTAATCCTCCGCCTGCCGAACGCATTTTCCCTGAAGTTTGAGCCATTAGCGGGGAGATTGAGGGGAAGCTTCTCAGAACCTCATTTCTCCCTTCTCCCGCAAGCGGGCTGAGGGAGGCGACACTAGGTTTTAAGGGCAGGCTGACAGCCCTCACCCCCCATCCCCGCTCCCGACCGCCGCTTCGCGGCTAGGAGAGGGGAGAAAAACTTTTGGTAGGGGCGTCCCCCACAACCCCCAGATCGGGGAGTCTGAGGGGTTTACCCCTCAAGAATCTGATTCCCCCTTCTCCACTGGAGAAGGCGGTTAAGGGGATGAGGGCAAGTGCTTAAGCCCTAACTGTAAAACGAAGCCCCCTCAACCATGAGGGGGTTTACGAGGACTCAGAAGGCGTAAGCAGACCGTTGGGTTACGACTGCGCCGTTTGGGGTGAGGTATGTACTGCCTGCCCAACTGGATGGTGAAATTCTTCCTCATGGTGATGATTGGTGGCATGTTCGAAGGTCACCTTAAAATCGGGCGGCAGTGGGATCGAATCAAGATCGATTTGTTTGATGTTGAGGGCCACATCCTCAATTTCAAAGAGCGCATCCCGGAGAAATTTATCGGTGGACATGTGCAGTAGATTGAACGGGAAACGTGTGCGCAGCGCCCCAATGTAGACCTCAAAATAAACATGAGGATGTTTCTTCCGCAGGTTTTGCAGGGTTTGGGAAGCGCTGCTCAACAGATCGCGGTAAGGTTCCTCAATGATCACGGTTATCCCTTGCGGCCAGCCGTTTAGGTCTATGATCTCATTGCTTCGCTTTTCAAAGGCAGCCGCCCGCTTAGGGTCAACATTGATGTGAATTACCTGCACCGGAAGCCCACGTTTTAGGATGGCCTTCACCACAGAGACTGCCAGCTTTGACCACGTATCACAAAAGTAAATCGCCAATTGATCATGTTCAGCGGGATCAAAAACGACAGGTTGGTGATCAAAGGCGGGCACATCATCAAGGCGAAGGCGCGCTGCGGTTTCCTTGTAGTGACGATGAATGCGGAAGAACATCCACACCAGTGCCGGAATTAACAGCACAATGGCCCATGCACCGCTGCTAAATTTGGTCACGATAAAAACCAACATGACCACAAAAGTTGCAATCGCCCCAGAGCCAGAGATGAATAACTTCACCCGCCAGTGGGGATCATAAACGATTTTGGTCTCCAACCCATAGGTGAATTCGCCCGGCTTCAGGTGCCCAGCACGCCAGAAGCGGCGGGTCATCCCGGCCTGACTGATGGTGAATCCCAAAAACACCCCAATGGCATACAATGGGATGAGGTTGGTCACCACCGCCCCAGTGATGATCACCAATGCGATTGCACTGGCAGAAAGCACCATCACGCCCCATGTAAACACCAACCGACGTCCCCGATAAGTAAGCTGGCGGGGCAGGAAGCCGTCACTGCTGTGCAGCGCCGCAAGTTGGGGAAAGTCCGCGAAGGGGGTATTGGCGGCCATGAACAGCACTGCAAAAGCACCTGCGATGGTCAGGGCATAAGCCAGATAGCCGATTCCCTCGCTGCCGTAAACCGTTCGGGCCAGTTGGCTGATGATCGTCTCCGCATGGGAGGGTATTGCGTGGACGGCGTTCGAGAGCACCGTGATGCTCAGAAACAAAATGATCAGGATGGTGCTCATAGCCACAAGGGTATTGGCCGCATTTTTAGCCCGGGGTTGGCGAAACAACTGAGTGTCGTTGGAGATCGCCTCAATCCCTGTGAGTGCTGTACAGCCTGAGGAGAAAGCCCGCAGCAGCAGCAGCAAAGTGATCGGTTCGAGGGTGTTATGGGTGATGGCCTCAACCCCGGTCACGGTGCCCAGTGTGCCCGTGGCCATTTTGAAGAATCCAACCCCCAGCGTAAAAGCCATGGTTGCCAAAAAGAAGTACGTGGGAAT
Source organism: Anaerolinea sp. (assembly GCA_014879835.1). Lineage (GTDB taxonomy): Bacteria > Chloroflexota > Anaerolineae > Aggregatilineales > UBA2796 > UBA2796. The sequence goes on from JACSRJ010000095.1 coordinate 36,302, forward strand.
GGAGAAAAGGCGGGCACTTTCCTTGACGCCACGCAGGTTGATGACCGTCATAAAGATGATAATTGCGACGGTAAGATGAACCCGGAACGGCGCTAATCCCGGCGCGATACTGATCACATTAGCGACACCAGCGCTGATACTCACGGCCACCGTCAGAATGTAGTCGGTGAGCAGGGCTGCACCAGTCACCTGCGCCAGTTCTTCGCCCAAATTCTCCTTAGCAACTCGGTATCCCCCACCACCTGCCGGGTTAGAAAAAATCGTCTGTCGGTAGGAAATCGTGACAATGGCGATCAAGGTTGCAATGAGGATTGCAATCGGAATAGAAACCGCATTCCCCTGAAAACCAATTAAAGCGAAGCTGCCCAACGCTGCGGTATTGAGGATGATCAAAATTTCCTCAGTCGCATAGGCCACTGAAGAGAGCGCATCGCTCGCCAACACCGCCAGCGCGATGGGATTAGAAGCGGTTTGATGGGAAATATCGGCTGTTTTGAGCCGCTCGCCAAAGACGAGATCCGCCACCCGCTCCTGAACGTCACGAATAGTCATGTTTGCAGTACTCCGATCTTCACAAGATTGAAGTGTACAACCGCTTTGAGGCGATTTAATCAGGGATTCGTCATGTTTTTTGATAGAGGTGTAAAGAATCTATCAAGATTGGGCACTTGCCCAAGTCCCCTTTTTAAACCTTAACGGGGTGAACGGTGATCGAGGGTGTGCGTTCGATGTCAACAGCGCGGGGATAATCCAAGGTGTAAAGCTGGCATCCGTGCGCCCCAAAACGGCGATCCAAAAACCACAGCCGAATCTGATAGACAAATCTCAGGGGCGCCTTAGAAACCCTCACAAAGGCAGCAGCGGACCCTAAGTAAGCAGCGGCCTCGATCAGCGCAGCCATCGGGGCGTAACACTGAATCTGCATCCAGTCCATCTCCACCCCATAAGCTTCTGCGATACCCTGATAGTTTTGCAGATGGGTATATTCAAGATGGGTGAGAGGAACATCCCCAAGTTCAGACCCCAGATAACTAATGTGTTCAACACGGTTAAGGCGCAGCATGATCACCTGTTTGTGGGTGTCCCTTGCCAAAGCACAGGCCAGATGAACCGCCTGCGTAGTCCACTTTGTATTAGCCATCTGCACCAGAATAGGTCTCATCGAAACATCCTGTAAGAAACACAATCCCATGAACCCCTAATGTTCAGTGTATGCGCACTTGTGTCAGGATAGAGACAAGACAACCGCAGCGGGGCATCAAGATCGTGTCAAGAAGTTTCAGAGGCAGGCAAAAGAGGGTTCAGGGTCTACCGAAAGTGCGCCGTATCCGTCTATTGAGAGGCTCCTCCACCCATAGGAATAACCCGACCGCAATCAAGTTTAAGGCGCCAAACATAAACATATAGTGGCTGAGAAAATCCAACCCCAAAGTGACCCCCATCTGTGATACCCACATCTGGATAGGGCCCACATGGATCAGGTAAAAAACATAAGAGGACTTCCCCAGAAATTCCATTGGCTTGGAGGATAAAAAGCGCCTGAAGATCGTCCGTTCTGTGAGCAGTCCCCAGAACACCAGCGCATAAGCGGGCGGCAAAAGGATATTGTTGATAAAGATACCTACGGGGTGATTCAGTCCTAGTTCGGTTGGGGTCTGAAGTGAGGCCATCCACAGCACCAATCCAGCAGTGATCAGCAGCCCAAGCATGGTGAGCTGTCCACTGGCCATCCCGTCAGATGCATGAGCGCGCTGGAAGCGCTTGAGGTAAAGCCGGGCGAGATACATACCCACAAAAAACTCAAAGGCCCGCCCCAAAAAGGTATTGACCAGTGTAAATCGAAAACTACCAAAGAATCCATACGGAGACCCTAATGCCTGACTGCTAAGGGTAAGGATGAGGCCCACCCCATACACCATCAACAGGGGCAGCACAAACTTGTGGCGCCGGAACAGCAAAAAGATCAACGGTGCCGAAAAGTAAAAACACTCCTCAACCGTCAGCGACCAACCCTGAGAAATTCCGGTGAAATAAAAGTCATGAAAGAAGCCCTTGGCAAAGGTCAGGCTCAAGAGCCAATCACGCAAGGGTGCGCCGAGTGAAAGCAGAGTCACGATGCTTAACAATAAGTACATGGGATAGATTCGTGCAGCCCGGTTTTTGAAATAGCTGACCCACCAGCGCCTTGAATGTTCAAAAGACTCAAAATAGCGGTAGTAGATGAGAAAGCCGCTAAGGACAAAAAACACCCCAACCCCGATATGGAATTCGCGCTGAATGACTGCCCCAATCGGAAAGGTCACATGAAACAGATAAACCATATAGGCAGCGACAGCACGAATCCCCGTTAGTTGAGGGAAATAGGTGGGTGGGTTGGTCATTCGGGTGAATCCTGCTCCTCAAGACAAGATTGGGCAAGTTTACCCTAACCTTCAATCCCTTCGAGAATAAGGGATATTGATGCGCTCTATATCTTCAACTAATGAACATCCTTGCATCCAGCCAAGGATGACGCATTCCGGCCAGATCAATCTGGGGCGCAAAACAGTGAAGATCCGATGGTACGGCACAGGGATCCCCCCCTGAGGCTGTCCTCAGGCACTCATCCGTAAGGGTCTCCGCTAACTCACTGAGAGGGATTTTAAGCCGCCACGTGATCTGACTCACCTGTGTTTGACCAAGGAGCAGCAGCCGCTGGCAAGCGGAAAGCGCCCCAACCAGCATCTGATGAAGCAGTGCTCCAATCACCAGCGTCAGATCACAGTCCCACAGTTTGCCCACCATGCCAAAGATCAGGGCATAATGCAGTTCAACCCCGGATTGTTCGGCATTCTGCAACAATGATCGCAGATCTGCCTGATCTTCAAGGTTCAGGGCCAGCGTGAGCAGCCTTCGCCCCAAGGTAGCACTGGCGACCCGTCCTTCTCGACTGGGCTTAAAAGCGCTCAGTTGACGATGAAGGCTGAGGCAGCGTCCCAACCAAGAGTCGGCGGTTGTCGGACTCCGATCAAGCAGGTATCCCGCACCGCAGTAACGCCCTTCAAGCCTGCCGCATTCCAGAACATAATCCAAGAGGAAGGATTCCACAGAGGCGCTGGTGATCAACCCCTCCTGAACCAGCGTCTCCAACCCCCACGAATGAGCATTCGCCCCTACAGGCAGGGCACTGTCCGCAAGTTGAAGCAGTTTGAGAATGGGCAGCAGTGCCAGTTTCGATGGTGTCTCAATAAACACGGGGTGATCCTCTTTGTGTTTCATAGTTGCCTTCCTTGTAGCGGGAACGCCGTCACTTGACAAGGGTGATTTCGCCCATTCTGTGCAAGGTGTCAAAAGCGTGAAGGGCAGCACCCTCCTTAACCAAGGGGCTTTTGAGGCACCACAAGCGACAAAACCTAGCACATTTGTCACTTTTTACGAATCCCCTGTATTTATCGACTCCGGCAAATTATACAAACAGAGGTTGTGTTTTTTTCTCAATTTCCTACATAGTGCCCTTCCCCTCAGAAAGGCTATCCTGATTCATGTATCCAATGCGCTGCAAGGAGAAGGTCTTATATGAAGCTGCAAGCCCGCCTGACTCAGGCGACCCGAATCGTTTTTGCACTGCTCTTTATGATGGCAGTATCCATGAGCAGTCTGTCAGCGATCACAATCACTGCCCAAGAAGAAACCATCAAAGTTGGTATTCTGCATTCACTCAGCGGCACCATGTCGATCAGTGAAGTCACCGTAAAAGACTCGACCCTGATGGCCATTGAGGAAATCAATGCCAAGGGTGGCGTTCTGGGCAAAAAACTGGAACCGATCATCGAAGATGGCGCCAGCAACTGGGACATCTTTAATGAAAAAGCCAAGAAGCTGCTGCTGCAAGATAAAGTTGCAGTAGTTTTTGGGTGTTGGACAAGCGCCAGCCGTAAAGCCGTTAAGTCCACCTTTGAAGACAACAACGGGCTGCTGTTTTACCCCGTGCAGTATGAGGGTTTGGAGCAGTCCCCCAATATCTTCTATACCGGCGCGACCACCAACCAGCAGATTGTGCCCGCTGTTGAATACCTGATCAAGGAAGGCAAAAAGAAGGTATTCCTGCTGGGTTCTGACTATGTATTTCCCCGCACCTCCAACACCATTATCAAGGAGCAGTTGAAGGCCCTCGGTGGCGAGACCGTCGGTGAAGAGTACGTACCTCTGGGTGGCACGGAGTTCAGCACCATTCTGGCGAAGATCCGCGAAGCCAAACCCGACGTCATCTTCAACACCTTAAACGGTGATAGCAATGTGGCGTTCTTTAAGCAGTTTACCGATGCAGGTTATACGGCCGAATCCCTGCCTACCCTCTCGGTGAGCATCGCAGAAGAAGAAGTGGCCAGCATCGGCGTGGAATATCTGGAGGGTCATCTGGTCGCTTGGAACTACTACCAGACCGTTGATACCCCCGAAAACACGACTTTCGTAGCGGCGTTCAAGGCGAAATACGGCGAGAACCGGGTCACCAGTGATCCCATGGAAGCCGGGTACTTTGGGGTCTACCTGTGGGCGGCAGCGGTGGAAAAAGCTGGCTCCGTAGAGGTGGACGCAGTGAAAGCCGCCGCAGGTGGGATCACCTTTGCCGCGCCTGAAGGCACTGTGACCATTGACGGCGACAACCAGCACACCTACAAGACCGTGCGTATCGGCATCGTGCGCGAAGACGGCTTGATCGACACCGTCTGGGCAACCGAAGCCCCAGTGAAACCCGATCCCTATCTTTGCACCTATGAATGGGCTGCGGCACTTCCTAAACCGGAAGGTGGCTGCAAGTAAGAGGCTATCCGTTCAATGATGTATTGATCTGTGCCTGAAGCCTGTCCGGGCGGTGTGTGACCGACCCGGACAGTGCCCGTGATGAGGGGGAGTGGTGGAAAGTCTAGCGCTTCAAATTTTCAACGGATTGAGTACTGGCTCGATCCTTCTGCTGGCCGCATTGGGTTTAGCCTTCTCGTTTGGGCTGATGAAGGTCATCAACATGGCCCATGGTGAGTTCATCATGATCGGTGCCTATGTGACCTACTTTTTTCAGGCGTTTCTGGCGGTGCCGCTGCGAGGTGCGCAGGGGCCCAAAGAGGGTCTGGTGTTCCTGCTCTCGATTGGGGCCGCGTTTTTGATCACGGGGCTGGTCGGGTTCTTGCTCGAGATGACCTTGATCCGACGGTTATATGGGCGTCCTCTAGATACCTTGTTGGCCACATGGGGGGTTGGGCTGATCTTGCAGCAGCTCGCCCGGAGTTATGACTCGCGCAACCTGCCCGTAACCTCACCCAAGTGGTTAGTAGGCGCTTGGATGGCAACGCCTGATTTGGCCCTGCCCTATAAACGGCTCTTCATTATCGCGCTGGCAGTGATTTGTGTTGTTCTGATCTATCTATTTCTGTATCGTACCCGCAATGGACGCCGCATCCGGGCGGCGATGCAGGGCCGGGAAATGGCCTCCTGTTTAGGGGTTGCTACCCGACGGGTGGATGCCCTGACTTTTGCCTTGGGGGCGGGACTAGCAGGGGTGGCAGGTTCTGCTCTGACCTTGATCGGGCAGATTGGCCCTCAGTTGGGCACCACCTACATTGTGGATGCTTTTATGGTCGTGGTTTTAGGAGGGGTGGGTAGTTTACCCGGTACTATCCTCGCCTCAGTGTTGATCGGGGTCTTTAACTCCTTCTTGGAGATGAGTACCACCGCCACCTTAGGCAAAGTCCTTGTTTTTGTTTTGATCATCGCTTTCTTGCAATGGAAACCGCAAGGGCTGGTTGCCTTGCGGACTCGGAGCTAGGAATAAGCCCATGCCAGAGAATCGTTCGGTTCAGCGCTGGATCATCCGCTGGATTCCCCTGTTGGTGATCCTTTTTGGGGCGACGGTGATCCTGCCCACCATCCTCAGTTCCTTCGAGATCAATCTGTTGGGGCGCTTTCTGACCTATGCCATTGTGGCAATGGGTATGGATCTGCTATGGGGCTATGCGGGGATGCTCAGTTTGGGGCAGGGGTTGTTTTTTGGGATCGGCGCGTACTGCTTCGGCATGTACCTTAACCTTGAAGCCGTTGGGCCCAAAATGCCTGAATTCATGGGCTTGTATGGGGTGACTGAACTGCCGTGGTTGTGGCAGCCATTCCGCTCCCCGGTCTTTGCGATCATCGCGGCGGTGGTGGTGCCTATGATCATTGCTGCAGTGATCGGCTTCATGGTTTTTCGAAGTCGGGTGCAGGGGGTGTACTTCTCGATCATCACGCAGGCCCTCACAGCGATCATTGCCCTGCTCGTGGTCGGGCAGCAGCAGTTGATCAACGGCACCAACGGCATTACCGAAATGAAAACCATCTTTGGACATTCGCTGGCCGAAGATGGCACCAAACGCGCCTTGTACATCGTCTCCGCCCTGACACTTGCAGGCGTGTTCATCTTGTGCCGCTGGTTAGTGGAATCACGCTTCGGGCGGCTGCTCATCTCGATCCGCGACGACGAGAATCGCCTGCGTTTTGTAGGTTATAACCCCACCCTGCTCAAGATGATCGTCTTTTCGATCTCCGCCGGGATCGCTGGTCTGGCAGGCATTTTAGTCGTGCCACAGGTAGGCATTATCTCCCCAAAGCAGCTTGATATTGCCGCTTCCATCGAGATTGTGATCTGGGTCGCGGTAGGGGGTCGGGGCACTCTGGTGGGCGCGATTCTGGGGGCAATGTTGGTCAATATCGGGCGCAGCCAGATCAGCACCGCCAATCCCGAGATTTGGCAGTTGATCATGGGCGCCTTGTTCATCGGGGTGGTGGTGCTGTTTCCCAATGGCATCATCGGCGCATTCAAAGGCTTGTTCACGACGATACGGGCGCGGCTTTCACCACGCACCAGTGGCAGCAGCATCCCGGTTGTGCAGTCCGTCAATCAGGCTTAAGCAGATCGTTCAACAGGTTCAGGTCGGGCACAGAAGGAGAAATCAATCATGAGCGGCAACCATATTCTTGAAGTCCAAAACGTGACGGTCAGCTTTGATGGTTTCCGGGTACTGGATCGGCTCAATTTCACCATGAACTACGGTGAACTGCGCTTCTTGATCGGCCCCAATGGGGCGGGCAAAACCACCCTCTTGGACATCATTACAGGCAAAACCAAAGCGCACTCCGGCAAGGTGATCTTTGACGGACACCTTGATCTGCTTCACTGCGCTGAACACGAGGTGGTGCGCCGGGGCATTGGGCGTAAATTCCAGACTCCTTCGGTGTTCCCCAGCCTGAGCGTCTTCGAGAATCTGGAGACGGCGTTGGGCTTTAAGACCGCCACCCTCAGGCTGACTGCACCCCTGAAGCGTGACCAACGTGAGAAGATCATGGATACCCTTGAGCATATTGGTTTAGCGGCCCGCGCCCAGACCCGCGCCGGGACACTCTCCCATGGCGAAAAACAGTGGCTCGAAATCGGGATGCTGCTGGTACAAGACCCCAAACTACTGCTGCTGGATGAGCCTGTGGCAGGCATGACCCGCCGCGAACGGGATCGCACCGGGGAACTACTTCAGGATATTGCCCGCAACCGTTCGGTACTGGTCGTGGAACACGATATGGTTTTTGTGCGTCAGTTTGGGTCAATCATCACTGTGCTGCACATGGGCAAACTGCTGTGTGAAGCCCCTGTGGAGAAAGTTCAGAACGACCCCAACGTGATTCAGGTTTATTTGGGACGCAGCCATAAACCCGCAAAGGTAGCTGTCTAAATCATGTTGGTGATTGATAAACTTCAAGTTTACTATGGTGAAAGCCGCATCCTGAACGAAGTGGACATTCAGGTTCCTCCCGGACAGGTGGTATGCCTTATGGGCCGTAACGGGGTGGGTAAAACCACTCTGCTCAAGGCGATCATGGGAGTGCTGCGTTCTCGTGGTGGCAGTATCACCTATGATAACCAAAATATCACCCGTGCACCGGCCCACAAACGGGCGCGGGCTGGTATCGGTTATGTGCCTCAGGGACGAGGTATCTTCCCTTACCTGACGGTAAAGGAAAACATGCTCATGGGGTTAGAGGCGCTCACCGCCCGTGAACTCAAAGCGGGTTATGATGCCATCGAAGAAATCTACACCACTTTTCCCGTCCTAAAGGCGATGGAAAAGCGCGCTGCCGGCACCCTAAGCGGCGGTCAGCAGCAGCAGCTTGCTTTGGGTCGGGTGTTGATCCGCCGCCCACGTCTGCTGCTGCTGGATGAACCCACCGAAGGCATCCAGCCCAACATTGTGGAAGAGATCGAAGCTCTGATTATCTCTCTGGGCAAGCGTGGTGATATGGCGATCTTGCTGGTGGAGCAGTTTCTCGATTTTGCCATGAATGTGGCAGACTACTGTTATGTGATGGAGAAGGGACATATTGTGGCGGAAGGCAAACGCGAGGTGCTGCCAGAAGGGCGCATCCGTGAGTATCTGGCAGTATAGGCGCGTTATGATTGTGCGGGGTAGGTAAACCGTGCCTGCAAATGGCAAGCTGCATCTGATCTTTGAACGCGACCGAGAGACGCCTGATGGTGCTTGCATCACGATCATGCGCCCGACTGTACAAAATCCGCCACTGCGCGTGATTCGCAGTTTCCCTGTCGTAGAAGGTGGGGCGCTGGCGCACTTACACAATATCTCCGGCGGCGTTTTGGGGGGCGATCAGCTTGAGTGTCAGGTGGAAGTTAAAGCTGGTGCCTATGTCCAGTTGACAACTACGGGCGCAACGCGGGTATATCGGGGGAGCAGTGTGGCCCATCAGCTCACAACCATTCAGGTGGGTACGGGCGCTCTGTGTGAGTACCTGCCTGATGCGATCATTCCCTATGCGGGTTCGAGCTACCGTCAGCAAACCCGGATCACCTTAGAACCGGACGCCGGGCTGTTCTGGTGGGAGATCGTTGCGCCGGGACGGGAGGCTTTTGGGGAACACTTCGATTATGAGCAGCTTCAATTGGAGACGGACTTGTATGCAGGCGAGATTCCTCTGGCGCTAGAGCGAATCCGCTTGCAGCCCCACCAACGTCCACCGAGCAGTCAGGCGCGCCTAGGGAACTACCCCTACTGGGCGACCTTTTATATCTGCCAAGTCAGTGCGGTGGATTGGCTGGCGCTTGAAGAACGGCTTACCCAGATGGCCAAAACGCTCTCCAGCCCCGCAAGCGTGATCTGGGCTTGCAGCACTCTGCCCGCGCACGGAATCAGCATCCGCGCTTTGGGCAAGATGGGCAGGGCGCTCTACGACGGTCTGGTGGAGTTCTGGCACGCGGCACGCGAAAGTTTGTACGGCTCACGCTCAGCGCTCCCACGCAAAATCTATTGACTCACCTTAAAGCCTTTTCACGAATGAATCTCGGCCGATGTGACTTTATGTGATAATGACCCCTTCAGCCAACCGAAACAGGAGATCACCCAACCATGCACTTGACCCTTCGAGAACAAGAGAAGCTGCTTGTGTTTGTAGCCGCAGAACTTGCCCGAAAACGCCAGCAGCGGGGGCTGAAACTGAACTATCCCGAAGCCGTCGCCGTGATCACCGCCGAGATCATGGAATGGGCCCGGGATGGCAAAACCGTTGCCGAGATCATGGTTTTGGGCGCAAACATCCTGCGCCGTGATCAGGTCATGGAAGGCATCCCTGAAATGATCCATGAAGTTCAGGTCGAAGCCACCTTTCCCGACGGGACAAAGCTGGTCACCGTCCATGATCCCATCCGTTAACCTGTAGCACAGCCATTGACTCAGCCAGAAGCACCAATGAGGGGGAACCAATGAAACCCGGTGAGTATTTGATTGACCCTGACGCCCCAGAGATTGAGGCAAACGCGGGACGGGTCACGGTGACTTGTGAAGTCGCCAATCAAGGAGATCGCCCCATACAAGTGGGCAGCCATTATCACTTTTTTGAGGTCAATCCAGCCTTGGTTTTTGACCGCGCTCTTGCTTACGGGATGCGCTTGAACATCCCCGCCGGGCTTTCGGTGCGCTTTGAACCGGGAGAGACCAAAAGCGTGACTTTGGTTGCTTTGGCGGGCGGGCGGGCCGTCTACGGACACCGCGATTTGGTCGGGGGGATGCTGGATGATCCCGCCACCAAAACGGCAGCACTGGCAAAACTGGCTGATCTCTCAAATTTTAAACCCAAGGAGTAATGCCCCATGTCCCCCAAGATACCGCGCACAACTTACGCTGATCTGTATGGGCCCACCACCGGGGATCGGGTTCGACTGGCGGATACCGAACTGATCATTGAAGTGGAGGCGGATTACACCACCTACGGCGACGAAGTGACCTTTGGCGGGGGCAAGGTGATCCGTGATGGGATGGGACAGAGCAGCACTATCACCCGCGCTCACAGCGTAGATCGCCCCGGCGCCCTTGATCTGGTGATCACCAATGCCCTGATCATCGATCACTGGGGCATCGTGAAGGGCGACATCGGCATCCGCGATGGGCGCATCGTGAAGGTGGGCAAAGCGGGCAACCCAGACACCATGCAGGGCGTTGACCCCGAACTGGTGATCGGCTCCAGCACCGAAGTGATCGCGGGTGAGAACCTGATCGTCACTGCTGGAGGGATCGATTCGCATATTCACTTCATTGCTCCTCAGCAAATTTACGAGGCCATTGGCAGCGGGGTAACGACCATGCTTGGCGGCGGAACGGGCCCTGCCACCGGCACCAATGCCACCACTTGCACCCCCGGCGCGTGGAATCTGGCGCGGATGCTGCAAGCAGTGGATGGCTTCCCCTTGAATTTTGGCTTTCTGGGCAAGGGTAACGCTTCTGCTGAAGCGCCCCTGATCGAGCAGATCAGGGCGGGCGCGTGCGGCTTGAAACTTCATGAGGACTGGGGCACTACACCCGCCGCCATTGATCACTGTCTGCGGGTCGCCGATATGATGGATGTTCAGGTGGCCATTCACACGGATACGATCAACGAGGCGGGCTTTCTGGAAGATACCCTCAAGGCAATTGCAGGGCGCACTATTCACACCTATCATACCGAGGGCGCGGGTGGCGGTCATGCCCCAGACATCATTGCCATTGCGGGTTATGGACACATATTGCCCTCATCCACCAACCCCACCCGCCCGTACACCGTGAACACCATTGCTGAACACCTTGATATGCTCATGGTCTGCCATCACCTGAATCCTCAAGTGCCTGAAGATGTTGCCTTTGCTGAGAGTCGCATTCGAGTGGAGACCATCGCTGCGGAGGATATTCTGCACGATCTAGGCGTGTTCAGCATGATCTCCAGCGACTCTCAGGCGATGGGGCGGGTGGGGGAGGTAATCATGCGTACATGGCAGACGGCCCACAAAATGAAAGTGCAGCGCGGCGCCCTGCCCGAAGACACCGCCCGGAATGACAATGCGCGGGTCAAACGTTACGTGGCCAAGTACACCATCAACCCGGCGATCACCCATGGCATGGGCGATCAGATCGGCTCCGTTGAACCGGGCAAACTGGCTGATCTGGTGCTGTGGAAGCCTGCGATGTTTGGGGTCAAGCCGGAGATTGTGGTCAAGGGCGGTTTTATCGCGTGGAGCGTGATGGGCGATGCCAACGCTTCGATTCCCACCCCGCAGCCAGTCACCTACCGTCCCATGTTTGGGGCCTATGGCAAAGCGGCGGGGGCGACAAGCCTAGCCTTTGTCTCTCAGGCCGCAGTGGATGCCGGGATCGGGGCGCAGATCGGGCTGTACAAGACCCCGGTTGCTGTGAAGAATTGTCGGGCCATAGGCAAAAAAGACATGATCCACAACAGCGCTACCCCGGTGATCGAGGTTGACCCTGAAACCTACGAGGTACGCGCTGATGGGGTGCTGCTCACTTGCGAACCCCTCGACAAGCTGCCTATGGCGCAGCGCTATTTCCTGTTTTAACCGAGATCTATGGAGGACACCCCCAAGATGACTTCCCTTACCCCTGAGACCAACCCCAAGCCCTTGTTTAGGGTGGGTATTGCGGGCCCTGTGGGCAGTGGCAAAACGGCACTGGTACACTGCCTGAGCAAACACCTATATCCTCGCTACAATCTGGCGGTAGTGACCAACGACATCTACACCAAAGAAGATGCGGAATTCTTGCTGCGACAGGGAACCCTGCCCAAGGAGTGCGTCCGAGGGGTAGAGACCGGTGGCTGCCCTCACTGGGCCATCCGCGATGATGTGTCCATGAATCTGGAGGCGATTCACGATCTTCAACATGCCCTGCCGGGATTGGAACTGGTGCTGGTGGAGAGCGGTGGGGACAACCTTGCGGCGGCCTTCAGCCCCGAACTAGTGGATGTGTTTATCTACGTGATCGATGTGGCCGGCGGCGATAAGATACCGCGCAAGGGTGGGCCCGGCATTCTGCGCTCTGATCTGTTGATCATCAACAAGATCGATCTGGCTCCGATGGTAGGGGCTTCGCTCGAAGTGATGGAGCGCGACTCACGCTCACAGCGCGGTGAGCGCCCCTTTTTGTTCACCAACCTCAAGGATGAAGTGGGCTTAGATTCAGTCATCTTGTGGTTGGAACAGAAAATGCAGGCACATATCGCCTCTCAGGGGGTGTCGGTTCCCAGCACTGCATGGCAGCTAGAAAATGGGCATCATCATTAGCCCTTGCCCCTTTCCGTATGCTCTCTCTCAGGCCCAATGGAAAGAGCATACGGTTCATCTGGCAGTGTGGACAAAAAAGATCAAATGCTAAGGCACACCGCCCTACAAGCGCGGCACCCGTGAAAGGATTGTGCTGACCACTTCGTAATTGATCGTCTCCAACTGCTGGGCCACATCTTCAGCGGTGATGCGCTGCCCACCTTGTTTGCCGATCAGCACCACCTCATCACCGGGGTTGACATCAGCAACGTCGGTCACATTGATCATGGTCATATCCATGCTCACCCGTCCGATGATGGGTGCCCGCTGCCCCCGCACCAGCACTTCGCCCCAGTGCTTTGGAGCCCGCCGGAATCCATCGGCATAACCCACCGGGATGATAGCGATCCGCTCAACGCCTCGGGTCTTGTAGGTGTTGCCATAGCCAATCAGAGTTCCGGCAGGGACTTGTTTCACTTGTGCAATGGTAGTTTTCCACGCCATCGCCGGACGAAACCCCTCTGGAAGGGATACCTCTGGGGACGGATTCAGTCCATATAGCCCGATCCCACAGCGCACCATGTTAAAGCGTGCTTCAGGGATGAACAAGGCCGCTGCGGTGTTAGAGGCATGGATATATTTAAACTTGAACCCGGAAGCACGGATGGGCATGATCAAGGCGTTAAAGAGTTTTAACTGTTCTAGGGTGTAGGATCGGTCACTCTCACTCACCGAAAAATGGGTGAACACCCCTTCGATCTCAAGATAGTTCAGGGGTCTCACGGTACGGAAGAAGGGCGTTACTTCCTCAGGCAGCAGCCCTAAACGAGTCATGCCCGTGTCGATCTTGATATGCACCTTGATCCGACCATTCATCTCACGGGCGACTCGATCATAGGCGCGGGCAAGGTCCGAATCATACAAGGTTAAGGTCAGATCGTAACGAACGGCCTGCCGCGCCGACCATGCCGGGGTATATCCCATCACGAGGATGGGCGCATCGATGGCGGCTTCACGGAGGACAATGGCCTCGTTTACCGAAGCAACCCCTAAATAGGTGGCTCCATTGTTGAGCGCTGTCGTGGCCACGGCCACAGCGCCATGCCCATAGGCATTGGCTTTGATCACCGCCAGTAGAGAGACCTCCGCCCCGATGATCTGGCGAATGCGGCGCACATTCTGGGCAACCGCGCCTTTATCGATCTCGATCCATGTGGGGCGATCCGGGCGATCCATCCAGACGGTGTTATAGGCTGGTTCTTGGCGCACCAAGTGATCACTATCCGATGCACGCGCCAGCAGGCGATTGACCACAATTTCCATTCGCGCTGAAGGACAGCCCTTGACCAGCACCACATCATCCGAGGTCAGCCCGTCGGCGATCACATTGGCGGCGTCGTCGGGGCTGAAGGCAATATGCACCCGACGTTTATCCATCCCCTGATCAAGCGCGGCGCGGGCGATTAGGGATGCTTCTTCGCCTTTGGTGACCACCTCATCAGCTACTTCCGCAGCCCGCTTACCCACTGCCCGATGGCCGGGCACGGTGTAAGCGCCCAGATCATGCATATCCCCTAGAATGGTGATAAATTTGCCCGATCCTTTGGAGCCTTTGATCGCCTCCAGCCAATTAAGCGCAGCGATCATCGTCTCCGGGTTAGCATTCAGGCTGTCGTCCACCAACAGGCACCCGCCCCGCCCCTCAAAGGGACGCATTCGCCCTGCCAACGGGGGCAGTTCAGTGAGCAGGCGCAGACCCTCTTCGATGGGAATATCATAGGCGTTGGCCACAAGCAAAGCGGGCAGGGCATTATAAAGCTGATGTTCTCCCAGAAAGGGAATCCAGCGCCCTAAATAACGTTCCCGATCATGACGCAGATCAAACCCTACCTTATCACGGGCGATGACCAAGTTATAAGCAATCAAATCTGCGCCGAAGGCACTGCCATCCCGATCAATACCGAAGGTGAGCGGCTGCGCTTTGGTTTTGGTACTCATCCGCCGCACCAGATCATCATCATAGTTGAGGATCGCCAGTCCTGATTCAGGCAGTCCCGCGATCAGGGTCGCATGTTCGTTGGCGATATTTTCCAAAGTGCCGAGGCGGTCGGTATAAGCGTGCTGAATGTTGGTCACCACCCCCACCAGCGGACGGGTCACTTCGATCAGGGCTTCCATTTCACCGTAGTGATCAGCCCCAAACTCCAACACCGCGATCTTGTGTTCAGGGGCGAGTTTGCCCAAGGCAAGGGGCAGACCAAAACTGCCGTTATAGCTGGCAGGGCTGCGATAAATCGAAAATTTGGTGCCCAACAAGGCCGCGATCCACTCTTTGGTGGTGGATTTACCGGCGCTGCCCGTGACCGCGATCACCGTCGTGCCAAACTTCCGCAGCACAATTTGAGTCCACTTCAAGAGTGCCGCTTCCACATCGCGCATCACGATCACCGTCAGACCGGTGGTATCAAATTCAGGTGGGTGCTGGCACATCACCCCTTGTGCGCCTGCTTCGATTGCTTCTCGGATATGGGCATGACCATCGCCCCGCTCAGTGCGGACTGCCACGAAGAGTTCACCGGGGTTCACCCGCCGTGAGTCGTAACAAAAGTCGGTGAACAATATTTGGGCGGGTTCGCCAAAGAGCTGTCCATCACCAGCTTCGAGGATGTCGTAGAGGTTGATCATAGTGCGCAGATGATCCTGATAAACTACCGTTCGAATCAGACCTTCACTGCTTTTTCCATTGGAAAAGAGGGCGGCATCAAAATACCGCCCTCACGCTTGCCCACAAAGGGCTGCGGGGACACCCTCAAAGCCCCAACCCATGATGTCCCCTTAAAATGAGGTGGGCCTTTCTTGCGGCCCTTACTTAATGGGCAAATCTTGATAAGGCCCAAGCAGATATGCCTGAGTCTGCCACATGATCCAGCCCATACCGCCATTAAATTCAACCTGAACCCAGTCGCCGCGCTGGTTACGCGCCTTCACATTGAGGAGCTGCCCAATGCCTACCCCGCCCAGAACGGTGCTGTCAGAGCTGGCTTCAGCATATACGGTGATCTTTTCAACCACGACTTTGGCCGTGATCTTGAGCACCGGAATCGGCGCGCCCGTATCCCCCGGAATGGGATCAAGGGCAACCCGGTTGGCGCAGGTGTACTTGACCTTATCGCCCCCCTGCGTGACCATCGTCCCTGTGCTGTCGATCTCGTAGACGGTGACCGCGATCTCAGAGCCTTCAGGCGCACGGAAGTACAAACGGGCACTCACCCACACAGCGGAGCCAGTCTTTTTGACCTGTTTAAAGACTTTGGGTTCGCCCGCTTCGCCATAATTGCCATCCCCATCAAGATCAGCCGCAAAGACCGCATAATAGGGGGCAGAACCGTTAGAGAAACCGTCATGGACTGCATAGACCGTGACCCCATTACAGGATCGGCGGTGAAGGGTCAGACGGGACATATTCGCAGAAGCTGGGACGGCGCTCCATAATGCGGGGATGACCACCGCAAGCATCAGCCCGAACCGGATCAAAAGACGAGGACGCATAACCTTATCACTCCTTAACACAGCATTGCGCCCATTTTACTCTGTAGCAGTTCTGTGGCACAATCATTTCATGCTGAAGCCGCGTAATTTCGTGAAACTGCTCCTCGATAATCTTGGCTGGGGATTGGCGTCTCTGGCACTGGCAGTGATGATCTGGTATGCTGCCAGCTCAGTCCAGAACCCTGTCCGGGAAGAACGATTCCCTGACTTGATTCCTTTAAATTTGACTCCTAATGCAGGCTTAATCATCGTCAATAAACCCCCAACCACTGCACAGGTGACCATTCGTGCTCTCGACTCCGTGTGGCGCAGTTTACAAAGCGGGGATATTCAGCTCAATGCCGATCTTTCCCAACTCGGGCCGGGAACCCATACGGTTCTCATTCAAGGCATCCTTTCGGGGATCAGCGGCGGGGCGATTGTGCGGATTCAGCCTAACCGGATCACCCTCGAACTGGCGGCACGGGGCGAAAGCATGATCAATGTGAGTGTGCATTTCACCTCAGACCCACCCGTCGGTTATGTGGCAGAGGCAGAACCATCACAGCCTGCGGTCAAAGTTTCGGGCGCACAGGAGAAGGTTAATCAGGTATCTGCAGTCCTCGCCCGGGTCGATCTTCAAGATCAGCGGGCTTCCTTCAGCCGCCGGGTGCTGCTCAGTGCGGTTGATGCAGAAGGCAAGGTGGTTTCCGATGTGGAACTTTCGCCTGTGGATATTGTGATCATGGTTGATGTACGCCAGCGCGCTGATGTGACTGAACTGACGGTTGATCCGCGTTTTGTGCCGGGCACCCTCAGCCCCGGTTATATCCGCCCTGATTATCGTTGGGAACCGCGCCGGATTTTTGTTCGGGGTGATGCGGATGCGATTGCAGCCCTGAACGGGATCGCCCCCACAGAACCGATTGATCTCACCGGGCGCACCCAAACCTTCACGCAGGTGGTCAAAGTGCTGCTGCCTGCTGGGGTGACCATGCCCGATCCGACCGACATCACCGTGACCGTGACCATTGAGCCGGTCATTCTGAGCCGGGAATTTGCCGATATTCCGGTACAGACTCAAGGGTTAGACCCGGCGGATTACACGATCAAGATCACCCCTGAACTGGTCAAGGTGATCGTGACTGGGCCTTCTGAAGCGGTGAGCAGCCTGAAGATCGAAGATATTCGGGTTTACGCGCCTTTAGCAGGCTTTTCTGCGGGGACGCACACGATTACCTTACAAGCGTCGGTGAGCAAAGCGGAGATCAAAGGAGAGGATGTGCGCATTCTGCCCAATCAGGCAGAGGTGACGGTCACCGCCCGCACCCCGACCGCAACACCTGCCCCTACCCGCCAGCCCTGACCGTTAATGATTCAAAGGCTGGCATTTTAGGCTCAGTGATTCCAGTTTGGCGTTGTGGTACTGCCGAATCTGCTGATCCACGTAGTTCTGAAAGGTCGCTTTGTTCAGAGGGCGCATTGGCATCAATCCCATATGGCGTTTGCTCAAGTCTCTCGCGGGAGATTGTGACATACTCCTCGGATTTCTCAATGCCAATGTAGTTTCGGGCAAGCCGTTTGGCGGCCGCAGCGGTTGTACCCGAACCGATAAACGGATCAAGAACCACATCCCCCGGCTTGGTGAACAATTTTATAAACCATTGAGGCAGTGCTACTGGGAATGACGCACTGTGACCTCGGTTGTAACACTCCGTAGCCATGTGCAGGACATTGTTGGGGTAGACTTTCTCGCGCCCTACCCAATTAGAGATGTTTTTGCCAAACCCACTACCCACCTTGGACTCATCACGGCGTTTGTCCGTTTCGCTGAGGGTGCGAAGGCGTGTTTCGGCCCAATCCCCAACGGGAACCATGACCTCTTCCTGATACATATCAAATTTCCGCGACTTGGTGAAGTGCAGCAGACGCTCCCATGAATCGCGGAACCGGTTTGACCATTTTCCGGGATAAGAATTTTTCTTATGCCAGCAGTATTCTTCAGTCCACAACCAACCGCGTTTACGCATCTCCAAGATAAGCTCAAGTACATAGGTGTGGCGCTCACCGTCTACCACCCGCTCTTTGATATTGAGGATGAATGACCCGGAAGGATGAAGCACCCGTTTGAGTTCATCCCCGATAGGCATAAACCACGCCACATAATCATCAGGGGCAATGCCCCCATAGGTGTTCTTGCGCTGATCAGCATAGGGCGGTGATGTTACAATCAGATTCACGCTTTGAGATGGAATTCGAGGGAGGATTTCCTCACACAATCCATGATGAATCTGATTCAAGATCGGATCATCATGCGGTGGAGGTGGTGAGAAAAATGTCAACTGCATTTTTGAACCCATCCCTTCATTACATCTCATCAACATTCGTGGCTAGGTGCAATACCTGCACAAACCATTCCCCCAAAGCGGATTTACTGGACCATATCACGATTCTTCGGTCCGTCAAGCCCTCTAAATCTCACGATTCGGGAGGACTGCCGCCGTTGGGTGAAGCCTCGTTGGAGGGCGGCATCACCACCCGTTCCGGACGGCGCACGATCTGGGTGATCCCGTTGACCCGATCATGATGGGTGAGTTTGATCCCGGTGAAATCGCCCTTAAGCGGGCGTGTCCCATGCGGTGCATCGGCAAAACGGGCGACTTTAAAACGCCCTCTGGCGGTCAGGATGATCACCAGATCATTCATGGTCGCTATGGTGGACGCGGCCACCCGATCCCCCAGTGTGAGTTTCATGGTCACAACCCCAGTGCCGGCACGCCCTTGTAAGGGATATTCGGCCAGCGGCGAACTCTTGGCAATCCCGCTTTCGGTGACCGTCCACACGGCCGTGCCAGAGCGGGCCACATTGGCGCTGACCACCTTATCACCCTCGCTGAGTTTGATGCCCCGCATTCCACCCGCAGGCAGCCCGGTAGGACGCACCTCTGCCACCTTAAAACGAATGGCCTGAGCATCCGCCGTGATCAACACGACCTCATCCTCATCATCCACATAGTGCGCTGCGACGATCCGATCTTCGCCCACATTCATCACCGTAAAAGCGCGTGCCGTCAGGCCGGGCAAATCCGCCACCCGGATCCGTTTGGCATCACCGCCTTCGGTCACAAAAAAGAAGTAACCATCCTCCATCGAAGTGGCCAAACTGATCGCCCCAACAATCGGTTCACCATTGCGGAAATCCGTCTGAGAGCCAGTATCTGCCCCTTCACCCGGCTCATCAGTCATGGGCAGTCCCTGCACGGGCACACTGACCGCACGCCCATCCGTGCCGATCAGGTACAGAATATCGGCGGTGTTGCTGCGCAGTAAAAAGCGCGGTGGGTCTTCGGTTCGGGCGGTAATCTTAGGCGGTTGATCCTGATAGGTGCGGCTGATCCGGTTGTTGTGGGTGAGAGTCACCCATGTGCTTTCGTTTTGGGCCAGCAGATCCTCAGCCGTCACTTCGCGGGGGGCACCCGCGATGATCGCGGTGCGGCGGGGATCGTTAAAGCGTTTTTTGATCTCCAGCAGTTCATCCGCGATCACTTTGCGCATTAAGGGAGGGTTATTCAGCAGCCCTTCCAAATACTGGATAGTCTGGATTTTCTCCTTAAATTCTTCCTGAATCTTGACCTGTTCCAGTGCCGCCAAGCGCCGAAGCTGCATATCGAGGATCGCGGTTGCCTGCGCTTGTGAGAGATTGAGCCGAGACATCAGCGCGGTTCGGGCCGCCTCACTGGATTCGCTCTCTCGGATGATGCGGATCACCAGATTAAGCTGATCGAGGGCGATCAACAGTCCTTGCAAGATGTGGGCACGCTCACGCGCACGGGCAAGATCGTATTGAGAACGGCGGCGCACCACTTCCAAGCGGTGTTCGAGGTATACCCGGAGCGACTGCTTGAGCGAAAGGGTACGGGGTTCGTTATCGACCAGCGCTAGCATAATCACGCTGAAGGTGGTCTGAAGGGGGGTGAGCTTAAATAAATCTTTGAGCACCTCAGCCGGATCAAACCCGCTGCGCACCTCAATCACAATGCGCAAGCCCTGCCGATCACTTTCATCGCGCAGATCACTGATGCCATCGATCTTCTCGTTGCGCACCAGATCGGCGATCCGCTCGATCAGGCTGTTTTTATTGATCTGGTAAGGAATCTCACCAATGATGATCTGGTTTTTGCCCCGCCCCAAACTCTCAATGTGGGCTTTGGCACGCACCGTAAGTTTGCCCCGGCCGGTGGCATAAGCAGCCGTGAGGGCATCGTCGTATTCCTGTATCTCTCTGGACTCACTGTCTCGAAACAGCAGTCCCCCAGTGGGAAAGTCCGGCCCTTTGATATATTCCATCAAGTCACGCACGGAGACGTCATCAAGATTTTCCCAATGGCGGAGCATGTGCACACAGGCATCGACCACTTCGCCGATGTTATGTGGCGGGACATTGGTGGACATCCCCACTGCGATCCCCGATGCGCCGTTGATAAGCATGTTGGGCAGGGCAGCGGGTAAAACGCTGGGCTCCTGCAAACTGCCATCAAAGTTGTCGATGAAATCCACCGTATCTTTATCAATATCGGTGAGCAGTTCCATCCCAATGGCTGTTCCCCGTGCTTCGGTATAACGCATCGCAGCGGGGGCATCACCGTCGATACTGCCAAAGTTGCCCTGCCCGTCAACCAATTCATAGCGCACTGAAAAGTCTTGGGCTAAGCGTGCCATGGCCTCATACACCGCTTGATCCCCGTGAGGATGGTACTTACCCAAAACCTCCCCGACGATACGAGCGCTCTTTTTGAAAGGGGAATCCGGGCGCAATCCCATATCCGCCATTGCATACAGGATGCGCCGCTGGACGGGTTTCAAGCCGTCACGGGCATCAGGCAGGGCGCGGGCCACAATCACGCTCATGGCATAATCAAGATATGCCTCGCGCATCTGTTCATCAATATTTACCGGGCGCACAACTCCAATGGTCATGGTTGTTCTTATTTCTGGTCCTGCTGTCCACTGGCAAACGCGGCAATCTTAAGGGTAGGTTGGGCAAAGTGTCAACCTCTATTCAGGCAACACTTTTTATCAGAACGAGTGTTCGGGATTATAACCCAGATCAAAAAAGGGGGCAATCACCATTTCAAAGCGGGATGAAACAGGGCAAACGCATCATTACGGGTGCGCGCCAAGTGGATGCGTTTGCCTCTGCCCATACAAGGTTGGGGTGAACCCAACCTGCTTACAAACTGCCTCAGGCGGCGCTCTTGTGTTTTACCAGACGGGTGGTGATGAAGGCCAGACTCATACCCACCGCAAGGATGATCAAAACCACACCATACGCCTCCTTGATGCCCACCCGATCCGTGAGGCTGCCCAGAAAGAGGGGTACCGCAAAGATCGCCCCAGCCACAAACAGGGTATTGCGTGAGGTCGCAGCATTGGTCTGGCCGGGGGCAGCGCTGAGGGCAAGGGAAATGCCCTGAGGATACAGGTTAGCAATGCCAAGTCCGGTCACAAACAGACCCATGATGTTGAGGGTCTGACTGCCTCCCTGCCAGAGGAGCAAAAACCCGCCCATCGAGAGGGCATAAGCGCCCAACAGCAAGTGTCCGCTCCACAGGCGGCGCGAGAGGATACTGCCCACGATACGCCCAACGGCCATCGCCACAAAAAAGAGCGACACCCGGGTGGTGGCATCAATCTTGCTCAAGCCCACCACATGCTCCAAAAAAGCAGGGGCAAAAAAGAGGGTGCTCCACTCTGCGGCCGCCCCAATAGCATTGGCGCTAATGCCTGACCAGAAGGCAAAAGGTAGGCGTTTGGGGACACCGCTCTGACTGTGGCTTTCTTGGATGGGAGGCAGAGGGGTGCGCCCCATCAACAGCAGCAGGATGAGAATCGCAAGGGCAGGACTGTAAATGGCAGCACGCCAGTCGAGGC
The DNA here is from genome assembly GCA_014879835.1 of Anaerolinea sp. Lineage (GTDB taxonomy): Bacteria > Chloroflexota > Anaerolineae > Aggregatilineales > UBA2796 > UBA2796. The sequence continues at coordinate 58,356 of JACSRJ010000095.1, forward strand.
TGAAGGCGTCGCCCCGATTCTCATACATCCGCTGAAACTCACCCGCCAGTAGGGGCGCAAAAAAGACCACCAGACTGGCCATCACGTTTGCCTCGGCGAGTGCTACCCCTCGGTTTTGGCGGTGATGATCGGAAAGCACAGCCTGTGAGGTGATTAGCACCAAACCGCCACAAAAACCGGAGATAAAAGCGCCTCCGGCGGTGACCAGAATCACCTTACCGAGGGTGGTGATGAGCAGCCCCGCAACCATACCTATCCCTCCAAACCAGAGGGCCTTCCAGCGCCCGATGCGTAGGGTGAGGCGATCCCCTATGAAACCCATGAGGGATGCACCTAGCGCGGTGATGCTCACATGGAGGCTGCTCTGGGTGTAGGTGTAGTCCAGTTCGATGCTCAGGAAGTTCATGATCGAGGCGATCACGGCCTGAAGGTAGGAAAAATAGCCAGTGAGGAGGAAGATCAGCCACGTAAGCTGATCGCGCCTGTAGCTGGTGGTTTGAGGTTCGTGGTACAAAAATATCTCCTTTATTTGATGCTTGACAGGTTTAAGTGGGTGCCCTCAACCAGCAAACCCTGCGTGGTGCTCAACCACACCCGGTCGTGGGGGATGTGTGGGGTGATAATGTGATTTATTTGCTCCAAATCGCACAATCTTGTTATTATGGGCTAATCCGGCAAGAATAATGATGAGTACTTAGAGTTGAAGGAGGCGCATCTCCATGACTTCCCTCGTTCTGACCATCACTGAAACGCTGCGCTATCGCGGCAAAATTGGTCAGTGGAGCTGGGTGCTTCACCGTATCGCGGGAATAGGCACCCTCGTATTCCTCGTCATGCATGTGATCGATACCTCATGGGCAACTTTTTACCCAGAGCTGTACGCCAAGGCAATCGCCGCGTACAAAACTCCCCTCTTCACCCTTGGGGAGTTTGGGTTGGTGGCTTGTGTGGTGTACCATGCGCTCAATGGCTTTCGCATCGCCCTGTTTGATTATCGCCCCAAATGGTGGCGGCATCAGGCAAACGCCGCGAAAGTTGTGTTTTTAGCAACGGTTGTGATCCTTGTCCCCGTCTTTTTGGCCATGTTTGGACATGTGCTGAATTTCTACAATGAACGCGCCACGACCTTTGATCTGGGGCTGGAGCAGGTAGTAGAAGCCGTCTCGCCTTTTGTGGTGGGAACGGTGGTGATCCTACTACTGGCGCTTTTGGTCTCGTTGGTGGCCTCCGTTGTGCCCGGCTTAGGTGGATTCAAGTATACCCCGAAGGCCCAGTACAAGGGCAGCAAGCAGAGTCTGCTGGTATGGCAGTTCATGCGCATTTCTGGGGTGTTGATCATCCCGCTGGTGTTTGGGCATCTGGCGATGGTCCATGTGATCAACGGGGTCTTTGACATCACCAAACTGGGGCATGTGCCCTTTGGTACCAACCTCGGCGCAAACATGCTCGAAGTGACTGTTCATGGGGTGCAGATGGCAAGCGCTGCCAAGTTTGTGGAACTGCGCTGGAACACCCTGCTGGCCGGGGTTTATATCTGGCGGGTGTACGACATTCTGCTGCTGGTGTTGGTCGTGGTTCACGGCTTTAACGGAGCCCGTTACGTGATGGAAGACTACACCCGCAACCCGGTGGTTCGTCGGGCATTTAACATCGCCTTCTTTGGCACCATGATCGGCGTGCTGCTTGTGGGTGCGCTGGCGATCCTACAAACCGCCCTCGGCACGGCTGAGAAGATGCTCAACCAAGCCTCACAGGTCATCATCAGATAAAGGTACTTGGTAGAGGAGTCTCAAGAACCTATCATGAAAATGCATCAATTTGACGCGCTGATCGTGGGCGCAGGCGGGGCGGGGCTGATGGCAGCTCTGTATGCCTCACGGTCGGTGAAAGTTGCTGTGATCAGCAAATTATACCCAACCCGCTCCCATACGGGGGCCGCGCTAGGGGGAATCGGGGCCGCACTGGGCAACGAGGAACCGGATAACTGGCGCTGGCACGCTTTTGATACGATCAAAGGCGGCGACTATCTGGTCGATCAGGATGCGGCTGAAATCTTAGCCAAAGAAGCCATCGACGCGGTGATCGAACTGGAGCATATGGGACTGCCCTTTGACCGCACCAAAGAGGGCAAAATCTCTCAGCGGCGCTTTGGTGGGCACACCAACAACGAGACGGGTAAGCCAGTACGCCGCGCCTGTCATGCGGCAGACCGCACTGGACACATGATCCTTCAGACCCTGTATCAGCAGTGCATCAAGAGCAACGTGACTTTTTTTGATGAATACCATGTCGTCGATTTGCTCATGAGCGCTGATGGACGGGCCGCTGGGGTGGTGGCGATCTGCATGGAGGACAGCGAACTGCACGTCTTTCAGTCCAAAGCGGTGGTGTTTGCCACTGGTGGATGGGGTAAAGCATGGGAAGTGACCAGCAATGCCCACAGTCTTACCGGGGATGGCGCGGCCGTTTGTTATCGCCGGGGAATCCCCATGGAGGACATGGAGTTTTTCCAGTTCCATCCGACGGGGCTTTACCCCACCGGATTCCTGATCACCGAAGGGGTGCGGGGTGAAGGTGGGGTGCTGCTTAATGGACGGGGTGAACGCTTTATGGAGCGTTACGCGCCCAAGATTAAAGACCTTGCCGGGCGTGATGTGGTCTCCCGTGCCATCTTTTTGGAACTGCGCGAAGGGCGGGGGGTGAATGGCAAACGTTATGTGCACCTCGACCTGACCCCGGAAACGGTACGTCGCTACAAGGCCGAAGCCAACGAACCTTATGATCATTACACCGCACACTATATTGAGTCCAAGTTGGCCGAAACCTGCGATCAGGGGCGCACCTATGCGGGCATCGACCCGCTTCGAGAACCGCTGCCGATTCAACCAACAGCCCATTATGCGATGGGTGGTATCCCCACCAACAACAACGCTCAGGTGATCCGCGACGCCAACAATACGGTTGTACCCGGCTTGTATGCGGCGGGTGAATGCGCCTGTGTAAGTGTGCATGGGGCGAACCGACTGGGCACCAATTCGCTGGTTGATCTGGTCGTGTTTGGGCGTCGTGCTGGGCAGGATGCCGCGAAGTATTGCACAGACGCCAGTATGCCCACACTCCCAGCGGATGCGGGCAAAGAGGCAGAAGCGAGCATCAAGCGGTTGTTCAGCGCACGGGGCAAGACCCGCCCCGGTGTGATCCGCCAGAAAATGCAGTCGGTGATGCAGGACTATGTGGGTGTGTTCCGCGAGGAAGCGGGGATGCAAAAGGCGGTGGATGCCCTGCGTGAACTGAAGCAGGAATATGACTCCAACCTGTTGATTGAAGATGCAGGCAGAACCTTCAACACCGATCTGCTCGAAGCGTGGGAGTTGGGCTGCCTGCTGGACATCTCCGAGGTGACTGCCCGCGCCGCTTTGCAGCGTAAGGAAAGCCGGGGTGGACATGCCCGTGAGGATTATCCCAAACGGGATGATGTGAACTGGCTCAAACATACTTTTGTTCACGTCGATGGCAAGGTGGAGTTCAAACCGGTGGTGATCACCGAGTACCAGCCTAAAGAGCGCGTCTACTAAACCTGCCTCCCTCCCTGTGCTACAGGGAGGGCATACTCTCACAAGGATGATCGGATATGGAAATTACCCTGCGAATCCGGCGCTTCAACCCGGATAAAGATAAAAAACCTTACTGGGGAACCTATGTGCTGAAGGGCTGTGAAGGCACAAACCGCGTTCTCGAACTGCTGCATCGGGTCAAGTGGGAGCAGGATGGGACGCTCAGCTTACGCCGCTCTTGTGCTCAGGGAATCTGCGGTTCGGACGCAATGCGCATCAATGGGCGCAATCGGCTTGCGTGCAAGGTGCTGGCACAGGAATTTGGCGAGAATCCCACCATTCAGGTGGAGCCGATTCTGGGGCTGAAGGTGATCAAAGACTTGATCGTGGATATGGAACCGTTTTTTGATCACTACAAAGCGGTGATGCCTTACTTTGTGAACGACAGTCAACCGCCAGTCAATGCCGAGGGGGAGCCCCGCGAACGACTTCAGACCATTGAAGATCGGGAGCGGTTCGACGATACCACCAAATGCATCCTGTGCGCCGCCTGCACCACAAGCTGCCCGTCCTTCTGGGCAAATGGCGATTATGTCGGCCCTGCGGCGGTGGTTCAGGCCCATCGTTTCATTTTCGACAGCCGCGATCAGGGTACCAAACAGCGTTTGGACGTGCTCTCTGACCCCGATGGGGTGTGGCGCTGTCGCACCATCTACAACTGTACACCTGCTTGCCCGCGTGGGATTGAAGTGACCCGCGCCATTGGTGAGGTGAAACAGGCAATTGTAAAGGGTAAACGCGACTGAGGCTGCCCTGTCCTCGCCCTCTTCGCCTGAAATCAGGTGGAGGGGCGGGGGGTTAGGGGCTAACAATCTGTTCCGACAGCCTCTCAAACTGCCTATAGCGGTTTCTTTGAAAGATGAGCTATTAATGGGGGGTTTGAGGGTAAGACTGTCCTGTTCACCAACATTAGCCCTCATCGAGTCCGGGATCATCGTCCCCACTTAGACCGATTGAT